>MGOY01000036.1 GCA_001797275.1 Clostridiales bacterium GWF2_38_85 | reverse complement strand
AATTATCCAACCACGGGTGATGAATTTCATGTTCTCGCCCGCTTTTTTATGCTCCCGTGCTCGGATAATTCTCTATTCATAATAATGGATAAATTATTTTATCATATTCACATTGTTTTGTCTATATTTAAGTTATAAAATTTACAACGATAAATCCTTCTTGTTGAATATCAGTATTCCCGATGAGTACAGTATAATGCCTATCGCACACAGAATAAACAAAGGCATCAAATTGCCTGGTTCTTTTAATATGCTTGCTGGGTCAAACAGCGAGAATATGGTTGCGTATTTTAAATCTTCGAGTTTGCCGCCCATGTTGGCAAGCATCTGTATCAGGTAGAAGGCAATAGGAATACCTGCACCGATAGAATAAGAAAGCTTGCTTGAGTTAGCAACTGCAGAACCGAAGAAGCAGATTCCTGAAATAGCAAAATGCAATCCAAGAAGGTTGACATTCAGAACAAGGAACTTTGGTATATCAAGCGCTGACGGGAACATCATTTCACTGAATGCAATTGTCATGGCAGTTGATATAATAATTAATGAAAGCAAACTGAGAAACATAAATGTAGCTTGAGTGAGGATGATTTTACTGCGTTTATTTGGGGTTGCTAGTAAGCATGCCATCGAACCGCGGTCAACATAGCGTGAAACCAAACGGTTTGCGACGATTATTTCAAATATCATGGGGAACATCAGGAGAAGGAAACCATAAAGATATGATGAAACAAATTCAATTAATGTACTTCCCACACTGACCATACCAAAGGCAGCCATAATTTGTGGCATAACTTTTGCGAATTGATCGAGCATTTCGCCAAGCTGGGGATCAAACATCATAACAATCATCGATTCGTACAGCGCAAGTACACCGACAAAAATTAAGAATACAACATAATTGGCACGAAGCTCGCGTTTGAAAAGAGTGAAGTTAAGCATTACCGTTCTCTCCTTTCCCGTAAAAGTTCAGGAATAGTTCTTCAAGTGTTTGTGTTTTAACATCAAGAGCAGTGATTTTATATTTATTCATTGCATTAATCAATGGCATCACATCACCTTTGACTGAAACCGCAACTGTGTTGCTTGTAACAGATGAGAGCTTGAAACCTTCTTTTGCAAATGCTGTCGCTTGCTCATCGGTCTCAAATGTAATAAGATAGGTCTTCTGTTTTGAAGCACGGAGCGTCTGCATATCAGTAATGGTTGCAAGCTTGCCATTTCTGATTATTGCAGTTCTGTCACAGGTGCGTTCAATCTCTTCGAATATATGTGATGAGAGAAAAATGGTTGTACCTTTCTTCTTCTCGGCAAGAATAAGCTCAATAAAACGATTCTGCATCAGCGGATCAAGTCCGCTTGACGGTTCGTCGAGTAATAATACCTTCGGATTGGATAAAAATACGCATACAAGCCCAATCTTCTGCTTCATACCTTTGGACATTTTCTTTAGCAGTCCCTGAGGATTCAGTTCAAGCAGCTCCATCAGCTCGTTTGCTCTGGTGAGATCGGCAACATCCTTCATTTTTGCAATGAATCTGATAAAATCCATGCCCTTCATATCATCCATGAAAGCAATTTCTCCGGGGAGATAGCCGAGTGTTTTCTGTATCTCGGCAGATTTAGTACGGCAGTCAAGACCGCCGATTGTGCAGCTGCCCTTGTCGGCATTGATAAATCCCATCAGATGACGGATTGTTGTTGTCTTGCCGGCACCGTTTGGCCCGAGAAATCCGAATACCTCGCCTTTTTTAACAGAGAGCGTTACATCAAAAATACCTTTTCCGCTTCCGTAATTTTTCGTAAGGTTGTTTATAACGATTTCGCTCAAAATATTCACTCCCTCAATACTTCTTTTAAGCAGTATAACATTACAGATAAATATTGTAAAGAGATAAGAACAATAATTTTTGAATTGCAATAAAAATGCTTCTGAAAAAACTACATCGGAAGCATTAATTATATTAATTCACTATTTTATTTAAAGAACCTATGTCCATAGGCTTCAAATAGAAAACTTTTATGCTCAAACCATTGTATTGCATTGTGATCACTTAAATAATTTGTCGAATAAAAATACAATGCGCCGTGGCTTTCATCTATCGCAGAATCGGTCAAAACCTCATCCACAGCTTTTACAGTATCTTCATCATAATTTTTATTCTCTGTCTGCCAGGCGGTTATCTTTGCAAATTGTCCTTCTTGTGCTATAACCTCAGATATTGTATTCGGGAATCGATTACTTTTAACTCGGTTAAGAACGATGTTTGCGATTATTCTTTTGTGTTCAATTTCAGAACTACCGCATTCATTCTGCACTAAACAATATAGCATCTCGCGTTCCTCGGACGTATATTTGACGGTCGAATAGGATTTCATCGAAGCTTGTTTTTCAATCTCTGATTGAAGCTTGATGATTTCATTTTTCAGGATTAATATTTGTTGCTGTAATGTTGAGTTTTCTTCTGTCAATGAATTTATTGTATCTGTCTTATCTGAAAGCTGTTCTGAAGCATCTGTGCTTTTTTGATTCAATTTTTTTATTAATAATAAATATTTGCTGTTATTTAATTGAAACTGTTCTTGAGCGGCAGAAGCTTCTGTTTGTGTTTTTTCAAGCTCATTATTTAATTCAGAAAGTTTAACTTTGGTTTGTTCGCTGAGAACGTTTAACTGTTTTATTTGAAATACGCCGGTAATTAATGTTATTGCGAAAAGAACAGAGAGAACAAATATAATTACTTTTTCTGTTCTGATATCGTTTTTCATATCAATACCTCACTTTTTGGATTATAAACCCTATATACTCCTACTACTATTTTATTCTTTTATATGAATAATGCTATTTTTGCTCTTATTCTCATTATAGATTTATTATAAGCATAATATTCAATTGACAGTTTAACTATATTTTGACCTTAAAATAAGGTATATTATTAAAGAATTCTATTAATAAACATTATATAAAACGCATTTTTGTCGAAATTTTAGATGGGACTATAGATAAAAAATACACTACTGTTTAATATAAATTGAACAATAGTGTGAATTAAATTATACATCCTGGTATTCGAGATATGTTCGAAGTGCTTTGCTTTTAATGAGGATAATAAACATTATAAATTCAACTGAGATTGAAATATTATAAATAATGAAAAAGGCATATCCGAGGGGATCATTAATGTTAATATAAAAAGGTAAATTCATAAGTCCCAAGCAATATAAAAGATCAATAAAAAAGCTAAAAGAGAATAAACATATCATTGTAATTCTTGCCCAGAACCTTCCCTTCAAAAAGAAGAAGATAAGCAGAATTCTTGATGCTAATATAATCAATTTGAGAAGATCGAGTCTGGAATTTGGCATTATACTTATTGCATACAATACGATATTCGTAATATAATACACTGCAAATATCCGGGCATAAATTCTGCCTTTGCCATATAGTTTTTCCTGACGGTCTTCGTATTTTTGAAAAGCATTATCTTTCTGTTCGGCTGTGATAGTTTCAAACTTGCTGAAATCAGGCTCGATAATTCGCTGTTCGTTGAAGGTTATATCGTTTTGATTGCTCGAAAGCAATTCATCAATTGTTGTTTTATATAGTGCTGCCAGCTTATACAAAGTATCAATTTTAGGCTTTGAAGCTCCGGTTTCCCATTTTGAAACAGCTTTGTTTGATACTCCGATTATAGAAGCAAGCTCGTTTTGAGTATAATTGTGTTTTATCCTAAGCTCATATAACAGATTTGCGGTTGCATATTTATCCATCATTACGCCCTTTCATTTATATCGGTTTAATAATATTATATATGCAAATGTGAAAAAATCAATAAAATCTATAAAATACCGTGTCGAATGCCGGTAGAACTTTTAAATACATCTAAAATATTAAAAATCCCTGCTCTATAGAAAGAAGAACAGGAATTTTTGTTATAAATTTATTCAGTATTGGAATGTCGGGTTCTTGATGTTTTCGAGGACCGCAAGATAGCGTTTGCTCTCTTCCTTCGCCTTAGCGAGGTCGTGTGATTTGTAATTGCCGCATTCAGCTGCGGCGGCTCCGTAAATTTCGCCTTCGTGGTCAATAATCTGACGCAGTACCTGTTTGACAACCTCGAACACCTTATTGTTGTCGGCGTTGCGGACAAGCAGATATGCACCGGTCTGGCAGCCCATTGGTCCGAAGTAAATTATGCAGTCGGAAATTTCGGAGTTTCTTATAAATGTTGCAAACAGATGCTCAAAGGTGTGCAGTGTTGCATTGTCAAGATAATCGCCGCAGTTGGGACGTCTCTGACGCAGGTCATATGTGGTTATATCACCGTCAATCCTGGAAACATACATACCGGGCATCAGCTTTGTATGGTCAACAGAAAAACTGGCTATTCTTTTCATATAGATTCATTCCTTTATAAGTGTATATTTACAATTATGATAACAAAAAAAGTCTGCTATGTCAAGTTTTATGATCAATTTATTAAATTGCAGGACTTGCATAAAAATAATGCAAAAATATTTAATTAAAAGTTCTTTTTGCCTTGAAAATCCGGAAAGGTTTGTGTTATAATCTAATAGGTATAAAAAGTATTGAAAGGATTTATTTTACGGTTTCAGTAAGATAAAAATCGGTTGAATGGTTGAAGCATATACCGTAAAACAAGGACTTATTAAATATCTTGTATCACCGCTTTTTGAAAAATACCATATTCCGCATCTCTTTTCGACAAGAGCTGGTGGAGTCAGCAAGGGTGTTTTTGAATCATTAAATTTTTCGGTAGGCCAGGGTAATGTCAAGGACAGTCGTGAAAATGTTGAGCATAATCATATGCTTGCCGCAAAGCAGCTCGGCTCTGAAGCCGGCGATATATGCAGGACATACCAGACTCACAGCACTAATGTTGAGTTTGCACAACACAAAAATTGCGGAATAGGCTTCGAATACGGTGTTGATGGTTTGATAACCAATGAAGAACATATACTTCTGTCAATCAGGACAGCTGATTGTACACCGATTCTGATCTTTGATACCGAAAACAACGCCTGTGCAGCGGTACATTCCGGCTGGCGGGGAGCATTGAACGGAATAATCATTGAAGCCGTGCAAAAAATGCAGAAACAATATGGCAGTGATCCCCGACGGATGATTGCAGCAATCGGACCGGCAGCACAGGTCTGCTGTTATGAGGTTGGCAAAGAATTATATGAAAGCTTTCATGCCGTCAGCTCCGAATATGACCAGGCTTTCATTTTAAAGCAAGACAAATTATATCTTTCTGTTCCCGAAATCAATGTAATACAATTGATAAAGCTCGGTGTTCCGGAGCAGAATATTTCGCAATGTTCTTTATGCACCATATGCAATCCGGATTTATTTTTTTCGCACCGCAGAATGGGAACTGTACGCGGCACCATGGCAGCATTTATTAAAATCAGAGAGAAAATCAGAGAGAGAAAAGTTTGAAAGATGATGCTTTCAAACGAGGAGTTTTGTGCCTTTTACACCAAATAATAAGGGGTGAACTGTCCAAAACATCCAGCTTTCGGCTAAAAAACCGAGGAAAGAATGGTTATAACTATGAATACTGTTGATTATACAAATTCATCTTCAATACTTCAGATTATTGGCGATAATATGGAAAGCTATTCAAAAGGGCAGCGCCGGATAGCGGCATATATTCTTGTTAATTATGACCGCGCAGCATACATGACTGCAACAAGGCTGGGCAAGGTAGTCGGCGTTTCTGAATCGACAGTTGTCCGTTTTGCGCTTGAGCTTGGTTTTGAAGGTTACCCGGAATTGCAGGAAGCAATCCGCAGCTTCGCAAAACGTAAGCTTACATCACTTCAAAGAATAACCATTGGTGATGAAAGAATATCCGATAACGATATTCTGACTTCAGTTATGGAATCGGATATAGCCAATCTGAAATCGACAATGCAAAATTTAAATAATGCTGCATTTAAAAAAACAGTTGAAAGCTTATTGACCGCAAAAAATATTTATATTATCGGTGTACGCAGCTCAAGCTCGCTTGCATCCTTCTTAGCATTCTATTTTTCGCTTATCTTCCCAAATGTCAAGCTGATTAACACCAATACTGGTGAGGTAATTGAACAGCTTTTATGGATTGGGAGCGAAGATGTTATCATCGGGATCAGCTTTCCCAGATATTCAAAGAGAACTGTTGATGCTATGCGTTTTGCATCACTCAGAAAAGCTACATGTGTTGCTATAACTGACAGCGACGAATCACCTATTGCAATGTTCGGTGACCATGTGCTTGTTGCAAAGAATGATATAACATCATTTGTCGACTCACTTGTCGCACCGATGTCAATAATAAATGCATTGATAGTTTCGGTTGGCAGAGCGAAGGATAAAGAGATAGCAAAAACCTTTGAAGAGCTTGAGGGAATCTGGGATCAATATGATGTATTCGAAAAACACTCCTGATAGAGTCCGTGTCGCTGTTATCGGCGGCGGTGCGGCCGGCATGACAGCTGCAATCTTCGCTGCTCAGTCAGGTGCTGATGTTATTATAATCGAACGTAATAATATAATGGGTAAGAAGCTCAGAATAACAGGCAAAGGAAGGTGTAATCTGACCAATCTTTGCGAACTGGACGAGTTTTTGAGCAATGTGCCTACCAATCCCAAATTTTTATACAAAGCGTTTTCGACACTGAAATCGAAGGATACAATGGAATTTTTCGAATCCCTCGGTATTCCGCTTAAGGTTGAAAGGGGAAACAGGGTTTTTCCGGTCAGCGACAAGGCAAAGGATATTGTTGATGCACTCGAAAAGAAATTACATGAGTTGAGAGTTAATATTATCCGCGGCAGAGTTTCCGAAATCGAAACCGAGAATGGATTTATCACAGCTGTAAAATGCGAGAATAATAGTATCGACTGCGACAGGGTTATAATCTGTACAGGTGGTGCATCATATACAGCATGCGGTTCGACCGGTGACGGATACGAGTTGGCGAGAAAATTCGGGCATACAATAATTCCACTGAAGCCCTCGCTTGTTCCGTTAGTTTCACAGGACAAGCTTTGCAGAGAATGCATGGGATTGTCGTTGAAAAATGTAGGTTGTGGATTTTACGATGTAAATTCGGGGAAAGAGCTTTATTATGAACAGGGTGAAATGCTGTTTGCTCATTTCGGTATTACCGGACCGATTGCATTGTCGGCATCGGCTCATTTAAAAAAGTTTCCGGTTATTGCAAAGATTGATTTGAAACCCGCACTTGATACAGCTCAGCTTGACCGCAGAGTGCTTCGTGATTTTGAGGAGCAGAAGAACAAGGAATTCCGCAATTCGCTTTCGATGTTACTGCCAAACAAGCTAATTGCACCGATTATAAAATTATCAGGAATAAATACCGAAAAAAGAGTTAATGAAATAACCCGTGAGGAGCGCCAGAAGTTAGTTTCACTGCTCAAAGGGTTGGAAATCAAAATCACCGGAACAAGACCGTTGAATGAAGCAATCATTACCTCAGGCGGCGTATCGGTAAAGGAAATAGATCCGTCGACAATGCAGTCTAAGCTGCAGAAGAACTTGTTTTTCGCAGGTGAGGTAATTGACAGCGATGCTTATACCGGAGGCTTCAATCTTCAGATTGCGTTTTCAACCGCAAAGGTTGCGGGCGAGAAATGTATTAACGAATAATAAAATCAAGATTCATTTGTTAGTTTAATGTAGATCGGAAAGGATGGTTATAATCATGAACGCAGTAAAGATATTCCATTGTGCTGATATCCATTTGGATTCACCATTTTCGCTGCTGGCACCCTCTCACGCATATAAAAGGCGGCTCGAACTTCAGAACGCGATGCTGTCTGCGATGAACTATGCAAAAGAGGGGAAGACGCAGCTGTTTTTTATTGCAGGAGATTTATTTGACGCTGAATATATAACAAAAGAAACTATTGAGCTTTTGTTTGATGAGATAAAAAAGGCTCCTGATTGCAGATTTTTCATTACCCCCGGCAATCATGATCCTTATACCGATGTTTCACCCTATACACTTCTTGAATGGCCTGAAAATGTACATATATTCAAGGAGAAGGAAAGGGTCGAAATTGATGAGCTTGGTGTAGATGTTTATGGTGTTGGGTTTACCTCGGCGACAATGACGGACAGCCCAATTAAAGGCTATCCTAAGCTGAGAGAGAACAGAATCAATATACTTGTTTGCCACGGTGACCTGACCTCCCCACTGTCACAGTCGGGACCGGTATCGAAGGCTGATATCGAAGCGAGTGGATTTGATTATATTGCACTCGGTCATATTCATGCAAGTGACGGTATTCTTTCAATCGGTAAGACTTATTATGCATATTCGGGCTGCATTGAAGGCAGAGACTTCGGCGAGACCGGATATAAGGGTGCGATTTTCGGCGACATTCGTAAGGATGGAGTCACGCTCAAAGGAATCCGCTTTTCAAGAAGAAGATATGAGGTTATCAGTCTGTCGCTTGATGGACTCGGAACAACTAAAGAATGTGTCGACTACATAAGACAGCGTATAAAAGAATACAGAGATGATACTGCACTCAGGATAATCCTCGAAGGCAGTGTTCCCGAAGGTATCATAATAAATCCTACTCAGTTCGGAGAGGGACCGCTTGTTCCTTATTTTATCGAAATTATTGACAATACTGTGCCAAATGTCGATTTTACAGACCTTGAGAGAGAAAATACATTAAGAGGAGTCTTTTATCGTACAGTTTGCGACTATCTCGAACAGGAAGACACAACGCCTGACAAGAAGGAGATATTGCTGCAGGCAATGAAATACGGTCTTTGTGCGCTTGCTGACAGAAATATACTCGATTTTGACGAAAGGCAGGTGTAAAATCTGAAAGAAAACAAATTTTCTTTCAGACAGCGAGTTTTGTGACTTTGCCACTAAGGGGCGGCAATCCCAACAAGTCGGAACCGTACGAAACATCGCACACTATGAAAAGGAATGGTTATATTTATGAACAGTAAAAGCATTATTATTGACAGAATCGAAATATCGGCTTTTGGTGCGCTTAAGGAAGTTTTGATTGAACCGAAAAGTGGATTAAATGTAATTGTTGCTCCAAATGAAAGCGGAAAATCGACTATAGCTGCATTCATTAAATTTATATTTTATGGATTTTCAGGGATTCGACTCCAAACTATTGCTGATAACGAAAAGAAGAAATATATCCCGTGGGATTTACAGCATGCTGCCGGAGCGATAATAATCAAAACTCCAAAAGGTAGATATAGAGTCGAAAGAAGCTTTTCGCTCCCGGCAAAAGAGAATGTATTAATACTTGATACTACAACAGGTAAACAGGTTTTTAATGGGATATGTCCAGGTAACCAATTTTTCGGTGTTGGCGAAGAAGTTTTTGCTAAGAGTACTTTTTTCAGACAGTTGTTTGTACCGCAAAGCGGAGATGATGAACTTGCAGAACAACTGCAAAATCTAATTTTCTCAGCCGATGAACAGACATCGCTGTCAAAGGCCATGAAAAGGCTTAAGGATGCTAGAAATTCACTTACTTCACGTACAAATGGGCAACTCCCAAAACTCAGAAAACAATATGATGAATTGGTTCTTGAGTTTACTGAAGCTGAAAAACAAAATTCTATGGTTTTCATTGCTCAGAAGCAATTGAAAAAGGTTCAACAGGACATCGCCGAAAAGCAGAGGGAAGTAGATATTATTGTCGCTGAGAGAGAAAACATTGATAAATATGAAACCAAGCTAAAGCTTGTGAATTTTGAGGAGCAGGACAAGCTTATTGACAAAGCTCTTAATGAATATAATACTGCAAAAAATAATTTTGTCGGTGGTGTTATTCCTGATCGTGAATTTATACAGCAGCTTATCAATGATAATCTGAAGCTTAACGGTGAAACTCAAGCAATAAAAGAACAAGAACAATACATGCAGGATAATATTGATAAATATAATATTTTATGTGATGAAAGTCCACTTGCTGAAGCTGATGTTGAATCTGCAGAGCTTTCTGATAAGTATTCAGGAGTTAAAACTCGACAAATCATTTTCTTTATAATAGCTGCTGTTTTAGGTATTGCATCAGGAATAGCTTATTATTTTCATACGCTGATTGGCGATTATGCGCCGATTATAGTATATTCATTGATGGGATTGTCAGGGAGTTTCGGAATATTGTTTATTGTTTCGTTTTTCATGTGGTTAAATTTCGGGAAGAAATATGGTATTATGGGTATAGGTGAAACAAAGAACATGGTCGCTGAATATCCAATGCTTGAAGTCAGAATTAAAACATTAAACAGTGATATCAATGATGCAAAGAAAAGAATTGATGAGAGAAAAGAAAAATGCAATGAATTAGTCCAAAGCATTATTATAAGAATTTCTCAGCATATGCAGGGCGAATTTGAACAAACCAATATAACAACCGGTATAGAAAAGCTTGATTCGCTTTCAGCTGATGCAAGAACAAAGCTTGCACTTTATGAATCCAAGAGGAAAACTCAGGAGATCATCCATGCCAATGCGGATATCGAAAAATTAACCGAATACAGCAAAGATGCAGTTTTACCTAAAAGGAATGTGGATGAAGTTGACAGAGAAGTCCATTTCCATAAGGCGGCATTGAATGCATTGATTGCAAAGGAAAGAGAGAACGAACAGATTCTGATAACACATACCGCAAGGGCAAAGAACCCCGCTGAGCTTGCCGGGAAGCGTGATTCGGTTGCAAAAATAATAAATGATCTTGATAAAAAAGCAACAGCGCTGGATACTGCAATTGAATTGCTTGATACAGCAAGTAACTTTATGAGAAGCACAATTTCACCCAAGCTGACACAATATGCTTCGGAGTACTTCGACAATGCCAGCTGCGGCAGATACAGACTGCTTGAGGTTGACAACAAGCTCAACCTGTCATACTCAGCACGAGCATATACAAAGAGCGCAGACTTTATGAGTGCCGGCACACGGGATTCGGCATATCTTTGCCTTCGCCTTGCATTGATCAAAGTCTTGTACCGTGATGCAATACCACCTGTAATACTTGATGATGTGTTCGGCAGACTTGATCACGACAGGCTTGCAGCGATGCTTGATATACTTGCATCAGTCGATTCACAAGTGTTTATCTTCAGCTGTGTCAATAGAGAACGCGATTACCTGCTTGGAAAAGGCGTCGAGCTTAATGATATCAACCTTGGAAATGTAAAAATTTTATCGATTTAGAAGGACAACAGTATGATGGAAAGAGCAACACCGATACGCTATCTGAAGACGGTCGGCGAGAAACGGAGCGCACTTTTTGAAAAGCTCGGAATCTCGACGGTGGGCGACCTTGTCTCTTTTTATCCGAGAAGATATGTAAATAAGGGTGATATAAAAAAGGTTGCTGATACCGAAAACGGAGAGCTATGTTCTCTGATTATGAGAATCGATACCAAGTCGAAAACGGCAATATCGAGGAATGGATTGAACTATATAACACTGCTTGCGTCCGATGACACAGGCAGTGTTTCGGTTACCTTCTTTAATCAACAATGGCTTGAAAAATCGCTTGTTCAAGGAGCAAAATACCGCTTTTACGGCAAGATGGTTTATTCGATGTTTGCAAAAACAATGCAGTCGCCTGAGATTGAAGCAGTGATTGAAGGGAAACCGCTGAGAGCAATTTTCCCGATCTATCCGCTGACCAAAGGCTTTGCACAGCGGAACATTTATAATGCGATAAATCAAATAACCCCATATATAAAATCTATCAAAGATCCGGTTCCTGCCGAGGTAATCGAAAAATATTCGCTGATGAATAAGGCTGAAGCAGTTGAACAAATTCATTTACCCGAAAACATGGAAAAGCTTGAGCTTGCAAGACGCAGGCTTGCGTTCGAGGAGCTTCTGACCTTTCAGCTCGGCATCCAGAATATGCGGGCAAAAATAAAAAAAGAGAACGCAATAGCTATGCCGCTGAAGGGTACGAATGCAGGCAAATTTTTATCGTCACTCCCATTCGCACTAACAGCAGCTCAGGAGCGGGTAATCAAAGAGATTTACGATGATATGGAAAAATCGCAGCCGATGATACGTTTAGTTCAGGGTGATGTCGGCAGCGGTAAAACTGTTGTCGCGGCAGCGGCGATATATCTTGCAATCAGGAACGGCTGTCAGGCAGCTATGATGGCGCCGACCGAAATTCTCGCAAGACAGCATTTCGAAACCTTCTCGAAATTATTCGAAAAATTCGAAATTAAGATAGAATACCTGACAGGAAGCGTTACCGCCGCAAACAAAAAAAAGCTGCGTGAACAGCTTGAAAACGGTGAAATTGATCTTATAATTGGAACTCATGCGTTAATTCAACAGAGTGTACGTTTTTCAAAGCTTGGACTTATAGTTGCCGATGAACAACACCGGTTCGGTGTTTCTCAACGCGCGATGCTTGCCGATAAGAGCGGCGAATACTCACCGCATGTATTGGTTATGTCAGCGACGCCTATTCCGAGAACACTTTCACTGATTATGTACGGTGATCTTGACCTGAGTGTAATTGATGAGCTGCCGCCTGGAAGGCAGATAATCGAAACCTATGCAGTAGACGACAGCTATCGGAATCGTGTGTATAACTTCATCAAAAATCAGGTTGAGGCAGGTCGTCAGGCATATATAATCTGTCCGCTTGTTGAAGATAATGAAGATAACAACCTGAAATCAGCCGAACAGCATGGAGCAGACCTTGCCGCAATGCTTCCGACATTGAAAATAGCAGTGCTTCACGGTAAACTGTCGGGCAGGAAAAAAGATGAGATAATGAACAAATTTTCGAACGGTGAAATTGATGTTCTTGTTTCGACGACAGTCGTTGAGGTTGGAGTTGATGTGCCTAACGCAACGGTTATGGTCGTCGAGAATGCTGAACGCTTTGGACTGTCGCAGTTGCATCAGCTGAGAGGGCGTGTCGGCAGAGGAAAAGAAAAATCCTATTGTGTACTTATCTATGAAAAGGAGAGCGAAAAAGCAAAACAAAGGCTGAACATCATGAGCAGTACCAACGACGGCTTCGAGATTGCAAGAGTCGATCTTGAAATCCGTGGGCCGGGTGAGTTAATCGGTGAAAGGCAACACGGGGAAATCAGGTTCAAAATAGCCGATATTGCCGATATGGATATGGTCAATGCAACAAAGGAAGAGGCAGAAAAAATTTGCACCGAAGGACTGTTCGGCAACGAAAAATATGCCGAGCTTGCTGACGAGGTAAATTTGATGTTCAGGATAAATAACAGCGAGAACATATTCAGTTGAATAGACAAATTTCAAAACTGCTCGGTTTCCCGGGCAGTTTGTGTTTATATACTTAAATCATAGAATAAATTATTTCACCTGTAACAGCATTGATGTATATCGGATTTGCATCACCATTTCCCTCAACAATTTGCCAAGCAGGGTAAAATGTATTTTCGTGGTAAAAATACACCTGTGAGCAATGCAGATTGTCAAGTAAATTTGCTGAAAATACATTTTCGGTTATATATGCATCATATATTTTTATTATCTCTTGGTAAGACAACAGTTCCTTGTCTGAGCTTACTGTTTTAACTTTAACATCACCCCAGCCATAAATAAGTCTTGTTATACCTTTGGTATCGAACGTGATATTTATTCCGAGATTTTCATTAAGAAGCGGGATTCCGTCAACGGATTTTGCTATTCCAAGCGAAAATTCACTTGTTACTGATGTCAATGGTGATGATGAGCTTATTAAAGTCGATACTGTGGTTTTATTTGTTCTGGTTATGTATTCGGGCTTTGGCATAAGACCAAGATCAATAAGGTATTTTTTCGCTTGTGTTAGAAACTCGTCATCACTTTGAGTTAAATAATACGGTGGTTGATCATGGTTTTCAGAATAATCAAATAATTCACCATCTTTTATATTGATATCGCCAAAAGCATCGGTCAGCTTTTGCTTTTGTGGTTCAGTCAAATCATCTTGAGTATATTCAATGCTTTTGTTTGTACTGAACGCTATATTTATTACAACAGTGTATGTCCTTGAGTTATAAGTATAACTTTCTTCGCTTGTTTCGTAATTTTTGGTACAACCTGAGATAAACAACAGACACAAAATGAGAATAAAGCTAAAAATTTTAGGCAGCAGTCTTTTCATTACAGGGCATCCTTCCCGTTTATGTTAAAAAATCACTTGGCTTAAACTCGTTTTTTCGCAGCTTCTTTACCATAGGTGTCAGTCTCAGAGGATCAAGCCGGAATTTGCGGCAGAGCGAATCACGTTTAATGAGACCGTGTTTTTTGCAAATCAATGCATCACAACCAGGAACCTCTGTTGAAAATTCACATAGCTCACAGTTATGTGCGATATCATTATCTCTCAATTCGAATCCACCTCTTCTAAAATGATATTGTATTATAACACTTTTTTATGATTTAGTCAATAGCCCATGCCAATAAATACCATTGATTTATTTAGTCAAAATACAATAAAAATCGGTTGCAATTATAAATTATATGTGATAGAATAAACAATATATTCAGTCATTGCTGTCGAGTGTAATACTGCTCTCTCATAAAACATTACGATAAAATCCTGCGAAAAAACCCATATAGCAAAGGTTTTTCCTTGAATTTTATCTATGTTTTTAATCGAGATTAGTATAATAACAAAAAGGTTAAATTATATTAAAATATTATTAACACAGACAATATAAAAATCCGAATTTATAATTCGCAACCGATTTTAAGGATGGAATAACCTATGAAAAAAATTGCAGCTTTCCTTGCAATCATGATGATTGCTACAACATTATTTGCATGCAAAAATCCCAAATCAACAGAAAGTGAAAACACATCTTCTGAGACAGTTTCAAATGCAAATCCTCAAATAACTCTTCCGTTTGAAAATCTTACATTGGGTGTTGGCCAGACATATACACTCGAACCGGAAATACTCAACGCTGATGATACTGAGATTACATATGAATCCTCACGTGAAAGCGTTGCCGAAGTCAGCGAAGACGGTGTTATAACAGCAATAACTGTCGGAGATAGTGTGATATCGGTTACGGTTGGAACTGTAACTGCCGAAATTAAGCTTACCGTTAAGCGCGGTGCAACGGATGTAGTTCTTACATTTGATAAATGTACACTTGGGGTAGGTGACACCGTTTTGCTTGAAGTTTCGCTTTTGCCCGATGATTTATTCAACAGCGATGTATTCTACCGTTCACTCAATGAAGATATCGCAACAGTTGATGAAGATGGCAATATCACTGCGGTTGCAAAAGGCGAAGCGGTTATCGAAGCGTATACAATCAATGAAAAAAGTGCACAGTGTACCGTAACAGTTTTGCCACATGCCGAGAGCATAACTCTTGATAAAATAGAAATCGAGCTTAAGGTGGATGCAAACGCAACTCTTACAGCTGTCATAAACCCCGAAGATTCAATCGATACTATAGTTACCTTCACAAGTGAAGATAAAGCGATTGCGATCGTCGACGCGAACGGTGTTATAACCGGAAAGGCTGTCGGAACAACAAAAATCACAGCAGCAGCAGGCAGTATAAAAACCGAATGTACTGTAACCGTTACCGAAACACCTAAGGTTGTTGAGGTTACATCGGTTACACTTGATAAGGGTAACACTACAATATATGTAGGCAACACATTAACTCTGAAAGCAACTGTCAGCCCGAATAACGCAGACGATAAGCGTGTTACCTTCTCCTCGAGCAATAAAGCTGTCGCAACCGTATCAACCACCGGCGTTGTTACAGCGGTGGCAAAGGGAATAACAGTAATCACAGCTGCCGGTGTGAATAGCAGGAAAGCATCTATTACAATAACTGTCGATGATTCCGAGTCAAAAGCTCCGCAATTATTCGCACCACATACCTACAAGGATGCTTTTGATGGACAAACAAAAAGCTTTGTCGGCCATGTTTTCACCGATCCCAATTATTTTGTTATATTCGGAACCTGTGATGGTGATGCTACAATAACCGCAAAAACAACAAAAGGACAGGTTATTACAACAAAAGCTGATCATGGTATATTTAATATAACGGTAAAAAAAGAAGATACTAAAACTAAGGTAACCTTAACAGCAAAGAATGAAGGAATGGCTGAGTCAGACCCTGTTACATACGAGGCGGCTTATGTTGATCCTATGTATATTCAAAGCAGTAATTATTGGAGAATAATCGGAGGTTCGGATTCTAGCTTCTTCTTGTATGACCATAATGGTTATTTGGATTTTATGAGAACAAATACATACAGTCAAAGTCAGCTTGACCAGGCGAAAAGCAATATCAATAAAAAGGTTGCTGCAATCAAGCAGTATAATCCGGATGCCGAGCTTATATATATGGTTGTTCCGGCCGCAGCGACAATATATCCCGAACGGATGCCTTCGTATTTTGAACCTTTGGATAAAAAGAGTAGAATTGAACAGATTTACGGTGTTATCGAAGACAGTGATGCGGTTCTTATCGATTTAATTTCACTGTTTAATGAGCATAAGAACGATGATCTTAAGATGTATTGGAAGACCGATACACATTGGACTGATTACGGTGCATTTCTGGCATATACAGAGTTGTTCGATTATATCAAACAGCGTTTCCCCGAAGCAGCACCACGCGAATTTGATGAATTCGATTTTGTTGAAGATTATTATTATAGCGGCGATATGTCAGTTTATCTTGGATACAGTGAATCTACAATAAAAGAATATAACGCCCGTAGGGTTCCAAAATTCTCAATGTCAACACAGCTGCAGGAAATTTCGGAAAAGCGTTATGTATCGGCTAAAAAGCTGACCTATACACCCAGCTTTGCACAGAATCAGCATATAATCAATACAGGCAACAACGATCTACCGAATTGTATTGTAATGCGTGATTCATATGGAACACAAATCATGGATATAATACCCGAACGTATGAATCAGACAGTAATGAGAGGAATGTGGGATTACGGTATACGCACTCAGGAGTTGAATACCTATAAGCCCGATTATGTTATAATCGTTATAGTTGAAAGAAATATTGATTCAATAATAAATTAGGGAAACGAAAAAGGGTATCGGAAAAATCCGATACCCGTAATTTTTTATTCTGGTTACTTATCTTCTTGCTTTAGAGATAACAGCTGCACCTGCAAGGGATATAACTGCGATTATTGCAAATATAACAATAGAATCACCGGTTATCGGAGGCTCTTCTGTTGAGGCTTCGCTTTCATCAGCTTCGGATTCTTCAACTACTGCTGTCGGATCGTAAGCTGTGAGTGAGGTATCGTTTGACGAAGTGCCGACGGCGATAAACGAATTTGTTACGAAATTATCAAATACAAGCTCACCGGCATATGGTTCACCGTCTTTATCAGCAACAGCACTTCCCGACTCAACACCGGCATCGATTCCGGCTTCTTCAAACAGACTTGCGAAAACACCTGTTGTGTCGATTGTTGCGTTTGCTATATTGATATTATAAAGGTATAGCTTTGCGCCTACTGCAAGAGCATTTTTACCGTCGACATTGCTCTGAGCAAATGCGGTTGAGTCGTTAGTCTGGTCTGTGATATGGATAGCTACTACAAATCCGTTATCCGGAATGTCGTAGCTTGCTTCAATGCCGTCAACGCCCTTAAGCTGTGTAACAACATATGCTCCTTCGGTATCATCCCATTCACATACCGCAACAGCCCACCATTTGAAGCTGTGTGATATTGTACCGATCTGGGCTTCGGTTTCGTCTTCTTTAGTAATTGTTTTTACTGCCTTTAAAATATTATCGCCGAAAGCAGGAGTCATAATAAGGCAGTCGGATTCAAATGCAAGCGCATTGTCGATTTTGCTGACATGAATTACAGGCGGATCATCGACGGCAATTGCACTTGCTGATAAAACAATCATCAGCATTAGGACGAGAAATAATGATGCAATTTTTTTCATGATATACTACCTTTCTTAAGCTTAATTGAAATATTATAAGGTAATGATATCATATTTATACTCATGATGTCAATATATTATTAAAAATATAAGAGAAAAATAAAAATTTTTTAATATTGATTGGATAATTTTATAATTACAAATTACTGTACTTTTCGACAAGTGCGATTATTTTTTCTTTGTTTTTTGGCTCCATTTCAGTCAACGGTAACCTAACCTCATTGGTACAAAGCCCTTTCTGCGCCATCAATGTTTTAATAGGTATCGGATTGACCTCTACAAATATTTCCTCCATTAATGGCAGCAGCTCAAGCTGCTTTTTCAATGCCTTCTCGTTGTTACCGTTGAAATATTCCTTACATATCTCACTGACACTGGCAGGGAGCAGATTTGACAGCACTGACACAACTCCCATTCCGCCGAGTGCAAGCAGAGGCAGAATCTGATTGTCGTTGCCTGAATACAAGGTCAGCTTGTCGCCGCAAAGACGCAGCATTTCTTGAATTTTGACTATGTTTGTTCCCGATTCCTTGACAGCAACAATATTCGGGTGTTCCGCAAGCTCGGCATAGGTTTTGGGTTCGACATTCACTCCGGTTCGTGTCGGGACATTGTATATAATTATCGGCACCTCGGAAGCGTCTGCGATAGTTGTGTAATGACTTACAAGACCGATCTGGGTGGCCTTGTTGTAATACGGGGTTACCACCAGAGCTGCATCACACCCGACCTCTACTGCTTCCTTTGTAAGCTCAACTGCGTGTGCTGTGCTGTTGCTGCCGGTACCGGCTATAATCGGGACATAGGCACCTGAGTGTCTGACAGCAAATTCAATGACGCGTAGTCGCTCACAGTCGCTCATTGTTGCGGCTTCACCTGTTGTCCCACAAATAACAAGTGCATCTATTCCGTTTTCGGTCTGGCGTTCGAGAAGATGACCGAAGCTGATAAAATCTATTTCATCGTTCCGAAAGGGAGTGACCATTGCAGTCGCTGTTCCCTGGAACACAATCGGTTTATTCATTAATATGTCCATCCTTATAAATTATTCAAAATTGATCTTAGTTGATATTATTTTTTGTACATTAAAGTAGTTGAAATTTACATATTGTTTTGTTATAATACTTTTATGTGTTGGCTTTGATTTTTTGTTCTTTGTATCATTTTATTATTTGACAAAAGCTTTTGCCACACATTGCATTGCTGAGAGGAAACTATTTTTTATATGCCTGATTTAATGAAGACCAAATCATATTTCTATGGACTTGACGAAAAACTAATTGCACAAACCCCATCCGAAAAACGCGATAAGTCAAGACTTCTCGTACTTGACAAACAAAACGGAGCAATTGAACATAAACATTTCTGCGATATCTGCGAATACTTAAAACCGAGCGATTGTGTTATTATAAATGACACAAAGGTAATCCCCGCAAGATTATACGGTAAAAGTACGACTCATACCGGCAAGATTGAGGTAGTCTTGATTGCAAGAGACAATAAAAAAGGCGGCGAGGTTTGGAGCTGTATGACCAGACCGGGGAAAAAGACAAAGCTGAACGAAAAAATTACTTTTTGTAGCGAATCCGAAACTCTGATGACGGGAACTGTCATTGATATCCTTGAAGGCGGATTACGTCTGATTAAATTTGATTATGATGGAATTTTCAATGAAATTCTTGATAAAATAGGGCTTATGCCATTACCGCCGTATATAACCGAAAAGCTGAGCGATAAAAACAGATACCAGACTGTGTACGCAAAATACGATGGCAGTGCTGCCGCACCCACCGCAGGTCTGCATTTTACAAAAGAGCTGATAGGACAGCTGAAGGAATCAGGTGTAATTTTTGCTGAAGTTTTGCTCCATGTTGGCATCGGCACTTTCCGCCCTGTTAAGGTTGAAAATATAAAAGAACATCATATGCACACAGAGCATATTGAAGTGACACAGGAAACAGCAGATAAAATCAATACTGCAAAGAAAAACGGTGGTAGAATTATCTGCGTCGGAACAACCTCTTGCAGAACACTTGAAAGTGTTACCGATGAGAATGGTATAATCAGACCGTTTTCCGGAGATACAGGGATATTTATTTACCCATCATATAAATTCAAGGCAATTGATGCATTGATTACAAACTTTCACCTTCCCGAAAGTACACTGCTGATGCTGGTTTCAGCATTTGGAGGTTATGAAAACATAATGAACGCATATAAAACCGCTGTTGAACAGAAATACCGTTTCTTCAGCTTCGGAGATGCGATGTTTATTTATTGAAGCAAATAAAAAGATAAAAATGATCAGCGAAAAATGGATAACTATGTTCGCTCGAGTAAAAAGGAAGTAATAAAATTTGAAAGATAAATCTTTCAAATTTAGGTTTTGTGCCTTTTCTATCCGTATAGCTTGCTATACGGTTATACAGAGTGGCGAAAGTTTTGCGTATAGCAAAAAGATTTTACAAAGTAAAATCAAGCACAATTCCCGCTCACAATCGAAAGGAATGGTCATATTTATGAATCATAAAATACCGATTGTTGTGATTGCCGGAGCGACTGCGGTTGGGAAAAGCGAGGTTGCCTTTGAGCTTGCAAAAAGGATTGACGGTGAAATTATATCCGGAGATTCGATGCAGGTTTACAAAGGAATGGATATCGGAACGGCTAAACCTTCGAAAGCAGAACAAACCGGTGTAAAGCACCATTTAATAGATTCGCTTGATATAAACGAACCTTTTTCAGTAAGACAATTTACCGAACTTGCGAAAAAAGCGGCAGAAGATATTGTTTCAAGAGAGAAAATACCGATACTTGCCGGCGGTACAGGTTTATATATAGAAATGCTGTTGAATGCAACTTTGCTGCCGGAAACCGAAAGCACAGCTTCACTGCGCGAGGTATATATGACGCTTGCCCAAACTCTTGGCAACAACAAGCTGCATGAAATCTTGCGGAGTGTTGATGAAGCTTCTGCTGAAAAGCTTCACCCTAACAATGTAAAACGTGTTGTACGCGCACTTGAGGTATATCATACAACAGGAAAAACAATAGGAGAATGGAACGAACAGTCACATATAATACCTTCCGACTTCAGACCATTCATGGTATATATCAAAGGCAGCAGGGAATGGTTGTACAACCGAATCAATCTGCGGGTTGACAAGTTTATTGAACAGGGATTGGTTGATGAAGTAAAGGCATTGTATGATATAGGTCTGGAGGATACGATCACAGCTTCCCAATCGATCGGATATAAAGAATTCTTCCCGTATTTCGAAGGACTTTGCAGCCTTGAGGAAGTATTTGATCAGATAAAAAAAGCAACAAGAAATTTCGCAAAAAGACAGGAAACCTATTTTAACAGGATGAAATTTGACATAGAACTTGACGGTGAAGAAAAAAGATATGAAGTAAAAGTAAATAATGTAGAAAAACTATTAAAAACAGAAGGTTTCTGTGATATAATATAAGATAAGCTGTATTAGACTTTTAGTTGTCAGTTTTCGTGGGGAAGTGAGCATATGACGCAAAAAGGTATTTTGCATCAGATTCTGATTGGTGGAATCGCAATAATGGTAATTGCATATATGGTATTACAACTGACTTTGTCTGTCGGAGATTTAGTTACGGCTGAAACGGTTGAACTTGCTTCATATGAAGATACACTAGATGTAACCGGTTATATACTGCGAAATGAAAAAATAATAAGCTCGACTACTCAAGGAACAATAAGTTACCTCGCTGATGACAATGAAAAGGTTTATGCCGGCATGAATGTTGTTATGGTATATTCCGACTCAAATGATGCTTTAATACAAAAACAAATTATTGAGTGTAAAAGAAAGATTGATATTCTTAAAAAATCATCATCAACTGCTGTTAGCACTACTAACATAATAAATATCGAGAATTCTATTCATCAATCACTTACAGACTCTATCAGGAAAATCAACAACAATAATTTTACAGGGGCATTATATTCAGAGGATGAGCTGCTTATTCTGATGAACAGAAAAAACGCTTTGAAAAGTCAGGGCGAAAATTATGAGCTTCAGATCTCGGCATTGAATAACGAGGTTTCCAGGCTTGAAAATTCGATCAAAGGCAATAAAACAACATTCTATGCAGATAAATCAGGATATTTTTATTCGAATGTTGATGGTTATGAATCAATTTTTACAATCTCAGCACTAAATCAACTTTCGGTTGACAGTTATTATAATCTAATTGCTTCGGATCCCAGCCTTATATCAATAAATGCTGCAATTGGTAAAATAGTTTACGATAGTAAATGGTATTTTCTCTGCACAGTGGACAAGCGTACAGCAAGCACCCTTACGACTGGGGGCATTTATGATTTCTCGTATATTTATTCTAATAACACTGCAATAAAAATGAAACTTGAAAAATTCGTGTCACAAACAGATAACGAGAATGTTGTTGCTGTATTCTCATCACAGGAGATGCCGAACGATTTTTCTTTCAAGCGGGAACAGCCTGTAAAAATACAATTAAAAAAATACGAAGGATTAGAAGTACCAACTACGGCATTAAGGAAGAAAGACGGTAAAAACGGAGTTTATATTATACAAGGAAATGTTGTTCAATTCAGAGAGGTTGAAATCCTTTTTGAACAGAAGGATTATTTTATTGTCGCACTACCGGATAGTAATAATAAAGCTTATCTATCGGAGACAAAGCTTTCGTTATATGACTTGATGATAATAGGCGGCAAAAATATTTACGATGGGAAGGTGCTGAAATAATGAGTATTTCTGAGCCCGACAGAAAGTTTATTTCAGACAATATAAAAAAAGTCAAACAGGATATTTTGACATATAGCCCGTATCCTTCATCTGTCAGACTTCTTGCAGCAACAAAAACTGTTGATGCAGAAAAAATCAACTTTGCACTTGAGTGCGGAGTCGATCTTATAGCTGAAAACAGGGTAAACGAGCTTCGGGAAAAGTTCGACAGTATACAAGTTGAAAAATCAAGAATTCACTTTATAGGTCAGCTCCAAAAAAACAAAGTAAAATATATTATAGATAAGGTTTCGATGATTCACTCGGTTGATAACGTCTCTCTTGCCGAAGAAATCGACAAGCAGGCAAAAAAGCATGACCTTGTTATGAACATACTGGTCGAAGTAAATATCGGAGACGAAGAAAACAAGGGCGGCGTTAAGCCTGAATTGGTATTAGATTATATAAAGTATATTTCAAAATTATCTAATATCAAGATATGTGGATTAATGTCAATACCACCAATATGTGGCGATGATGAAAAAAAATATTATTTTTTTAGTGAAATTAATAAAATATTTATTGACATATCACATAAAAATGTAGATAATACTAATATGGAGATTTTGTCTATGGGTATGTCTTCTGATTACAGAGAAGCTTTGAAATGCGGTGCCAATATAATCAGACTTGGTAGCACAATATTCGGACAGCGGATATATCCGGTTAAAATAGAAAGTAACAATTAATATTACGGAGGGTATAAAAATGAGTTTTTTCGACAAATTCAAAGGTGTAATCAACGGCGGAGCCGAAGAAGAATACGTTGACGATTATGAAGGCAATTACGATGCTGAGGAAGAGGAAGCAAATACTCCCAGTCAGCGTCAGTCAGCCAAAGAGCAACCGAGAGATACAAGAACGAGCGGCGGAGTATCGATGAGCGGAGTATCGCTTGAAATGAAGGTTGTAAAACCTGATAAATTCGAAGCGGTAACACAAATAGGCGAACATCTTCTTGCAAGACGCACTGTTGTTCTCAATCTTGAAGAAACAAACAAAGAAACAATCAGAAGAATCATAGACTTTTTAAGCGGTGTTGCATTTGCAATTGACGGCTCTATCAAACGTGTTGCGAATTCTACATATGTCATTACTCCGAGAAATGTTGAAGTCTCAGGTGATCAACCGCAAGCTCGTGATGACAGAACCAATCAGAAAGAATTGTTTTAAATAAATATATAAATTCATCAAAAGCTGTTGAAACAAAACAGCTTTGAAGTTTTTACTGTTTTTCGCTTGTGCTATGCAGTGAATAGCACACGTCAGATCAAGGAGTTGTTTAGATGATCATTGCGAATATGATTTCAAATACAGTTTTGGCTGCATTATTTATATTAGGGGTATTCCTGTTTGTAAGGGTTTTTGTCAATTTTCTTATGCTTGAGGGCTCGCCGATTGAACAATTTTTATATGTATTCACGGAACCGGTTGTTTCTCCAGTGAGAAACAAACTGGCAAAAAGCGAGTTTTTCTCATCAATCCCAGCAGATTTTTCAGTTCAGTTTACTCTTATTGTGCTTATGTTTGTATACATGATTTTAGCGATATTTCAAATATAAAACGGAGGTAGTTAATGATGTTGGCACCACATGAACTTAAGAATAAGTCATTTTCTAAAATAGTTAGGGGCTACAATCCGGCAGAAGTGAACGAGTATATTGAGTTTATTATTGAAAAATATACAGAAATATACCGTGAAAATAATGAGCTTGAAAGAAAACTTAGAATTGTTGCCGCTAAGCTTGAAGAAATTAAAGACGAAGAAGAATCTATCAGAAGCACATTGCTGAAGGCTCAGAAAATGGGTGAACAGATTATTTCTGATGCCTCTAACCGTGCCGATAACATTACAGCCTCGATAAAAGATAGATGTGACAGTATAATTGCTGACTTCAAGGAGCAAACCAAAGAAGAGAAGGATGAGATGTGGCGAATCCGCACCTTTGTTCTGGATTTTAAAAAGAGGCTGTTCGATACTTACCGTGAGCATATCCAAAGCTTACAGTCAATTTCTGTGAACGATATTGAGGAAATTGTACTTCCGGATGAAGACAAACTTGCTGAAAATATACTCGGTGAGGTAAAGAAAGCAATCCAGGAGGAGATTGATAAGAAAGAACCTGCTCAGGAAAAAATTATCCCTGATCAGTCAGCATTCGTAAAAACCCAGACAACTGAAAACGTAAAAATCGAAATAGACAAGACTGTAACCGAAAAAAAGGTTTCAGCAAATTCTTCTGAGGATGCTTTTATTAAAGCACTTGAGGACACAGCAAAATAATTATTTACGGTAAAGTTATTTATAAAATAATGAAATCGCCGGCGGTAATACTATTTCGCATAAGAAACAGCAGAAAATAAGAAAAAGTCTACATATCAAGGATTTTTCCTCGAATTTATCACTGTTTCCAAATCGAATTAGTATAGAATATCGACCGGCGTATTTCCCTATTAATCTGATAATTACAGATCATCAAACTATTTGTCGGATATAAAGTTTGAAAGATAAATCTTTCAAACTAAGGTTTTGTGCCTTTGCGCCATAAAGTGAGACGCAAATTTGATAATATCGAATACGGTACAATTCCCACACATTAAAGAAGGGATGGTCATAATCGTGAATTTAAAAAGTTTTGAAGGGACAATAAGTATGGAATTTGATTATGCAAAAACACTGAATCTGCCCAAAACCGAGTTCCCGATGCGTGCTAATCTACCACAAAGAGAACCTGAGATATTGAAAGAATGGGAAGAGAAAAAATTATATGAAGGTATCATGAAGAACAACGAGGGTAAAAAGCCGTTCGTTTTCCATGATGGTCCTCCATATGCAAACGGAAACATTCATATCGGTCATGCACTTAATAAAATCCTGAAGGACTTTATTGTAAAGAGTAAAAACATGTCCGGTTATAAAACACCGTATATTCACGGCTGGGACACTCACGGTCTTCCTATTGAAAATCAGATGCTGAAAAAGCATAAAATTAAATTCGGTGATGTAGGTACAGTCGAGTTCCGTAAGCTGTGCGAACAATTTGCGCTCGAGAATGTTGAGATACAGAAAGCACAGCAGCAGCGTCTTGGTGCAATCGGTGACTGGGACAATTCATACCTCACACTATACCCGAAATTCGAAGCAAAACAGATAAAGATATTTGGTGAAATGGCGAAGAAGGGATATATCTACAAGGGCATGAAGCCCGTCTATTGGTGCCCACACGATGAAACCGCACTTGCTGAGGCTGAGATCGAATATTCAGAAGATTCCTGCGATTCAATCTATGTCAAGTTCAGAGTAACCGACGACAAGGGACTTTTCACTCCTTTCACCGGCAACCTTGACAATGTCTATTTTGTAATCTGGACAACAACAACCTGGACACTTCCGGGCAATCTGGCGATAAGCCTTAACCCTGAATTCAAATATACTCTCTGTAAACATAACAATGATTACTATATCTTTGCAACAGACCTTATCGAGACGGTTGTTCAGGCAACCAAGCTCGGCAGTGTTGAACGCATTGCTGAGTTCAAGGGTTCAGAGCTTGAACATATGGCAGCAGCGCATCCGTTCTTTGACCGCGACAGCAAGATAATCGTTGGTGATCATGTAACGCTTGAAAGCGGTACCGGCTGTGTTCACACAGCCCCCGGTCATGGTGTCGAGGACTTTGAGGTTTGCAGACATTATCCCGAAATCGGTATAGTTGTACCTGTCGACAACAAGGGCAGAATGGATGAAAACGCTGGCAAATACTATAGACTTACAACAGAGGAAGCAAACAAAGCGATACTTGCCGACCTGAAGGAAAGCGGAGTGCTGTTGGCTACCGAGAAGATAATCCATCAGTATCCACACTGCTGGCGTTGCAAGCATCCGATAATATTCCGTGCTACAGAGCAATGGTTCTGTTCGGTCGGGGGGTTCAAGGATGAAGCGCTTAAGGCAATAAAGGATGTTACCTGGTATCCTGCATGGGGCGAAATCCGCATTGAAAATATGGTTGGAGATCGCAGCGACTGGTGTATTTCACGCCAGCGTAAATGGGGTGTGCCGATTCCGATATTTTATTGTGAGGATTGCGGTGAACCGCTGCTTAATGAAGCAACAATTGCAAAAGTTTCGGATTTATTTGAAAAAGAAGGCTCAAATGCATGGTATATATATACTCCTGAACAAATTCTCGGTGATGTCTGTGTCTGCGCCAAATGCGGATCGCATAAAATGAAGACTGAACAAGACATAATGGACGTATGGTTTGATTCGGGCTCATCCTATGCATATGTACTTGATGATTTCGAAGGACACTCATTCCCGGCAGACCTGTATCTTGAAGGCAATGACCAGTACAGAGGCTGGTTCCAATCCTCGTTGCTGACAGCAGTTGCAACCAGAGGCACAGCACCTTACAAAGGTGTTATTACTCACGGTATGGTTGTTGACGGCGAAGGCAAAAAGATGTCGAAGTCACTTGAGAATGGTATTGAACCTCAGGATGTAATCAAGGTCTATGGTGCTGATGTATTAAGACTCTGGGTTTCATCGGTTGAATTCACAAACGATGTTAGAATATCACAGGATATATTAAAACAACTTTCCGAAATATACAGAAAAATCCGCAACACTCAGAGAATACTGCTTGCCAATCTTGGAGACAGCGGCGACTTTGATCCTAATCATGACATGGTTGAGCTTGATAAGCTTTTACCTATAGATAAGTGGGCATTATCAAGAGTAAATGGATTGGTCAAGAAAGTCAGAGCTGCATATGACAGCTACCAGTTCCATAATATATATCACGATATTCACAATTTCTGTGCTATTGATATGTCAAAGCTCTATATTGATATAACTAAAGACAGACTTTACGCAGACAAGAAGGATTCGCTGTCAAGACGCAGTGTTCAGACGGTCATGTACATCATACTGAATTCACTCGTCAGATTGCTAACTCCAATACTGTCATTCACAAGCGAAGAAACATGGCAGTTCATGGCTCATGTCAAGGGAGACAACCCCGAAAGCGTATTTTATAATGATATGCCTGACTTCGAAGTTGAATATGACTTTATTGAAATCGAAGAGCATTATAATAAATTATTTGAGGTACGTGATGGTGTTATGAAGGCTCTCGAAGTCGAAAGAGCTGAAAAGGTAATCGGTAAATCACTCGAAGCTAAAGTTATAATATATGGTGACAAAGATAATAATGCCATGAGGCTGTTCGAGCTTGATAAAAACATACTCGAAACCGTATTTATCGTATCTCAGCTTGAACTGAGTTATGATCAACCCGCCGGGAAAGTATTCGATGATGTTGATAACAATATCAAAGTAAAGATTTTTCACGCCGATGGTGAGAAGTGCGTCAGATGTTGGATACATTCAACATCGACTACTTGCGATGCTGACGGTCAGACCCTTTGCCCGAGATGCAGAGAAGTTATAAAAGAATAAATATATAATTGAGCTGAGAAATCTGTTGTTTAAATATAGCTATTCAAGCAACAGATTATCAATTCTGAAAGTTAGTTTAATATGTATATAATCCTAATAATATCCGGAATTATAGCTTTAGATCAATTTACAAAATATATGATTATCAGCACTATGACCGAGCATCAGTCGGTAACCTTTATTAATGGTATTATGGACTTCACATACAAGAAGAACACCGGTGTTGCTTTCAGTATGCTGTCAAACCAACGGATACTGTACATGGTATTTACAGCAATAATGCTTGCTGTAATGATTGCATTTCTGATAAAGTATCGCGATAAGCATAAATTACTGTTGATTTCAATTGCATTTCTTGCAGGCGGCGGGCTGGGCAACATGATTGATCGTTTGTTCAGAGCCGATGTTGACGGAACTAAATTTGTTGTCGACTTCTTTGAATTCAAGTTTGTGGATTTTGCAATCTTCAATGTTGCCGATTGTTTTATAACCTTCGGAGCAATACTTCTTGTTGTGTTTGTATTGTTCTTTGAAAAGAAGTATCCGGTTTTCGAAAAGAAATTATCCGAAATATCAATTGAACAGGCAGATGAAATAGAATCAGAGCAGGGAGAGAATGAAACAGACAATACTGACACCCAAAGCTGAAGACAGCGGTAAAAGAGCAGATGTTTATATTGCCGAACAGCTGAACATCAGCAGGAATGCTGCGCAGATGCTTGAGGCATTTTGTGAAAATAAAACGGTTGCGAAAAATTACCGTATCCGCAGCGGCGAAACTATTGTCGTAAGTATACCCGAACCCGAATTGATTGATTCAAAACCACAGGAGCTGCCTGTTAATATAATTTACGAGGACGATTATTTGCTCGTTGTAAATAAACCGCAGGGAATGGTTGTCCATCCTGCCGTCGGTAATCCCGATGGTACATTGGTCAATGCATTGATGTATTATTGCAAAAGCAGGCTGTCGTCGATAAACGGTAAGATCCGCCCCGGTATTGTGCACAGAATAGACAAGGACACTGCAGGTCTTCTTATAGTTGCTAAAACTGATGAATCACACAATGCGCTTGCCGCACAGATTGCAGAGCATAGCTTTACAAGAAGATATGTTGCGGTTGTATATGGCAGACTGAAAGAAGACAGTGGTACAATAAACGAACCTGTCGGCAGAAATAAAAACGACCGCAAACGAATGGTGGTAACAAATACAGGTTCAAAGGAAGCAATCACACATTATAAAGTATTGCAAAGATACCAAGGGTATACTTATGTTGAACTTACTCTTGAGACCGGAAGAACCCATCAGATAAGAGTGCATATGTTACATATAGGACATCCGGTTGTCGGTGACAGAGTTTATGCAAAGGGCAGAGATATGCTCGGATTGAACGGACAGTGTCTGTTTGCCAAACATATTGGGTTCAAACATCCGGTGAGCGACGAATGGTTGGAGTTTGAAGCAGAAATACCGAAGTTTTTTGTTGATTTGCTCCATAAAATCGAAAAGTTCAAAGAAATTTAAATTTGAAAAATAAAATTTTACTGTATAAATACCAGAAAAAGGAATGACCATAAATATGAATATTCAACTCGTTGAAAAACTTAAAAAGACTGCGAATGATATCAGGATTTTATCTATCAAAGCAGTTTACAATGCTCAGTCGGGACATCCGGGCGGTTCTTTATCTATAGCCGATATTATGAGCTATTTATATTTTTATAAAATGAATGTTGACGAAAATAACCCCAAGATGCTGGAGCGAGACAGATTTGTACTGTCAAAGGGACACGCAAGTCCGGCGTTGTATTCAACGCTTGCATTAAGAGGATTTTTTCCGACCGAAGATTTAAAAGGCTTTCGTAGGAAGGACAGCTACCTTCAGGGACATCCTGTAATGAACAAGGTACCCGGTGTTGATATGACAACAGGCTCACTCGGACAGGGCTTTTCAGCATCCTGTGGTATGGCAATCGGTTGTCTGAAACAAAACCTGCCTTCTAAGGTATATTGCATACTCGGCGATGGTGAGCTTGAGGAGGGGCAGGTTTGGGAAGCGGCAATGTTTGCTGCGCACTACAAGCTGAGAAACCTTTGTATATTTGTTGACTTCAACGGACTCCAGATAGACGGAAATATATGCGATGTTATGAACCCGACACCCATTGACAAAAAATTCGAAGCGTTTAACTGGCATGTACAGGTTATTGACGGACACCGCTTTGACGAGATAGATGAAGCAGTTACAGCTGCCGAACAAGATGACAGACCTTCTGCTATTGTTTGTAAAACAGTTAAAGGCAAGGGTGTTTCATATATGGAGAACAATTATAAATGGCATGGTCAGGCTCCAAACAAAGAATTATATGAGCAGGCAATGAATGACTTAAAAGGGGTAAAATAATGGAAACAGAAAAGAAAGCAACCCGGCTTGGTTACGGATCAGCGCTTGCCGATTTGGGTGATAAATACAACTTCTATGTTATGGATGCAGACCTCTCAAAGTCAACAATGACTGATTTGTTTAAACAGAAATATCCTGACCGCTTTATCAACTGCGGTATAGCGGAAGCAAACATGATGTCCTCTGCGGCAGGTTTATCGACTCTCGGCATACCTGTTTTTGCTTCAACCTTTGCAATGTTTGCGGCTGGAAGAGCATTTGAACAAGTTCGTAATGCAATAGCATATCCGAATCTTAATGTTAAAATTGGTGCAACACACGCAGGAATAACTGTCGGTGAAGATGGAGCAACCCATCAATGCTGCGAGGACATTGCTCTGATGCGTGCTATACCAAATATAAAAATATTTTGCCCTGCAGATTACACAGAAGCATATTCATGTGTTGAGGAAGCATTAAAAATAAACGGTCCGGTCTATATCAGACTTGGCAGATATAATGTCCCTGTTATATTCGATAAAGATAATTATAAATTCGAGTTCGGCAAAGCAATTACACTAGCTGACGGTAAGGATATCGCAATATTTACAACCGGAGTTATGGTTGCGGCAGCACTTGATGCAAGAAAACAACTTATGCTTAATGGGATCGATGCGGCTGTCATAAATATCAGCACAATCAAACCGATAGATTGTGATTCGATTGTTCATTATGCAAGTAAGTGCGGTAAAATAATTACTGCCGAGGAACACAGCATTATCGGCGGTCTCGGAAGTGCGGTTGCTGAAGTGTTGGCGGAGAGACAGTATGCAAAGCTTTACAGAATCGGTATGCACGACGAGTTTGGTAGAAGCGGCAAGGCAAGTGAGTTGCTTGACCTTTATGGACTGAATGCTCAGAACATTATTGAAAAAGCTAAGGCAATGTGCAGATAAGCTGCATACACTATAATATATAATTTTAACTGCCGACATATGGGAATACAATTCGGTGCTTTTTTTGTCGGCATTTTCATCATTAAATTAAAGAAATTGAGGTAGTGTTTTTGAAAAATCTTTTGGTTTTATACGGCGGTAAATCCAATGAGCATGAGGTTTCCTGCATAAGTGCAGCTAATGTCTGTGAAAACGTTGATATAGAAAAATATAACCTTTATAAAATAGGAATTACAAAAGACGGTATCTGGTGGCTGTACAACGGAAGCACAGAAAGCATTCGCAACGGAAGCTGGATAGACGACAAGCAAAACCTTGTTCCGGCAGTTATTTCACCCTGTACGGTTCATCATGGATTCATAACCTTCAATAAAGCAGCTCATACATATGAAATTACATATATTGATGTGGTTTTCCCGGTGCTTCACGGCAAGAACGGCGAAGACGGTACAATGCAGGGACTTCTGACAATCGCAGGTATCCCATTTGTAGGCTGTGATACATATTCATCAGCAATCTGCATGAATAAAACCGCGTCAAAAATACTCTCGGAAAAATTCGGTATAAAAAGCACTCCCTTTATTCCTGTTTTCAAAGCAAGCAGAAGCAAAGCGAATGAGTTTATCAAAGAAGCGGGAATCAAATATCCCGTATTCGTAAAACCCCAGAGCGGCGGTTCATCGGTTGGCATAACAAAGGTTAAAACAGAAGATAAGCTTGACGCTGCGCTTGATATTGCATTTATACATGATGACTGTGTTATTATAGAAGAAGGGGTAACAGGCAAGGAAATTGAAGTTGCACTTTTCGGTACACCTGATGAGGTTTTCGCTTCACCTTGCGGCGAAATTATACCCGGCAACGAATTTTACGATTATGATAATAAATATAAAGAAGATACTGCGCAGTACTTTGCTCCCGCAAGGCTTGACGCTAAGATTTCGGATGAGGTCAGAAAGCAGGCGAGAACAGTTTTCAAGGCTTGCGGCTGCAGTGGGTTATCAAGATGTGATTTCTTTGTCAATGACAACGGAGAAGTCTTGTTCAACGAAATAAACAACATTCCCGGTTTTACTCAAATCAGTATGTATGGGAAATTACTCATACTTGCAGGTTATTCTTTTTCTTCGATTATCGATAAGCTTATCGAAATCGCATTGAAATAAGAAATGGTCAAAATTATGAAAAACAATGCAATCGGTGTTTTTGATTCCGGACTCGGTGGGCTGACGGCTGTATCAAAGTTGCATGAGCTGCTGCCGGAGGAAAATATAATATATTTCGGTGATACCGCAAGACTGCCGTATGGAACCCGTTCAAGGCAGACAATTGTTAGATATGCAAAAAGCGATCTTGCTTTTCTGGTATCAAAGGGGGTCAAGGCGGTTCTTGTAGCTTGCGGTACAGTATCATCAAACGCAATAAACGAGCTTCAGGCTTCGACCGATATTCCGATCGTCGGGGTTGTTGAAGCATCGGCAGATAGAGCATGCGAAGTTGCAATGAGCGGCAATGGTAAGGTTCTGCTTATCGGTACAAGCGCGACTGTCGGCAGTAAAAAATACGAGGAATATATAAACTCAAAATATAGAGGGATAGAAATAATATCAAAAGCGTGTCCGATGTTTGTGCCTCTTGTTGAGAATAAGCTGCGCTGCGGTTATTCAATCAAGCGTATGATTGCTGCGGAATATCTGCTCGAAATTGCAGCTCAGAAACCTGATGCGGTTATTCTTGGTTGCACGCATTATATCCTGCTTGCTGACGTTCTGAAGGAGCTGTTTTATCGCAGTGTTCTTATCGACAGCGGTGAAGAAGCAGCAAAACGGATGAAAAAAACGCTCGAAACCGATGGATTGATTTCGCCGACAGAAGGCAAAACCGAGTATTATGTCAGCGACGGAAGCGAAGAGTTTCTCGGCAAGGCATCGGTATTCATGCAAGACGATATAAAGAGCGTTGAGCTTATTGATATTGAGAATTATAATTAATTGATTCTTTGCTTAATAATACTATTTCTATAATAAACAGTAGAAAAAATTTCTCGAAAAAGTCCATACAGTAAAGACTTTTTCTCTAATTTTATCACTGTTTCTAAATAGAATTAGTATAGGAGATAATTTGAAAGTAAAACTTTTAAAATAAAAAACTGCTTATGGAGCATACTGCAGGATCCGTATTGGGCTATGCACAACCGCACTTTTTTAATGTGTTTTTGTGTCCCTATATGGGAACGCAAGACTCAAGGAAAGGACGTAATACTAATAATGAAAATACCGGTTGATATCAGATTGAAAACCGAAAGTATATCAATGTACAGTGCCGATGATGGTAATACCGAAACCTCAGATCTAAGCTTCAAGGGTGATCTTCAGAAGGTCGACAACGGTTATATAATACAGTATAGAAGCAATTTCACCGATAACACAATTGCTGTCTTTGAAAAAATGATAACCGTAAATCGTTCCGGACAGATAAGCTCGCAGCTTGTCTTTGAAGAGGGCAGAAGCTATTTTGGCACCTTTAGCGACAACATCAACACGATACAGATGAATACAATAACAAAACACCTTGAGAGCAAGCTTACCGAACAGGGCGGTTGTTTTCTCATAGATTATAGTATTTCTTACGGAGGCACTATGTTCGAGAGAAACAGAGTAACCTACACCGTAATCCCGGAGGAGGGCAATATAGCCTCATAATTAATAATTAAAGGATGTATAGATAAATGGAACAGGAATTTGATGGCAAACGCAAGTTTACAAGCGCAATCGACAACTGTATACTGCTTCCCAAACAGGTTTTGAGCTACATTAATTCAGCGAGTGCTGTCGAACTTCGTGTTATTATATATCTATGTGCAAACAGCTGTGGCTTCGACAATGATGAGGTGTGTAACGAGCTTAAAATCAAGCGTGAGGAATTTGAAGCTGCACTCAGCTATTGGCGCGGTGCAAAGCTGATCGCTCTTGACGGAGAACAGCTTGAAACACCGAAAAAGGTTTCGACAACAAAGGTTAATACAATCCAGACTTATGAGCCTGACCTGCTTGCAAAAAAGGTTAACGAGGATAACAAGTTCAAATTATTGGGCAACTATGTTGCCGAACGTTTTGAAAAAGCAGCATTGAATAAGAATGAAATAAATTCACTTTTCTATCTATATGATTATATAGGTATATCTGTTGAGCTTTTGTATGGGATTGTTGAATATTGTGTCGAGAATGACAGAAAAGCAATGAACTATCTTGTTAAAACAGCAATAAGTATGTTTGAGGATCAGGGAATCGATACTTACGAAAAGCTCGAAAACTATATGGCTGTTCGCAGAAGCTTGAATGATAATGTAACCAAATTCCGAAAGCTTGCCGGAATTGCAGACAGAGGACTGTCCTCGAAAGAAAAGACAACCTTTTCAACATGGTTTGAAGAAAGACAGTATCAATTCGAAATGGTTGAACTTGCATATGATATCACAGTAGACAAGCTGCAGAAGTATAATATGAATTACATAAACGCTATCCTTGAGCGCTGGTATAGCGAAGGAGTAACAACATATCAACAGGCAAAGACAGATGTTGAAAGCTATAAAGAAAAGCATAAGCATTTCGAAAATAATACATTTGATTTCGACGATTTCTTTAATTCCGCGGTCGTTAAGTTTTAAGTTTAAGCAGTGAGGTATCACAGATGGCAAATGACTGTTATTCGGTTATATCCGAAAAATTTTCTCTGAAGCGCGAAAATGCTGAACGCGTTGCAGACGCACGCCGTTATCTTTTACACGAAAAATTCCCTGAAATAAAAGAAATCGATTTCGAGCTTGCATCAACCGGTATCAGGATAATGGATGCAGCACTATCCAACAATGAAGAGCTTGATAAGCTTATTGAAGAATTGAAAATCAGAAATCTGGAATTACAGAAAAAGCGGAATGAAATACTTGCAAAAAACGGATTTTCTCTTGATTATTCGGATATTCGATACGAATGCAATAAATGCAATGACAGCGGTTATGTCGGATTGAATATGTGCGAATGCTTCAAGCGTGAACTTAACAGAGAAAACTATATGTCAGCAGGGTTAGGCAAAGCCTTTGAAGATAAAACCTTCGAAAATTTTAATATAAACTTTGCTTCAGGAAAAAGTGAAAACGGTACCACTCCCCGAGAAAATTTAGAAAATTGCGTGAAATATTGCAAGGAATATTCAAGAAAGGTTTGCAAAACAACAGAAAATTTAATGATCGCCGGCGGAACCGGTCTTGGTAAAACTCATCTGTCTTCTGCAATTGCAAAAGCGGCAATTGAAGGCGGCTGCAATGTTTTATATTATGCTATGGTCAATATATTGGACAAGTTCCAAAGATATGACACCCATGCAATCGATCAGATAATGGAATGTGAGCTTTTAATATGTGATGATTTTGGGAGCGAATACCTGAATGAATTCAGGATTTCCGTAATATACAATTTATTAAATACGCGGCTAATAAACGGAAGATCGCTTCTGTTGAATACAAACTTAAGCAGCGATGAGATACGGAAAAGATATGACGATCGAATATGCTCAAGGTTATTCGGTGAATTTAAAATTTTAAGATTATATGGTAATGATGTAAGAAGGCTTAAAAAAGATTCGGAGCAAAAATGAAGGAAATCAATTTATATACTGACGGTGCTTGCAAGGGAAATCCGGGTGCAGGCGGGTACGGTGCAATATTAGAATATAACGGCAAAGAAAAAGAGCTGTCAGGCGGTGAAAAACAGACGACAAATAACCGCATGGAGCTGATGGCTGCGATCGCCGGGCTTGAAGCACTGACAGAGTCCTGCAATGTGAACCTGTACAGCGATTCAAAATATCTTGTTGACTCGATAACAAAAAAATGGGTTTACGCCTGGAAGAATAAAGGCTGGATAAAGGCTGATAAGAAGCCTGCGCTTAATGTTGACCTCTGGGAACGACTGCTGCGCATGCTTGAAGTACACCAGGTAAAGTTCATTTGGGTGAGAGGACATAACGGCCATCAATACAACGAGCGTTGTGATATGCTTGCAGTTGCAGCGGCTGAGAAATATTCGAAATAAACATGGGGTGGATATTATCTGCCCTAAAAATATATAGGGAGTAAAATCAAATTGAAGAACAACCTTGTACCCGATATAATGTTTGACAATATATATGATGTGACACCTGAGCTTCTTAAGGACATAGGTATCAGGGGGTTGGTGCTTGATATTGATAATACGCTTGTCCCATATTCCGAACCTATAGCAAACCGGAAGCTGACCGAACATCTGCGTAAAATTGAAAGCAGCGGAATACAAATTACGCTGGTGTCAAATAATAACCTTGAACGCGTAAAAAAATTCAACGATTGTTTTGGTTATTACGCACAGCATAACGCAGGTAAACCCTCAAGCAGATGTGTCAGGGGTTGTATAACGCATATGAAGCTTAATAGAGAAGAGGTGCTGTTTGTCGGCGATCAGATTTTCACCGACTGCCTTTCAGCACATCGTGCAGGAGTTAGGTGTATCATTGTTAAACCCATACAACCAAAAGAAAACTTATTTTTTAATTTCAAAAGAACACTCGAGAAGCCTTTTATAACGATATACAAGAATAAAAGAAGGTAGTGAATATATGAACGCAAAATTCGGGCCGGGAGGTAATGCACAACTGTTTTATGATCAGGGATTCAAAAAAACACAGCAGGCACCTAAATGGCTTAATGACCTTGGACTTGATGTATATGAGTACGAAGGAGGCAACGGTATAACCGCATCAACAGCAACACTTGAAGCAATCGGCGAAGAAGCAAAAAAATATGGGATAGCTATGTCATTGCATACGCCGTATTTTATATCACTATCTTCAGAGGACGAGGGAATTCGAATTAAGAGTGTTCAATATATATTAAAAAGCGCCGAAGCAGCAGAAGCACTCGGCGCAAGAGTTATGGTTGTTCATACAGGTTCATGTGCAAAAATATCACGCGAACGAGCAATGAAGTTCGCACGAAAAACAATAGAGTATGCTGTGTTTGCACTCGATAATCACGATTACAAGGTTAAAATCGGGCTTGAAACAATGGGAAAGCTCAACCAACTCGGTACACTTGACGAGGTGATTGAGCTATGTAAAGTCGATAAAAGACTTGAACCCGTGGTTGATTTCGGACATATGAATGCCAGAGAGCAGGGACGCTTTTTCAACGCCGATGATTATAAATATGTCTTTGACAGAATTTCCAAAGGTCTGGATGCTGAGTATGCAATGAAGCTGCATTGCCATTTCTCAAAAATCGAATTCACAAAAATGGGAGAGAAAAAGCATCTGACCTTTGAAGACAGCACCTACGGACCTGAATTCGAACCGCTTGCAGAAGCGATTGTATCGCTTGGTGTTACACCGACGATAATCTGTGAATCGGACGGCACAATGACTGAGGACGCACTCGAAATGAAAAGACTGTATCAGAAAGCATTGAAATCAGATATTAAACAATGTTAGAATTCCATCACAAAGGCTTATTTCATTCAGCTTGCAGATAATAGAATTATCATAATCCTTTAGCTGTTCTTCTGCAGATAGATAATCACAGGCAACAATGGGCTTTTCAAGTATTTTTGCTTCTTCGACAGTGATCGGCATACCTTCATATCTGGATGGTTGTAGGTACAGGTTGCATTGCTTTATATATGGATACGGATTTTCAATCTGTCCGAGAAAGATGATTTTATCTTCAATCTCGTTTTCAACGGCATATTCAGCAAGCTTTTCCTTGTCGATACCTTCACCAATGATATACCATCTGACATTGACACAGCGTGTCAGCAGCTTGATTGCTTTTGCGGCGGCATCAAGCCCTTTCTGCGGGCAAAGTCTTGCAATTGTCAGTATTCGCCTACCATGAAAATCGGTATCGGTGAATCCACCGTCTTTTTCAGACAGACATTTTATTTCATTATTGTCAACTGTGTTAGGTACAAAAACAGCCTTATCGGCAATATCGGGGAACAACCTTTGAAATTCATCATTTATAACCTTTGCGACATGTTCAATCCTGTCGCATTTTTTATAAGCATCATAATAAAGCGGTTGTGCATATGGTGTACCTTCGTATGAAAAATGCTGGCGGTTTATTTTGTAATCCGCACTGACTTTTTCGAGCATATAGAACATTGTTTTTTCGCCCCAGTATGCAAAGGCTTCATCATAATGTCCTTCGAGCGGCGGTATCAGCTGCATCAGCTTATACCAAAGCTCCATCTTTCTTGATCCCTGCTTTTTCACTTTTATATCGTATATTTCCGATAATAATTTGAATACAACCAGCGGATGATGAGGTAAAATATCTCTGAATATTACCGTAGTAGCATCGTCTTTATTGAGCAGAAATAAATTGCCGTATGGCTTGGGCATCTCAATTATGTTGATATAATCGGGTAATTTATCAAGCAGTTCTCCTTGCTTTTTTGCAAGAAGAAGTGTAATATTGTATTGTGTTTTATCGTATCTTTTAAGATAAGACAGAAAGCTTTTTTCAGTACCAGCGCAACGCATATCGATGCCGATAAAAAGTATATTTTTCAACTAATGCACCTCCGTTGAAAATTAACAGGGTTTAATACTTAATATAGTATATCACATCTAATAGGGAATTGCAACATATATACTATATTAAACTAAATACACGAAAAAAGCCATAAAAAGTATGAATAGCCTTATTATCCTATCTCTTTTATTGAATATAAAATATAATAGGTTTTATATATCCAAAATATTTGATAAAATAATAATTCATATTATATGAAAATTTTTATAAGGATAACCTGAATATGAACAATGAAATCAAAGATAGAATGGAACAAATAGCAAAACAGCTTGAATACCACTCATATCGTTATAATGTTCTTGACGCTCCCGAAATCAGCGATTACGAATATGATATGCTTTTCAAAGAATTGAAGGAGCTTGAAGAAAAAAATCCGGAGCTTGCGGATCAAAATTCACCGACAAAACGCGTCGGCGGAGCAATCCTTTCTAAGTTTGAGAAGGTTCATCATGTCATCCCGATGGGAAGCCTCAACGATGTTTTTTCAGAGCAGGAGCTGAGACAGTTTGACGATCGTGTCAGAACGACGCTTGGCGAAAATGGGATTTCGGATTTCAAGTATGCTGTTGAGCGTAAAATTGACGGGCTGTCGGTTTCAATCGAATATGAAAACGGCGTTCTTGTCAGAGCAGCGACCAGAGGCGACGGACTGGTCGGCGAGGATGTAACAATCAACGTCAGAACAATCGCAACCGTTCCGCTTCGCCTTAATAAACCGATCAGGCAGCTTATCGTCCGCGGTGAAATCTTTATGCCCAAGCAGGCATTTTTTGAGCTGAACAACAGACAGGAAGAGAGCGGTAAAGCGGCGTTTGCAAATCCCCGTAACGCAGCGGCAGGCTCACTTCGTCAGCTTGACTCAAGGCTTTGTGCGGAACGCAAGCTTGATATCTTTGTGTTTAACGTACAGAAGGCAAGTGAAGATTTTGTCTTTACATCTCATAGCGAGAGTCTTGTAAAGTTATCCGAACTTGGCTTTAAGGTTTCGCCGACCGGGAAACTATGCAGAACAATAGATGAAGCAATAGATCAAATCAAAGAAATCGGAGAGATGAGAAACAGCCTTGCACATGATATTGACGGTGCGGTTATCAAGGTCGACAATCTCGAATACAGACAATTGCTCGGCGAAACCTCGTCCGTTCCGAAGTGGGCGGCGGCATTCAAGTATCCACCCGAAAAGGCATTGACAAGGATAAAAAACATCTTTGTCAATGTCGGCAGAACCGGAGTGCTCACTCCCCAGGCTGAGCTTGAACCGGTCAGGCTTGCAGGCACAACCGTTTCCAGAGCGACACTTCACAATATCGATTTTATAAGGTCAAAGGATGTCCGTGTTGGCGACTTCGTATATATGCAGAAGGCAGGAGATATTATTCCGGAGGTAGTTTCGGCTGTGTTTTCAAAGCGTAAACCCGGAACAGAAGAATTCGTTATGCCCGACAGCTGTCCATCCTGCGGTGAGAAGGTTATCCGCGAAGAGGGAGAGGCTGCAACACGCTGTGTTAACCCGGCATGTCCGGCACAGCTACTCAGGAATATCGAGCATTTTGTTTCAAGAGATGCAATGAATATTGAGGGCATGGGTGAAGCGATCGTAAAACAGATAGTTGAAAAAGGGTTTATTCACGATGTCTCCGATATCTATTATATTACGAAAGAACAGCTTTTAACACTCGGCAAAAAGGTTGATAAAAGCTCAGACAAATTATTGCAATCAATTGAAGCTTCAAAATCCCGTGAGCTTGCTAACCTGATATATGCGCTGGGAATCAGACATATCGGTTCGGTTGCAGGTGAGAAACTTGCAGAGTATTTCGGAAGTATCGACAACCTGATGGCGGCGGATGAAGTTCAACTTACTTCTGTAGATGATATTGGTAGCGAGAGTGCAAAGAGTATTGTACAGTTCTTCAGTCTGCCTGAAACAAGAGTTACAATCGATAAACTACGCTCAGCGGGAATAAATATGTCAGCGGCACAGGCTGCAAATCGAAGTGATGTTCTGAACGGGTTGACCTTTGTTGTTACAGGCAAGCTTCCGATAATGGGAAGAGCAGAGGTTGAAGCACTGATAAAGCAAAACGGAGGTACAGTTTCATCATCTGTATCAAAGAAATCAAGCTATTTAGTCTGCGGTGAGGATGCAGGCTCAAAGCTTGACAAGGCGAGAGAATTGAATGTAAAAATCATTTCTGAAGCGGAGCTTTTGGAGTTAATAAAATAAATAATAAATCAGAACATTTTTCGTATTTCTATTGAATTCAAAGTTATATTATGTTATCATTCGAGATAGGTTGGAAATTTTACTAACGCCATTTGACCGGTGAGGATGGCATCAATTCTATCTTTTATCATCGGAGAAACGGAGTATATATGAGCAAAACATATATTGAACCCCAAAAAGAATTATCGGTTTCATACACAGCCGATGTAATTGTTGTCGGCGGCGGTACAGCAGGTGCTGTTGCAGCCATTGCGGCAGCTGAGGAAGGTAAAAGCGTTATAATAGTTGAGCAGTTCGGCTCACTTGGCGGCAGCTCGACAAACGGACTTGTTTGTCCGAACATGGGTGTCGGCATCCCCGGCAATCCGGCATGTTCATCTATCGCAAGACGTATTTTTGCAAAGCTGATGGAATATGGTGCAACAAAATCCAACGGAACACCCAATCCAGCAGCATTTGATCCCAGAATAATGAGCATCGTACTTGAAGAAATGTGCGAGGAAGCAGGAGTAAAAATTTTGTATCACACATATTTCTGCGATGCTGTTAAAGACAAAAAGGGCAATCTTGCAGGTGTTATTGTTGAGAACAAAACCGGACGCACGGTTGTTGAAGGCAAGATTTTCATCGACTGTTCGGGTGACGCAGACCTTTGTGTCCGCGCAGGCGCGGAATATACAAAGGGCAACCCGGAAACAGGCAAGAATCAACCTATATCACTCAGATATATAATTGCAGGAATTGACTGCAATGAGTTCAGCAAATACCTTCAGGAGCAGATTGACAGAACCGGAGTAAACTGCGGTATTGTTCCGAAGGACTGTTATGCGGCAGTAACAGGGCTCATAGAATACACGATGACAACCGTATTCAAGGAAGCAATCGCCGCAGGCGATCTGATCGAGAATGATATGCTTTACTGGCAGATGTTTTCGCTTCCAGGACGCGCAGATTCGCTTGCGTTCAACAACCCAGAGTTTTTCGATTATGTCGATGCAACCAATCCCGAGCATCTGAACTTTACTCAGCTTAAGGGCAAACAGGCAATATTCAGACAGCTTAAATTTTATAAAAAATATTTCCGCGGCTATGAAAACGCTTATATTGCCGAATTTGCTTCTATGGTCGGTATCCGTGAGAGCAGAAATGTTGTCTGTGAATATGTTCTCACCGGAGAAGACTGCCTGACAAGAAAAAAATTTGATGACAAATTCGTTCAGTCCAATTATCCGGTCGATATTCATGGCAGAAAACTGCATTTCGACCATGAAATAAAGCCTGTTGATGACAAACCATACTATGAGATTCCGTATCGTTCGCTGGTTGTTAAGGGCTTTGATAACCTGCTTGTTGCAGGTCGCTGTCTCGGTGCGGAGTTCCTTGCACAGTCATCAATGCGTATTATGCCCACAATGCGTGCTTCCGGTGAAGCGGCAGGTATCGCTGCAGCAATGGCAATAAACAAGAATATCGCTCTTCGTGAGGTTGACGGTGTCAAGGTCAGAGAACGCATGATAGAGCTTGGCGCCGATTATGTTGTTTAAAACAAAAGCATTCTTTAATACTTTATGCAAATTCAAATATAGGAGAAACTTTTCATGGCAATGATAGCATTAAAACCACCGATGGGCTGGAATTCCTGGAACACCTTTTCAGGTAATGTCAGCGATACGCTGATCAGAGAAACCGCAGATTACATAGTTGAAAACGGCTTCCTTGATGCAGGCTACGATATAGTATCAATTGACGACTGCTGGATGCTCAGAGACAGAGATGAGAACGGAAACTTAGTTCCCGATCCCGAAAAGTTCCCGAATGGAATAAAAGCTCTTGCAGATTATGTGCATTCAAAGGGCTTGAAGTTCGGTATATATGAGGATGCAGGAACAATGACCTGTGCGGGCTTCCCGGGCAGCTTCGGTCATGAAAGACAGGATGCGAAGCAGTTCGCAGAGTGGGGCATTGACCTGCTCAAATACGACTTCTGTTACAGCACACCCGGCTGCAGCGATGTCAACCTGTATCGCAGAATGGGACAGGCGCTTCGTGAAACCGGTAGGGATATAATTTTTTCAGGTTGTTGGGGCAACGACGGCGTCTGGAAATGGATGCGCAGCTGTGGTGCTCATATGTGGCGACTGACCGGCGACATTTTTGACAGCTGGGAATCGATCGAAAAGGTTGGCTTCGGAGCGTTGGGACTTGAAGCATATGCAGGACCTTCCGGCTGGAACGATCCTGATATGATGGTTGTCGGGCTCAACGGCCAAGGGTATGTCGGTCACATCGGCGGCGGATGTACAACAAATGAATATCAGGCGCACTTTGCACTCTGGTGTATGCTTTCGGCACCACTCCTCATGGGACACGATGTCAGAAAAACCACACCTGAAGTCAAAGAAATACTTCAAAATAAAGAATTGATTGCCATAGACCAGGATGATGCAGGAATTCCTGCATATAAAATCCCGGGTTATTCCGATGTACTTGCAAAACCGCTTGCGGACGGCTCCATGGCACTCGGTCTATTCAACCGCGAGCCAAACTGGAAGTACATGGCACTGTCATGGGACTATTGCGGCTGGGAAGTAACCGACAGAGTTAAGCTGTATGATGTAATCGCCCACAAGGACTTAGGCGAGTTCAAATGCGGAGCAACGCTCAGAGTTGAAGGCCATTCCTGCCTTATATTCAAAGCAACAAGAATATAGTTTCAAAGGGGCGGATAAAAAATCTGCCCTAAAATATTTTTTATAAAAATATTTATATTTTGTCATATAACACCTTCAAAATCCGTTTTATATATAGAGGCAATGAAATTTTATGTTTTATTGTAGAAAAGGAAAACAAGTTTTGTTTCAGTAATAATGAATGAAATTTGTATGAGAACCATGGAGATTTATAGGGAAATAACAGATGAAGAATTAGTTAATCGACATGCAGATATGGTATATAAAATTTGCATATCTCACCTAATAAGCATTGATGCTTCGGCTGTTGATGATGCGTTTCAAAATACATTTCTAAAATACGTTAAATATTCACCAAAATTTAAAGATTTTAATAGCGAAAAAGCGTGGTTTATAAGATGTGCCATAAACGAATGTATCAATATTTATCGTGAACGTAAAAGACATAGCTATATTCCTTTATCAAAAATTGAAAACAACCTTACATACAATATAGTATCAGAGTCAGATAGTGATTTACTGAGTAAATTATGGGCCTTGCCTAATAAATATAAAGATGTTATGCACTTATATTATATCGAGGAACAGTCTGCTAATGAAATCGCAAAAACTTTAAAAATAAGCGTACCGTCAGTTTGTCAGCGCTTAAAAAGAGGGCGCGAAAAGTTAAGAATTCAGATTACTAATAGCGAAGGGAGGATAATATGATTAAATTTTCTTTAATCATATATCATTATGAAACAATTATATAATAACTTCATCCCCACTGATGATTTAAAAAAGAAGACTATAAAAAAAATGGAAGCACGTAGAAACGCTTTTTTCCCAAATAATAAACAGCTATTTGGGCAAATCGCATTATATGCAGCATGTGTACTTCTATGCTTAGGTATCGTAATTCCACTCTCCTTTAACTTTGGAGCTAATAATTATCAAGCAAATTCACAATTAACATCAGATACGGAATCATTAGATATATCAGAGACAGAATCTTTAAATACATCTGAAACTATACCTGATTCATTTAATATAAATCAAATTGAACAGATAAAACAAGGAATTTATAAAGGAAGTTATGATTTTGAAAAATATTTCGATAGCTATTCTGTGCATGATAATTATATAATAACTATAAAAGACAATAATAGTTATTATTACTCTCTATATGATGATAAATTTAGAATGATGGAATGTCGAAAGGTTTATAAATTAATTAAATATAACGAGAAAACCTTTAAGATAGAGACAGATTACATTATTGATGATAACAAATATTATGTTAATACTTTCCCATATTATCTTTCTGAAAACAGTTCATACGAACACTGTGTAATATCAGCAATACCAAATCACGAAGGTTTAATGTTAGTTCAATTATACCTTGACAAAACAACAAATATTGTTTTTTATGATATAAATACCGATACGGTTTATGATTGGTTGAATGAAGCTGACAATTCATTTAAAGATAAAATAACTTCATACTATACAAATGAGGAATTAGCAAATAAATTTATCAGTCCTGATGGTAGCAAAATATATTTTTCTTCAAATAAGGAGGATATAAGCAAAACCATAGAATATTATTATGATTTAGATAAAAAAGAAATTATCTCTACTCATATTGAGAGATATCCATTTGGAATGGATTCGTTTGCACAAAATTGCGGATTTATAAAGTGGATAGATAATGAGAATATTCTTTATTCCAAAATACACACTGGAGTATTTTGGGAAACAGGAGACGATAATTACAAAGCATATAGTTCAGAATCGACTTATGATCTTATACGAAAGAACATTTTTACTGGTGAAGAGTTCATATTATCATCTGATGTCAGTGCATTCAGTTATAGAAGCGAAAAGGATTTTGGCGAAAATGGTATCAGATATTATATTGATTCAAATAATATAATAGATTTAATGACAGGAGAAATAGTATTCACTTTAAATCACCAACCGTCAACACCGGATATATACTATTCAGTAACAATGAAAACAAGTCCTGACGGAAAATTCGGACTAGTGAACATTTGGGAAGGCTTAGGTGTTTTTGATACAAAACATACTGTGGAGGTAATTATTGATTTTAATTTGAAAAAACAAGTATTTAATGTTTTACTATATAATTTATCCAAGGAGTACGCAGATTATGGCTCATGGATTACTGATAATGTTATCTATGGGCAAGGAGAAGTTATTATATTAAAAGGTCCGTTTGAATCTAATGTGTCAGAAAAAAGTATTCCAGAAACATCAATAAAATAACTAAATCTATTCTAATTAAAACAACACAACAATAGGATTTTTAAACCTTACTACTACATTCAATGACAATAATCCTTTATAAAGAGAGTATACTTACATAGTATATTCTTTTTTATATATTTTTTAATAATATTTATTGACAATAATAGAATATAATGGTACATTATATGAGACACATTGTATTAATGTGAAATATAAGGCGGTATTTTCTGTGGTATTTTGATTGATGTTGCTTTATTCTATTCCTCCATAATCACTTTAAAATAAGAAATCAAAATAAAAATTAAAGGAGAAAATCATGTTAAAATTTAAAAATCATTATTTAAGGTTATATTTAATACTTACTTTATTATTAATTATAGTTTTACAAACCATTAGCGTACAGGCATTTAATACAGTATCTCAAGAATACAAAAATTCTTTTACAAATTCTTTTGACCCCATTGAAAACTCAGACACACAAAAAGTAGAACTTCCGGCATTAAATTATAATATCCTTACTGATAGCAAAAAAATGATTTATAATTACTGCAAGAGTATAGATAAAGGAGATTGGAGTTCTTGGGCTTCATATTATATTCCTAGCTTAAGAGAAACCTATTTAAGTTTTGTTACAAATGAAGATAATCAAAAAAATCATAGAGGAATATTAAACATTTCATCACTAAAAATTATATCAATTGATAAAGTAGATAATTGTTACGCTCCTAAATATCGAGAGCTTGAAAATTATCAAAATAATGATACCAGTTATGAGTGCTACATGATCGGATATGATATTAATGTACACGAAAAGAGTAAATATTACTTTGATGGCATAAATTACAAGCTCGTTTTATTAGTTAATGATAATGGAAATTGGGGAGTTGGAGTCACTTGTGGTTGTCCAATAGAACTTTTAGAAGATTTTAAAGGAACATATCCAGTTGAAGATGCAATATCTGATTATTCAGATAGATCTTTAAGTTTATTGGATAATAATACAAATATAAAAATTAATAATACTAAAACTGTACAAGTGACAGGATTTATAAACGGAAGTAATATTGAGCCTTTCCATATTTTAGCTGGATACGATCCCAATAAATCAGATTTAATTCCTGAAGCATCTGCATATTATGATGTTGACTTCAGTCTATTTTATGAAAATGTTACTTTTAATGAAGTAGGACAACCTGACGCAGGTGGAGTTTTTTGGGACTCTGATGTAATTATTGCTCAAGCAATGGCTGCTAAAATGACTTCATGGTGGTGTTACCTTGGTAATTTTCGTGACGCTCAAGGCTGTGATATACTTGCTAATCATGATGTAGCTTATGATCCTAATGATTCTGAAGATAATATTCCACAAACAATAAGAAATTATGTAAATACAATTCGCAATATTGGTGTCAAAAGTACTTACGGATATTTTTATATGCCATGGTATCAAGGTACATATTCATATCCAGCGTCGGATACTCAGAACAGCGGTATTTTAAGACAATATAATGCAAAATATCTTGCTGACCTTGGATATTCATGGCAATATATTATTCATTATTACTATAATAATTCTGCATACAATAATCCAACTACTGGTATAGTTAATATCTTTACTTCTGTTACTGTAAATAAACTCGTCAGTGGGAAAGTATATAATATTAGATGTGTTCAAAGCGGAAAGTATCTTACTGTATCGGGTGGTGCAACTGGAAATACAACAAATGTAATACAAGCAACTTATGATACAAATACAGCATATCAAGAATGGTTAATTGTTCATATAGGAAATGGTGAGTATATTATAAAAGATATAAACAGTGGCAAATATTTGAGTATTGATGCTAACTCTTCAGCTGCAGGGGCTAATGCCTGGATATGACAATACGATGGCTCAACAGGTCAGAAATTTCACATACGCGAAAATGATGATGGAACGTTTAGTTTTCTAACAAAAGCCAGTTTATACAACTATGTTTTAGACATAACGGATACCAATAACCTTCAACAATATTATGACAATGGTACGGATGATCAAAAATTTGTTTTGCAACTTGCTGCAAATACAAAAATTCCGGAACGAACATATAATATAAAATCATATCTCAGCGGAAAATATTTGGATGTTGAAAATTCCGCAACGGGAGACGGCACTATTATACAACAATTTCCTTATAATAATACTGCGGCTCAAGATTGGTTATTCATCTATATAGGCAACGGAAATTATAAAATTCAAGATGTAAATAGCGGTAAATTATTGAGTATTATCGGCAGTTCTACAAGTTCAGGGACAGACGCGTGGATTTGGCATGATGACGGAACAAGCGGCCAAATATTCCGATATCGTAAAAATACAGATGGTACATATAGTCTTCTTTCAAAATGCAGTAATTATAATTATGTATTGGATATAGAAATGAGTCCGGGAAGTGGAATGAATGACGGAAATGATTTGCAACAATACTCTGATATTGATGCAGCTAATCAGAAATTCATATTAGATAGCATGTATTATTAAAATACAACGCTGGGTTGAATTCGTTTGTTGTTTATTATAATTCGAATTAGTATAAGGAATGAATATAGGCATGAAAAAGAAAATGCGAGAGAGGATTATAATTATTATAATACTGTTGGTTGTTTTACTAACACCTATACCCACAAAAATGTTAGCTGACGGCGGAACAGTGCAGTACAATGCTGTGCTTTATTCCTTTGTTGTCCGGCATATAGATATATCGACGCCTGATATGGAAAAATACATAACAGGAACAGATTTTTATTTCTTCTCATTTAATTTCGGTAATAAAATTGTTGAAAAGGATTGGGATGAAGCATCAAAAACACACATCGGGAGCAGATTTTCTGCTCCCGATGTGTGTTTTATGAGAGATTAGTATTATTTGCTGACGATAGCCATTGTATCTCTTGCGATAACAAGCTCTTCGTTGGTGGGTATAACATAGATGCGGACCTTGGAATCTGCTGTAGAGATGTCGACTGGATCAGACATTGAGCGGAAATTTTCATTCTTTTCTTTGTCAATCTTTATACCGAAGAATTCAAGGTCTTTTAATGAGTCATAACGTACCGAAACATTATTTTCACCGATACCGGCTGTAAATACAATTGCATCAAGTCCATTAAGTGCAGCTGTATATGCACCGATGTATTTTTTGATATCATAACAGAGGATATCAAATGCAAGCTTAGCACGCTCGTTTCCGGCTTTGATTGCAGCATCAATATCACGAAGATCGCTTGAAACACCCGAAACCCCAAGTAATCCACATTTCTTGTTTAACCATTCACCCATTTCAGATGCCGGTATGTTTTCCTTCTCCATGATGAATGGAACGATTGCAGGATCGATATCACCCGATCTTGAACCCATTATGACGCCTTCGAGTGGTGTAAATCCCATACTTGTATCTATAACTTTACCACCGAGTATGGCGCTTATTGATGAACCGTTGCCAAGATGGCAGGTGATAATTTTTGTATCTTCCGCAGGTTTACCAAGATATTCGATTGCTTTTGTGGCAACATATCTGTGCGAGGTGCCGTGGAATCCGTAGCGACGGATTTTGTATTTTTCATAAAGCGCATACGGGATCGGATACATATATGCGTGCGCAGGCATTGACTGATGATATGCTGTATCAATGACAAGCACCTGTGGAGTTGTCGGCATATTTTCCATACATCCGCGAAGTCCCATAAGATGCGGACCGGTGTGAAGCGGTGCAATCGAACGGCATTTTTCGAGGTCTTCGATAACTCTGTCATTTACAAGCACCGACTGTGTCAGCCACTCACCGCCATGCACGATTCTGTGTCCGCACGCAATTATTTGCGACAAATCATCAATACAGCCGAACTCCTTGTCACAAAGTATCTTAAGAACTGCTTCGATAGCTTTGGAATGGTTCGGCATAGCGATTGATTTAATATATTTTTCTTTACCTTTGGTTTGGTGTGTTAAGATACCGTCAATAGCGATTCTGTCGCATAATCCTTTGGCAAACACCTCTTCGGTTGCCATATCAAACAGCTGATACTTCAGTGATGAGCTGCCTGCATTGATGACCAATACATACATTAGAATTTGTCCTCCATTACTTGACCTTTTTTGATATTTTGTATATAATAATTTTGTAGCGTGAAAAAATAAGAAATCGTAATATATTCGCGCGTGCCTCCACAAAATTGTTATTACTAATTTTACTCGGTAGGGTGTGGAGGATATTATTATTCATAAAAAATTAGCTGTGTTAAAAATACAGCATATATAATATATCACTTTTCTTTTTGATTTGCAAGACTTTTTGCATTATATAAACTAAGAATTTAATAACGGAGGTAAGCGGATTCTGTTTAAACGGTTCCAAATGCCCATATATGGAATGTTGTGCAGAATCATGCAATAATTTATGCAAGACAAAACAACCTGCGCAGTAATCTGCGAATACAATCCGTTCCACAAGGGACATAAATATCAGATGGAAATAATGAAGCAAAGCTTCGATACTGTCATCTGTATTATGTCGGGTACAACCGTACAGCGTGGTGAGTGTGCTATTGCTGACAAATACATCCGTGCGGAGGCGGCGGTCAGAGAGGGCGCAGATATTGTGCTTGAGCTGCCATACCCTTATTCATCGCTTGGCGCAAGGGATTTTGCAGCATCGGGGGTACATATTGCAACTATGCTTGGAATACCAACCCTTGTATTCGGAGCTGAGAATGATGGACTTGAGGAGCTGGTGAGATTGTTAATAAAACCATCAACTCAAGATGAAATAAGAATAATGCTCAATGAGAAAGGCAGTCTTTCATATCCGCAAGCAAGACAGGAGTATGTAAGACAGCTGCTGGGCAGCGACAAAGCAGAGCTTCTGATAAAACCGAATAACATCCTCGGCATCGAATATATGATTGCCGGCGGTGACAAAATCAGCTATTTTCCGATAAAACGCAACCATGAATTTTTATCGGCATCGGTTATCAGAGCCATGAGCAGGGAAGAGATGCTCTCTGAGCTGCCGCTGTATTCCGCGGAGCAGTTTGGCAATGCGGAAATGAGAGCAATGAAAAACCTTGAGCTTGCGATAATCGCAAAGCTGAGGATGATGGAAATAAAGGACTATCTTAGAATTTACGATATGACCGACGATTTTGCGGTCAGAATAAAAAAGGCCGCTGTAAAAGCGACCAACCTTGAAGAGTTATATAAATCCGCATCAGCACTTACCGACACACATGCAAAAATCAGGCGAGCGGTTCTGCACAGTTTCATCGGTGCCGATATGCGTATGGCAAAGCGGCTACCAAGATACACAATGCTGCTTGCGGCAAATCGGGTAAAGCTGAATATATTAAACGAGCTGAACACACAAGCTATGCCTGTACTTGCAAAGCCTGCTCATTACAAAAAGCTGCCGCTTATTGCACAGAAGCAGTTTCTGCTGTCTGAGAGAGCAGATGATATCATGGCACTGGCTGATAAAACACCCAAACAGGGCGGACAGGCCTGCATAAAATCACCGGTGATAATTTAATATTCAAATAATAAATTTTAAGGGCGACTCTTAACGTTTACTATCGAATTCGCTGTTCCTTGTTATCCGCAGCTCCACTTATTTATCTCGTTTTTTAGATAATCGAGGTCGATATAGTCCTCGATTACCTGCTTTTTCAGCAGTGTCGGTGTCAGGTAGCGGTCGTATTTAGGCTCCTTGTATTCGAATTGCTTTTTGAGCTGTCTGATGTCATGCTCATCAACCACAAATTCCTCGGGGATTTCGGAATTGATCAGCGATTTCAGCTTTTCGAGTATGATTCCAGTGTTCGGATTCTCAAGCTTGAAGGTTATAAAATAAGGGCGCAGACCGCCTATTTTTTTTATACGGAAGTCGTCGCTCTCGCCCTTGGTCATATATTTGCCAACTAATTTTAGCAATGTATAATAGCTAATGTGTCCCATCCAGGGCAGCAGGCAGAGAGTATTGCTGCCGATATCGAACAAGTTTATTTTATCCCATTCTTGCTCTCTCGCAATCCTTCTTGCACTTTTCAAACAATCCCTTGCGGCTTCCTGCAGATAAGGATATTCAGTGTCTTCAAACAGCACCTGCTTCATGCGTTCAAGGATTCGGTTGTGGGTCAACGCTCTGTCGCCCTTCCACAAAAGCTCTATCTTCCGCTTGGTTTCCTCGACAAAAACTAAGCGTTTGTTGCTGTCAACTCCGGTAACAATCCAGCATTGTCCGGCGATGGTGAACAGCTGTGAGGGCTTGACAGGGTATTCGATCGTGCCTAACTTCTTTGAGCCGTTCATAACCGCCCATTCCTCTTCAACATCGGGGAACACGGCATAAAATTTATAGTTATTGATGATTTTTTCGCCCTCAAGTCCGATGATAAGCCCCCGTTCCTCGGTCATTTCAAGATGGTCAAGCTCGATCAACTGCATAATCAAGTCGCGGAAATCGTCAACTTCGATATAGCTAAAGCTGTCCATCGACAGTATAATATCAGCAAGTGCCTGTGGTGAAAGCTCACCCGACTGCGCAACATTGCTCATTATCTGCTGATATAGCATGCTGAGTGGATATTTTAGTATCTTTGCCGGCTCAATCCAGCGTTCCTCAAGGTATAGCTGCAGCATTGCGATTATCTGTATCATCCGCCAGGGTATCTGATAGGGCAGCGGCATACGCTTTTCTTGTGAATTCTCCCAGTCAACAAACAACATCTCGGGTATGGTTCCGCGTCTGCCCGACCGCCCTAATCTTTGCACTAAGCTTTTCACCGATATTGGTGGACCTATCTGGATAACCCGTTCGAGCTTGCCGATATCAATGCCCATTTCAAGTGTTACGGTCGCGCCGATTACAACAGGCTCACTGCTTTCCTTCATTTCGGTTTCGGCATATTCACGAAGCGAAGCTGAGATGCTGCCGTGGTGTACATGATATATATCGGGGTCACCGTTCATCTTTGACATGAACTTCATGTTTGTTATAACTGCGTCAGCTGTTTCTCTGCCGTTTGAAAAGATGATACAACGCTTACCAAGGCTCTTTTCATAAAGATATGGCCACGCAGGATCGTTGAACGGGCTCATCTCTGTTTCAAGCACAGGTTCTGTAAAATGCTCAACCGACAGCTTAATTTTGCGGTGAGTATCAGAACCGCTGACGGTTATGACATGAATATCCGTTCCCGATGAAAGCCAACGTTCAGCCTGTTCGTAGTCGCCGAGTGTTGCAGACAGCCCGATTCTTCTGGGAGTTGTCCTAATATACTTTTTTAGTCTCTCAAGCTGACAGAGAATCTGTATTCCTCTGTCGCTGCCCATAAAGGCATGAACCTCATCAATTATAACATATCTGAGGTCGCCAAACAGCCTGCCCAGATCGCGGTTGCGGTTGAGCAGCATGCATTCCAGAGATTCAGGGGTAATTTGCAGAATACCTCTCGGTTCCTTGATAACCTTTTGCTTTTTCGACTGCAATATATCGCCGTGCCAGCAGGCTACGGGTATGTCGGCTTCCCTCAGCAGGTCGTCAAGCCTGAAAAACTGGTCGTTAATCAACGCTTTCATGGGTGCGATGTAGAGGATTGCAATGCTTTGGGGCATATCCTCTTCAATGGTTGTCAGCGCAGGAAGAAATGCCGCCTCGGTCTTGCCAGAGGCGGTGCCTGACGAAAGCAGCAGATGCGCATTTGTATCAAAAATAACACGGCAGGCCTCAAGCTGGATTTCGTTGAGCGAAGTCCAGTTGTTGTGGTATATATATTCTCTTATGAACGGAGAAAGTCTGCTGTAATAATCAGTCATGTTTCAGCTTTACCTTCATTAAGGCTTGTCCAGGAGCCGACAGCTGTACGGATTCTGTCAAGATCAATATAATCGTTTATTATTGCTTTTTTCAATAAAGACATAGGTGCAAACTTATCGAACTTCGGTGGTTTGTATTCGTAATAACCCTTCAAATCAATAATATCATTATCATCAAGCATATATTCAAGGTTAATTTGTTGATTAAGCGCAGTCCTGAACTCAGCAAGGAAGTCGTCTGCGGTTGCTGTACCGCTGCCGATTTTAAGAGTTATGAAGTAAGGCGGTTGTCCGCCGACACTTTTGAGATTGAGCATATGACCGCAGAGCTTTTTAATCAACAACATTATTGTATAATAATCGATGTTTCCCATCCAGGGGAAGATGCAGACGCTTTTTCCACCCAGACTGACTACATTGTACTTGTCAAGCCCCGAGCTTCTCGCAAGAAAATAGGCTTCGCTCATACGTTCCTTTGCACCTTTTTGCAGATAGGGAAAGTCGTTCTGTTCGGTAAGAATTCTTCTCATCCGCTGGAGTATATGGTTATCAATCTTGAGGTTTCCGCCTGCCCAATAGGTTTTGATTTTTCCCTTGACACGCTTAACATTGACAATCTTGCTCTTCAAGTCAACTTCAAGCACCTCCCATGTCCTGCCGGCAATGGTCATTCGTTCGCCCGGAGGCGGTGGGAACTCGACTTTGCCGATTACATTTGAGTCGGCAACAATTGTATAATCGTCCTCTTCGGGGAACACTGCAAAAAATTTGAAGCTGCCGACAATCTTCTCGCCGGTCAAGCCTATTATCATACTGCCCTCGCTGGTCAGTTGAAGATGGTCGTTTTGTATAAGAAGCTGCAATAGCTCACGGTAATCATCGAAGGATATACTTTTAAAGGCTTCCATCCCAAGCACACGCTTTGCAAGCAGTGCCGGTGTTGCTTCGCCTAACTCAGCAAGTACACTCATGGTCTGGTGGTAAAGCATGCTTAGCGGATATTTCGGTTTTCTCGGCTGTTCAATCCAATGCTCCTCGATGTATAGCTGTATTATTGCTATGTCCTGCATCAGTTTCCAAGGCATTCGCAGCGGCAGCATCGGCAGTCCCGACGGCTTTTCCTCTCTGCATACAAACCACATCTCGGACGCATTGCCTCGTCTGCCCGAACGTCCCAGCCTTTGCAGAAAGCTTGACACAGAGCTTGGCGCATCAATCTGGATAATCCGTTCAAGCTGACCGATGTCGATTCCCATCTCAAGCGTCAGGGTTGCACCGACTACAATCGGTGCAGCGCTCTCCTTCATCTCACTTTCAGCTTCCTCACGGAGTGCGGAGGATATACTGCCGTGATGCACATGGTATATATCGGGCGAACCGCGAAGCTCCGCAATCTGGCGCAGCATCGCAATTGCATATTCAGCCTGGTCACGCATATTTGCAAAGATAATACACTTCTTGTTCAGGCTTTTTTCGTAGATATATTCCCAAAAGGCAGTAGTTTTCAGTTCCTTGCCATCGCCTTTTTCATCTTCTTTTTCTTCGAGGTTAATATCAGCATCCTTTTCCGACTCAAAGCTGTCAGGCTGCTCTTTCTTTTCATCCTTCGGAGCATCGAGCGGGTCGTAAAAATGTTCGACTGCAAGCCGGATTTTTTGTGATGATACATTAATCTGCGGAGTTATAATCCGTCTGTCTGTACCCGATGCCAACCATTGTTCGGCTTTTGTATAATCGCCGAGTGTTGCTGATAACCCGATTCTGCGAGGTGAATTGCGGATAAACCGCTGCAGCCGTTCAAGCTGGCAGATGACCTGAATTCCTCTGTCGGTGCCCATAAAGCTGTGTACTTCATCTATGATTATAAACCGCAGGTCGCCAAAAATACGCACCAAATCACGGTTCTTGTTTATCAGCATGCTTTCGAGTGATTCGGGAGTTATTTGAAGCACTCCCTGAGGCTCACGCATCAGCTTTTTCTTGTGGCTCTGTGAGACATCGCCATGCCAGTGCCAGACTGGGATATTGGCTTCCTCAAGCAGGCCGTTGAGCCTATAAAATTGATCGTTTATCAACGATTTGAGCGGTGCTACATAAAGCACCCCCACCGACAGCGGCGGATCATTTGTCAGCTCTGTAAGGACAGGCAGAAATGCCGCTTCGGTCTTTCCGGAAGCGGTCCCTGTGCTGAGCAGCAGGTGCGCATCTGTATCAAATATAACCTTGCAGGCCTCGACCTGCACCTCACGCAGCTCTGTCCAGTTGTTGCGGTATATATAATTTTTTATAAAAGGTGAAAGTCGATTGAAAACGTTGTTATCTGTCATATTATGTTAATCCTCTAATAATAACGCAAGTTTTTGATATTTATTCAGATTTCGAATACCATTGAATCATCGTCATCCGTTTGCGGAGTTGTTTTTAACAAATCATCGGTCACAAGGTTATCGAACGACAGCTCAGGTTGTTGTTTGAGTACATTCATAATTCCAATAAAATCCCTGATTATTTCTCTCGGAGTCAGCAGTTCGTCAGCTCCGACTCTCCCGGTAACAACCTTCATAAATGAGACGAGATCTTCTTTCGTTACATTGCTTTTGTATGCGAAATGCTGTTCGTGAATACCCTTTACCTTTAAAAGTAACACGAAGATCTCTTCGTTAGTCAGCCTGTCAAGGTAGATAAGCGGACTTTGCATATCTCTTATTCCATCTTTGACAAAGCGGGTCGTTGCGAGACGGGTTTTCAACGCTTCGTAGCTGAACAGTCCTCTGCGGTTGTCCTCAACAAATTGAGGTGTACCGCAAAGGTAAAAGCCGATACCGCTTGACCGCCCCTGCATTGTGTCGTTGAAAATAGTCAGAAGCTTTTCGTAGTTGTTGTTTCTTGCAATTGTGTTTGAGATTTTGTAGAGGTTTACGCCCTCATCCATCAAAACAAGGAATCCTGCATACCCGAGCTGGCGGACAAATACAGACATCAGCTTTATATAATCGAACCAGGTGTCGTCGTCAATGATTATACGCACGCCAAGCTCATTATTTGCCTCAGTTTTGGTCGAATACTCGCCCCGAAACCATTTGAGTGCAACGTTTTTACGCTCCTGGTTGCCGGTCTTGCAGCCTTCCCAATAGGCAGTCATGACCTTTGCGAAGTCGAAGCCATGCACCATAGAATCCATTTCACCGATGACTTCCATAATTTTTATCTCAACCAGTGATGAAAACTTCGGTTCTGATACAGTTATATTATTATCCTTCATTACCGACATCTGAATCTGCGCAACCCATTTTTCGAGTATGGATGCTAACGCACCGCCGTCAGGGCGAACCTTTGTCGACAGGTTCTGCATCAGCTCCTTGTATGTTCCAAGCCCCTGCCCCTTGTTGCCGCAAAGCTTGCGTTCGGGAGACAGGTCGACATCGGTAACAACATAATTACGGTCCATTGCATAATTGCGGATTATCTGCAGAAGAAAGCTTTTACCGCTGCCATATCGGCCGACAATGAATCTGAACACAGAACCACCCTCAGCTATATTCGAAAGGTCGTTCAGCAGTGTTTCAATTTCATTCTTCCTGCCGACTGCCATATATTCGAGTCCGATTCTTGGAGTAACACCTGAGCTGAGAGAATTGATCAACGCAGTTGATACCCTTTTCGGTATTGTTATTTCGCTCAATCTATTTCACCATCCTATATTTATATTTCTTGAATTATAAGCTCCTCGCCTTCTGACAATATTAAAATATCGCCCAGACAAGATATTGCAGCTTCGTTTATATTATCAATTTCCATCTGAACAAACACGCCGTTGAAGCTGTTCGATAGCTCATTGTACAGTATACTACCGCCTCTTTCGGTGATAAAAGATAACAGTAGCCTTTGGGTTTCGGTCAGGTATGCAGACAGATTACCGTATTTACTGTCTGCTTTGGCAGCAGTCGGTGGTGCAGGTTGTTCTGCAGCAATTTCTTCACTCATAGTTTCATCAGTTGAAAATTCACTGCCCTCAAGCAGCTTGTCCCTGATTTCGTTTGAATGATGGATAAGCTGTCTTATCTTATCGACATTCATTTCGATTTTCGAGCGTTCTTCGATTATTTTTCTTTTCCTCCTGTCAAGCAGGAATTTTTCTATAACATCGCTGTATTCCTTTGGCAGTTCGTTTGTTAGTTTTCCCTTATAATTTGACATCTTACGGAGTATATTTTCCGTCTGCTTAATAACTGCGGTAAAGAAATCCCGTAGCGATTTGTTTTTTGTGTAGTCAAAAGCGTCAACCTCAACCGATTTTACCTTGCCTTGATAAATTGCATTCTGATATGGCAGCCGTGTCTGTGGCTTTATATAAGCAGGAGTGTAGGTCTGGAGAATACCCTTGTCGGTTTTATCTTTTAAATAGTTGTTCAGATGACAGATAACAAGAGTGATACTTTCGTTTATCTCGGCTTTGTCGTTTTTCTGATAGAATTTACTTGCTTCGATTTTATAATTCGAGAACCTGCCAATGTAGGTGATAGCATTCTCATCGCCCAGCTTCAGCAGTCCTGTTCTGAAAATGTAGTCAATAATTAAATTTGTCGGCAGATGGTTTATTGTTTCGGGGTAGTTGATTGAGTTGAAGATAAATTCGGGTAGCCCGTCCTTGAAGTGAATTGCAATGTAATCAGCTGTCCATTGCTCAATATATTTGTCTATCGTTGGGAAATAGGTTCGGAATTCACCCCAGATGTTACAGAGCTTAATGAACCCGTCGCATTCGTCCTCGACCCCGATCTCGCCCAGCAGCTCGTAAACATAAAGAAAGATGTAGGACAACGCTGTTTGCAGATACTCACCGTGTCTTGCGCGGTCACGCCAGAAGAAATACCATTTGCGTTGAGAATCCGACATGACATCATAGGTCGGCCAATAGCAGGTGAAGGGGACAAAGCTGACGGGTTCTGATGTTTCGTTTTTATATTTCTCTGCCTGCTTCAAAAAAGTATCCCGTGTGGTTTTGACAGCACCTCTATTCTGGTCGAAAATCGCATCACGAAGATCAAGAAATGCGCGGTTCTTTGCCTCACGCCATTTCTCAGCCTTTTCCTTAAGAGCCTTTAACCGTTCATCAATAATCTGCTGAGGGCCATAAACCTCAATCTTTTTCGGTTCAGGTTTATCACTGTTAAACTTTATTTGTTCCTTGTTTTCTTCTTTTGGTTTTTTATTAGTTTCGAAATGAATTTCTATAGTAAAAAGCTCGTCGCTGTCCTTCAAACTCAAATCACCTCTTAATGGGCAGATAAATATAAACTATATAAAACTAGTAAATGAATTACTACAGCAATTTGAAAAATGCCTATACTTTTTGTCCTTTTTCAAATTAATAAAATTAAAATTCATTTGTTAGTTTAATATATTATCGCACATATGTTCGAATATGTCAAGAATTATATCATATAAATCATAAATAAACATAGGATAATTTTGTAGCAAAAATACATTGACTTAATTGCAATTTACTATATAATAATTTTAACTATATAAAACTGATAAATGAATTACCTTAGCGATTTTGAAAAAGCCTTTTCTGTACGGCTTTTTCAAAATCAATAATATCCTGATTCATTTGTTAGTTTAATATACCTACTGAAAATGCGGAGCATTTTCCTAAAAGACAACACTACAGTAAAAAATAACGGGAAAATTATGAATAAAATAATCGCTGCTCTTCGAAGCTCTCAATTTGGACGGCTCTTCAACTTCTCTGATCAGGATGCAAAAGGCAGAAGCTGTATGCTGTCGTCGAGCATACTGACAGCAGTAGTGTCAAGCATAACCGGAGGTATTTTTTACTCCGGCTTTTTGGTCGGTCACGGAATAAACATCGTCAATATAGGTATCATAACCTTCATTCCGTTTATCGCTACTCTGTTCAGCCTGTTTTCACCGATGATACTCGAACGCTTTAAGCAGCGTAAAAAAGTCCTGCTGATAAGCAGGATCGCATATTATGTCATCAATATTCTCGGACTTACGGTTTTACCTGAGCTTGTTCATAGCGACAGTGGTAAAATTATCGGGTTCTGCATAATTGTTTTTGTTGCATCGGCTATTAATTCGCTGTTTTCATCAGGTTATTCGGTGTGGCATCTTAATTTTCTGCCCGATAATATCAGGGCTGATTATTTTAATATCTCAAGCGCAGTTGCAAACGCAATCATGGGTGTTGTTGTGCTTATCAGCTCACTGATAACCGATTCGCTTGCAGGCTCGCCCCAACAGCTTCAGATTATCACAATCCTCAGAATCATCGGTTTTGCTTTCGCAATGTTTGATATTTTCATGCTGTCGCTGCCTAAAGAATACCCATATGAGCAGACAGCAGGAAAAAAGCCCAAATTGGCGGATACCTTTATATTGCCATTCAGGCATAAGAAATTTCTGCTGACAATGCTTGTCATGTTCGGTTATACCTTCGCGTCAAATTTGACCGCATCGGTTGTAAATACATATCTTCTCGAATATGTCGGCGTTACATATACCTTCGTAAATATGATAACCGCTTCGTATTTTATCTTTTTTATTATGTTCGGAGGAATTGCAAAGAGGATAATAAGACAGCTTTCATGGTTTAAATCCTTCGCTTTTGCGGTTTTCATGCTGCTGCCAACATATATACTCTATGCTTTTGTCGACAGCTCGAATTATCAGACTTTGATGCTTGTCGTAAGACTTTCACAGCACTTATTCAGTGTTTTGATAACAATTACCTTCGCAAACTTTCCGTATATCAACCTGCCCGCTAAGGACAGGACAAATTATATAGCGTTTTATATGATATTCGTTAACATGGCGGCACTGTTCGGGATGGTCTGCGGAACAGGCTTCGTCGATATTGTCGGCGACAACGTAATAAATCTGTTCGGCCATATGTTTAACAGTGTTCAAGTGCTGATGCTGACCACCGGCACTCTGATGGCGGTGTTGTCGGTGTTCGTGTTGATAATACAAAAAAAGCTTGAGCCGGGTATTCCAAACAGGATATGATTGCAGTACATTTAATTATGTAGTAAAGACTTCTTGTTTTGCAGAAAATCCGAACATTTGAAAGGACAGTTTATAATAATATATGAAAAAGAAAAATAATAAATTTATTATTTTTGCAATTCTCGCAGCTGCTCTTTATGCAATTAATATACCATTTTCAAAGCTTCTGCTTACAAAAATATCAGGTACTATGATGGCTGCTTTACTTTATCTCGGAGCAGGTATAGGAATGTTTATAGTTGGGTTTCTTAGCAAGAAACATTCCTTTTTTAATAGGAATCAATATCCAACCAGACAACAGTTAAAATATGTTATCGGAATGATAATTTTTGATATCGCTGCTCCGATATGCTTGATGTTCGGATTAAAATATTCACTTGTGGCAAATGCTGCGCTTTTAAATAATTTTGAGATAGTTGCAACATCTATTATAGCTTTATTACTTTTTAAAGAAACAATATCAAAACGATTATGGATGGCCATTACTCTGATAACACTATCCGGTATAATACTGTCATTTAAGGATATGAACAATTTAACCTTTTCTACCGGTTCACTGCTGATCATTGTCGCCTGCATATGTTGGGGTTTTGAAAATAATTGCACGCATATGCTTTCGGATAAAAATCCATTAATTATCGTTATAATAAAAGGTATTGCATCCGGAACCGGTTCAATGCTGGTATCATTTTTAATAATTGATTTCAAAGTTGAATTTTTATATGTAATTGCTGCTGCAATACTTGGATTTTTATCATATGGTATGAGTATTTATTTCTATGTTTATGCTCAACGCAAACTTGGAGCAACCAAAACAAGTGCATTTTATGCTGTTTCGCCATTTATCGGAACAATATTATCATTAATTATATTTAAAGAAATACCTACCTTAAATTTTTTCGTTGCAGTCCTCATAATGGGAGTCGGAACATATTTTGTAATTCATGACAAACCAAACAAAAAAAATAATATTAAACTTAATTTATAAAATCGATTATACGAAAAACACCGTATATATTATTAAAACGGCAATTAAATAATACTTATTTATATGATGTCAAAAAGTCCATAAGTCAAAGACGTTTCGACATCATGCAATGAATATTTAATTGCCGCATTAATAATTTTAATTATAAACTTCAAAATATATACAAATAGAAGTTTAAATCCGCTTTTTATTGAATATCGGTATTGCTACGACAATAAAGGTCATAGTCAGTGCTGTGGTAACGATAATTGACGCCGTGAAATCCGACGGCTGCATTTTTCCGGTTAGCAGGTCCATGTTGCTTGATGACAGCAGAACGGGATTGTATTTCTGCAGTATCGGGACGATGTTAATGAGAAACATAATTACAACCGTTGTACCGGTGAGCAGCAGACTACCATAGCTGTTTTTAAATAACACACCGCCGAACAGTAATAGCGAAATTATCAACACGCCGAACAGCCATAATACAAATACAGCGAACAAAAGGTTATATACAATATCATTGCTCCAAAAGTAGATGGTGTAGCCATAGGATACAGCGAAGCAAAGAATATAGCTTGCTGTCCAGAGCAGAATTGCCATTGAAAACTTTGAGAGGATAACTGTGCTGCGTGAAAGACCTTTTGTCAGTATATTGATAAGTGTACCTTTAGTGAATTCATTTGCCATAAGTCCGTTGAACACTATTGCAAGAACAAAAATGCCCATCTGGGGTATATTCTTGAAAAACTGTGCCCACGAATCAAGCGCAGTCGGATCACCGAGTGTAATTTCGACCCCTTCAGGCATGAACATTTCAAGGATAATAGGTGTCAGCTTTGCTGTTACAGGGTTCATAATTCCGAAAAGCAGGAATACTGTGAACATGATTAATGCCTTATGAGTTCGAAGCTGTTCGGTAAATTCTTTTGTTGTAAATGCTATATATGATTTCATGTAATCAACTCCACTTTGAAATATTATGACAATAAAGATAAAAAAGTTGTGTCCCGCAGGATGCTGTTCATGCTGTTATCTCCATAAAGAGATTCTCGAGCGTTGGCTCTGCAACCTCAAGCTTCAACGGCAATAAATTGTTCTTAGAGAGTAAAGATAAAACCACAGCTTCAGCTTCGAGAATGTTGTAAGTATGCAGTATTATACCTTTATTCAGCTCTTCGACAGCTTTTATCAGACTGCAGCCGTTTATAATAGCTTTGAAACACTCAAGTTCTTCCAGAACTGCGAATTCAACAATAAGCGAATCGTTCTTGTGCTGTGCTTTAATTTCCGGTAAAGTGCCGGCGAGAGCAAGCTTTCCACTGTGCAGGACTGCAACACGGTCACAGATACGTTCGACATCGGAAAGTATATGCGTTGAGAACACAACTGTTGTTTTACCCTTGACAGTTGATAAAATATCAAGTATTTCTTTTCTGCCCTTTGGGTCGAGTGCTGAGGTCGGTTCATCGCAGATAAGCAACTGCGGTTCGTTAAGCAATGCCTGAGCAATTCCCAACCTTTGTTTCATTCCTCTCGAAAATCCTCCGATGCGTTTGTTTGCTTTATCAAGCCCGACTAAGGAGATTAACTCATCGCTTTTTATTTTTATTGTTTTATCATCCATTCCGGTTATATCGCCGCAAAGTTTTAAGTATTCTTTCGGTGTCATATAGCTGTAGAACTCGGGTACATCAGGCAGATAACCGATATATTTGTTGGTCTTCGTCTGACCGTAGACAACCGGCTCACCGAGGACGGTTATCTTTCCGCTGTCGGCTTTTAAAAGTCCAAGCACCATCTTCATGGTCGTGGTTTTACCTGCACCGTTCTGACCGATGAATCCAAAAATTGAGTTTTCAGGCACCGAAAACGATAGGTCGTTTATAACCTTATTTTTGCCGAATGACTTTGATATTTTTTCGATGTTTAATATATTCATAAAAAACAACCCTTCTACTCATTTCCTTTTCCGAAAATGAAATATACTACCGGACCGATTATCTGGATAAACAGAACGATAACAACCCAGAATGCTTTGTTGCCAAATTTGTATGTGGGGTGTTTAAGTACATGCACGAGTGCTGTGATTGCGAGTATAAGCTCAAGTGCAAATATGGGTATCAAAAAGGGAAGGTATTCGATTAATTGACTGAGATCTGTCATAATTATAATCCTTTCTATATTAATTTCAATTTTTGAATAATGCTTTTATATCTCGGCGTTTCAGCCAAACTCTGGAATGTCGGATTTGCTTCTACAGCTTGGAGCATACTTTGTTTAACGATTTTCTGATCACGCGGTGCTTCAGTGCCTAAGTCAAATTCATTAAACCAGCTTTCGATACAGTCGAAAAAGCTGTCGCCATGCAAATATAAGCTTTTAGAAAACATATCGCATACATCGGCATATCTTGTAAGCATATTCAAGGCTTTTTCTGTCTCTTCTTGTATTACATAAGCCTGCGCTGCGACCAGATACATCTGAAGCATTGAGTTTGGTGCCAGGTTATCGAGTTCGAAGATATCAGCGATCTTTTTCAGTCGGTTCAGGATAATCCGGAACTTTTCGGGTTCATTGCTGTGTAACAATAAATAGTTAAGCATAAAGTCAACAGCTGAAATTATATGCTGATAAATACCGATTTGCCAGACCTCTTTCGATTTCTGTAGATTGCCTTTCATCTGATAAGCTCTCGCCAGCAGTGCTTCTTCGTTTAGGGTTGGGTGTATGTCCTCGCCGAGCATATCTATTACATCTATGGGCTTTTGAAGTATTAGAAGGCAGCTTGCTTGCATCATATTTGCCTGCTTAACAAGCCAGAGATCGTCGCTTTCGGACTTGATTCGGTTACATAAGTCAATCGCTTCCTGCAATATTTCTACCTGTTCTTCTTTTGTTTTTGCAAGCATATGGTGATTGAGTAGGAGTATAGTTATCTGAAGCAGCAGAGGAAAGCAGGAGTAATATTTTTTAACTATTTCACGGCATTCTTTAATAACTGTATCAAACGGTTTTTTACCGAAATCAGCGGCAAGCTTATGGTAAAGCTTTTTTATATCATTCTTCTCCATCTGCGGTGCATAATCAATCAACTCATCAATACTGATATTAAAATAAGTCGCAAGCCAGGGCAGAAAGTTAATGTCGGGATAGCTGTTCGCTGTTTCCCACTTTGAAACCGATGCTTTAGAAACTCCGATATATTCGGCAAGTTCATCCTGAGTTATACCCTTTTCTTTACGCTTTAAAACAAGTATTTTTGCTATATTTATTTCTTTCATAAAAACATTTACTCTTTTCTGCCATTGCTTTACTATATATATTATACAGCGTTTTTCGAGGATTGCAATAGATTAGAAGTTAATAACGGTTGACAAAATCAACTTGCGAGAAACAAAATAGATGTAAATGATAAGTAAATAATAAAATGATTCATAAAAAGAACATTTATTTTTGAAAGATGAAATGTTATAATATCATGATTAATACTATTTCTAAATAGAATCAGTATAAACTGGAAAAATATATAATTTCGGAGTAAGTAGAATGAAACCAAAAATTTTAGTTGTCGGAAGTCTTGTAATGGACCTTATTGTCAGCTCGGAGCGATTTCCGGAGAGCGGCGAATCGGTCATTGGCTTTGACTTCAACATCGCAGCAGGTGGCAAGGGTGCGAATCAGGCTGTTCAGGCGTCAAGATTAGGTGCTGAGGTTACAATGGTAGGCAAGGTCGGAAACGACAGCTTCGGCAGGGAGCTGTTGGACTCTGTCAGCGCATCAGGAGTGGATATATCGCATATAACCGTTACCGGTGAAGCACCGTCTGCAATCGGAAATGTTCAGCTCGAGGTCACAAAAAGCAGAACAGCGAACAGGATTGTTGTTGTTCCGGGTGCAAATATGAAGCTGACAGCTGAGGATGTAAGCTTTTTAAAGGACGGTATAGCAGGTTTTGATATGGTCATCCTCCAGCTTGAGATACCGATGGAAATCAATATGTTGGTTGCTGAATACGCATATAATATGAATGTTCCGGTTATGCTCAATTCAGCACCATATTCACCGATCCCCGAAAAGCTTTATTCATACCTTACATATATATCACCCAACGAGCATGAAGCCGCAGATATGACAGGAATCAGGATTATTGACGATAAAACAGTAAAAACTGCGGCGGATTCCATCTTGCAAAAGGGTGTAAAGAATGTTATTATTACCTTAGGAAGCAAGGGCGCTGTTATCGCCAACAAAAATGAATTCCTGCAAAGCCCGTGCGTGCCTGATGCCGCAGTCAAGGATCCAACTGCGGCAGGCGACAGCTTTGTCGCTGCATTTTGCACAGCAGTATGCAGTGGAACGACGCATCAGCAAGCACTGCAGTTTGCTAACCATACCGCAGCTATTACTGTTTCAGCAATGGGCGCGCAGCCGAGTCTGCCTGAGATAGATGCAGTTCTTGAATTGATGCAAAATATGAAAATTGAATCAAATATATTTCAAAGCTTAAGATAGAGGAGTTATGTGTTATGTTAAAAGACTTTTTAGAAATTTCAAAGGATGAATTTCTGACCTTCATTGATACATTAGATGCAAAAACCTTCGAGAAGCCGGTCAGAATAATTGAAGAAGCTCAGAAGAAGGGCAATAGGTTGCATGTAACCGGCATCGGTAAGCCCTCTCATGTAGCTTCATATGCAGCTTCGCTTTTTTCATCAACCGGAACTCCTGCGTATTTTCTGCACGGTACCGAAGCTGTTCACGGCTCAAGCGGTCAATTAGTAGCAGGCGATGTTGTTATCTGCATATCCAACAGCGGTGTTACCGCAGAGATGAAGGCGACCGCAACCGCTGTGCATAACAATGGCTGTAAGGTTATCGCTATAACTGGCAACCCCGATTCTTGGCTTGCCAAATATGCGGATGCATATATTTTTGCCGGAGTAAATCATGAAGGTGGTCCGCTTAACCGCGCACCCAGAGCATCAATTATTGCAGAAATACTTGTGTTGCAAGCACTGTCGGTCATTTTGCAGGAGAAACATGAGTTGACTGCGAAGGAATATATAAAAAAACACCCTGGTGGTGTGCTTGGCATTATCCGCGATGGGGAAAAGTAAGAGAAGGTAAAGTTATTGTATAAAGTTAAAGAGCTTGAAGGGTACTTAATAGATTTACTATCAGCGGATGAATCTGTTACCGGAGTTTTTATATCCGGTTCATTAGCTACAGGTACATTTGATAACTACTCCGATGTTGATATACGCTTTGTTATTGATAGAGTAAGTATTACAGAAGCTATAGCAGAATGTAGAAACAAGATATTGAACTCGGACAGAAAAGTTCTGTTTTTCGAACCCTGCTGGTTCTCAAATGCAATTATTGTACATTTCGATAATTTCATAAAAGCAGACATATTCTTTTATACACCACAAATACTTATACCTTCACCTTGGTTGAAAGATATAAAGATAATAAAAGACAATAAAGGCTTTCTCGGTAAAATAAAAACAGAATCGCAAAAACTAAATTTTGAAATATCTGAAGATGAAATCAACAAGGCAGTCGATAAATTTCTTGCTCAGTCACATGAATGCTATCGAAGGATTATGAGAAGTGAATATCTGTATGCTGATGAGCTTCTCAGCAGTATGAAGCTAATTATAATAAACTTCTGTGATTATCTTTTTTGTAGACCTCCTATTGGCTGGTATAAAGCCGAAAAACGCTTTAGCGAAGATCAGATTTTGATATTGAAGCAACATATACTGGATGAAGCTGATGCTGTCAATAAACTCAGAGTAATAAATGATGAATTTCTTGTGATTGAAGACAAGCTCTGTAGAGTCAAATCTATTAGTAGAGATATTGAAAAAGATAAGTATGCACTGGAATATATGTTTAAATATTGAATATAAAGTTGGTGATTAAATATGAAAATAGAAATCATTCCGGCAAGAATTGAAGAAAAGGAAATACTCAGAAACCTGCTCGAAAAATATGATTATGAATTCTCACAGTATGACCTGAGAGATGTAAATAACATAGGGTTATATGGATATAAATATCTTGATTATTACTGGGCAGAGGAAAATCGCTGGGCATTTTTTATTAAGGTTGATGGTAAACTTGCAGGGTTTGTTATGGTTAATGACTATCCTGAAGCTAATGAGCCAACCGATTATTCGATGTCAGAGTTCTTTGTGATGCATAAATACCGCAGATACGGTGTCGGCAAATATGCAGCATTTGTGATGTTTGATATGTTCAAGGGAAAATGGCAGCTGAAACGACATCCCAAAAACATTGCATCGGTATATTTTTGGGATAAGGTTGTAAGTGAGTATACAAAAGGTAATTTTAAGCTGGTAAAAAGTTATCCCAACACAGAGTATGAAGATGGAACACTCGGTGATATATTCTTCTTTGAGACATAAAATCAGAAGCTAACCATTGTCAGAGGTTAGCTTCTTTACTATTTTGATTATTCTATAACCTTGAATTCTAATCCTGCGTTACGACATTCGATGATTGCGGGCGCATACAGAGTAAAAGACTGACGGGATGAGTTATTCTATAACCTTGAACTCTAAACCAGCATTTCTGCATTCTATGATTGCGTTGTGCATATCCATAAAAAGTTCGCTGTAACGCAGTGTTTGAGTAGGAATCATTGTTGCACCGGCACGCACGCTGAGCGGAAGCCTCTGTTCTTTATATTCAATGGGATTGCCGTTTTGCTGTAATACCTCAGAAGCGACCTTTTCTGCTTCCGTTGAATCTGATAATTCTGTCACCAGCGCAAACTCATCTCCGCCAATCCGCAGCATCAGCATATTATCGCTTGCAACATTATCAATTCTGCGTACAATTTCTGCAATTGCGAGATCACCTGCATCATTTGAAATAGCGTTGATTGCCGTAAGCCCGATAATATCGAAGCAGATAACATAAGTGCCGCCGAGATTTCGCAGCACCTCGTAGCTTTCTGATATATCAACCTTTTTTCTTGACATAGTTAAATCATCACCTTTCTGATAAGTAAAATTTATTTTCGGGAACAGGTTTGAAAAATGGCGTTTTCGTCTGTATGCAGACGGAGCTATGCCCCAGAATCCTTTGAATGAGCGGCAAAATACCTCGGGTGAATTGTATTGATACCTGAATGCGACTTCGGTTATTTTCGAATTGGTTTTCAACAGCTCTTCGGCAGCCTTGCTCAGCCTTCGCTTTGATATGTATTCCATAATGCTGCAATGCAGCGCATATCGGAACAGCTTTTGAAGTGAGGACAGTGAGACATAACAAAAATCTGCAACGCTGTCTCCGGAAACAGCTTCGCAAAGATTGTCTTCGATGAAGTTGATTGCATCGGTCAGAATGTAGAAATTCTTCATTTATCAAACCTCGTAATATTACTGTAAATATATAATAACATAAAAAGCAAACAAAAACTTGATGTTTTAAGCATAAAAAAAGAGCTGTCGCGGACAGCTTTTTTTCGTTATAAAATGATTATTTCAAACTGTTAATTGTACTGTCGATGGCTGTTTGAATTTTATCTAAATTTGCATCAAGGGTAGACTGGAAGGTATTTTGACCGTCTTTAACTGATACATCAATGATTGAACTTAATCCGCCCCAGTTGAATGCGATTGAAAGATCATATACACGGTTGTTGAATATGATATCGAGCATATCTCTGCTTTCAGTATCTTCGACCTTACGTTGCTTTAACATGACATCATAATATGCGTAATTCAAGGTTTTTTCCGATGCTTCACCCATTGCGGAGAGAACAATTCCGGCTAGCTCAGGATTTTGATTTGTTGTAGGTATGCATATACCGGGAGCAAGAGTTACATCAACGATTGAATAATATTCATCCTGATTTTTATCGAATTTTGGCAGCGGTATTATACCATAGCTGCAGTTGTAGTCGGCAAGCTCGCGTATGTCAACAAGACACATTGTCCTGAACAGACAACGGTTTGTGCCGATGGCATCGGTTGCAAGGTAATAATAATCCGAGAAGCCTTTGCCCTGATATTCTGCAGCAGGTATGTTTTCAATCTGATAACATGCTGTTGTATCTCCCATAAGCTCTGCAAGTCTATCGACAACAGAATAAGCTCTTGTTGTATTTACAGCTATCTGCGGAAGATCATTTAAATCCTTAATAATGAATCTTTCTCCGGATGCAATATAAAAGAACTGCGGTGCAAAAGTGTTGATGTAAATTCCCCAGATGTCATCGCTGTTGTACAAAGAGTCACCATTGGTGTCTTTTGTGACTGTTGCAGCCATTTCCTGAAGTCTGTCGATTGTCCATTCACCATCATTGACAAGCTGGTAGGGACTTTCAAGTCCGTTTTCCTGGAGAAGTGTTTTATTGAATATAAGACACTGGGTGTTGTCGTTATCAAGAATACTCATATATCCTGTGGTGAAATATAGATTATTTGCGAGTGTCAGCTCTTCAACCGTTTTCTCGTCCCACCATTTTGCAGTCAGGTCAAGTGTTTCGATATCGTTCAGGGCATAAAATGAACCCGAAACTGCAAGAGTCGCAGCATCTGTCATCATAGGCATTACTACATCATATGTATCATCATTGCTTTGAATCAGATTTCTGATTTTTGCTGCAATACTCTCGCCCGAGGCAGTTGCATATGTACAGATTTTGATATCCAGCTTCTCTTCAACGAGATTGTTTCTGTTGAGAACCGCATCATTAATAAGTTCTGTTGTATTTTCGTCAGCTGCGATTTCGATTGATTTGTATCTCTCACCGTATTCTTTGCCACCGACAAGGAACCAGAATTCTTCACCGTTGCCATTGTATTCGGGGAGATTTACAAAAAGTGATTCTTCTTCTGATGCAGTACTGTTGATACCCGAACTCTCGGATTCGGATGTGGTTGAATTATTGTTTCCGCCGTTGCAGGATGCAAGAGACAGAATAATTATGATTACCAATAACAAATATAACTTTTTCACCAAAACCACCCTTTTAAAGTATTTATTTATACAATTATATACTAACATTGTTTTTAAATTAGTTTTACATATAAATATATATATAAAGATAAGATAATTGTTTTATAAAAGCAGATATATACTATATTAAACTAACAAATGAATTGTGATTTTTTTAATTTGAAAAAATCCAAAAAGCATAGGCATTTTTCAAATTGCTAAGGTAATTCATTTATTAGTTTTATATAGAATTTTATATAATAAAAAAACATAAATAAGATTAATAGAATGTTGCGTCTCATAAAAAATTAAATATCAACCAAAACTGCTCTTCCAAGCTCGAAGGAATATAGAATCGCACGTGTTACTTTTTTTAACGTCATTTTTTCAATTGCAAGACAGTAATATTTAAGCTGTGCAGTATGCCTTTTAATAAAGTCGGGAATTGCATTTTCGGTAATTCGGTCAGTTTTGAAGTCAACAATTGTAATCCTGTCATCAGTTTCAAAGAACATATCGATTACACCCTGTACCATGATTTTTTCACCGGAAGACTGACCGAATAAGAGACTGTCCTCCATGATGCTGAACCGTTTTTCACGCCAGACTTTATTTGCTGATTTTATTTCGTAATAAAGATCGGATTCAAAGAATGCAGTCAGTTTTGTATGGTTGAGCATCTCAACCTGTTCGCTGGTCAGCATCTCTTTTTTCAGTAGAATTTCAGCTTCATTACTTGTTCCAGCAGTTTCAGCATTTTCAAAATTTGCGAATTGTATAAAAGTATGCATAGCAGTACCGATGTCGGTGCTGCTTGTTTTTTGCGAAATAAAAATAGGCTGTGAAAGTGCAGAGGTGTGCTTTGCGGATATTCTGAAGCTGTTTTCGGTTTCATCCTGCTCAAGTTCGGAAACAGCTAACTTTGCAACTGTTGCGGCAGGGTAGGGGTATTTGAAGTTCAATCTTTTCTCAAGTTCATTTTCATTGTTGAATACCGATGTATTAACAACCGCTCTTTCTGTGAAGTCAGATTCATCAGTGCTTGCATAAACCATTTCCTCGACTATATCCGAAAGATCACGCTTTTTCAGGGTGTATCGGATACAGTCCAAATATGAATCCCGCTTGTTTTCGTCCTTATCCTTCTCAATCCCGGTAACATAGAGCTTTCGTCTTGCTCTTGTAAATGCAACATACAATGCGCGCAAACTTTCAGCCATATTATCTTTGTTTTCGCTGAGAAGCATTATTTTTGTCAATAGTGAATTGCGGATATAAAGGTTTCGGATAAAACGTTTTTTGAAAAGCACTCCTGTATCACGGCGGATAACATAAGGCGATTTATCGGCCTGTAGTATTTTCTTGTCTGTGTTTGCTAGAAAGCAAACTTCAAACTCAAGACCTTTGGATTTGTGTATGCTCATAATACGTACACAGTTGTTGTTCTCTGACAATGCAGGTGCTTCCGGCAGTGGTTTATCCTTGTCGTATATCTCATCAAGGTATGAGATAAAGCTGCTGAGCCCTCTGAACGAGGTTTGCTCAAACACTCTCGAATGCTCATAAAGTAAAAGCAGGTTCTTCTTGACCGCTTCACCGTTCAGCTCGGCTGATGCAAGCGAATACAGGCCGGTTGTACGATAAATGTACCATATGAATTTATGCGACGGGTAACCTTCGTTTTTCGTCTGCCAGGTTTTCAATGTTTTCAGAAAATCATCGGCTTTTTTGCCAAGCTCACGTGAGATTGTCGGAAGTGATTTTTTTATCTTTTTATTTGTTCTTACATTTCTTATCATATGGTAGCAACGATATCGTTTACTCTTAGGCTGAGCTTTATATCTCCTTGCACAGTTTACAACAGAATCAAACATCGTAGCATCGAAGGCAGACAGTCTGATTTTTGCAAGTTCGGTTTCGTTGAATGCAAATACCGGACTTCTGAGCAGTGCAGTAAGCGCAATATCATTCCTTGGATTGTCGACGACCTTGAGTAGAGATACCGCAAGCAATATTTCGGGCGCATCAAGGAATGAGCCGTTTTGTTCGCTGTATGTGGGTATATTATATTTCTGCAGAGCTTTGATGAAGGTATCGGCGTTGTTTTTAGGAGTTCTGAGTAAGATTGCAATATCAGAATATTTTATTGGCTCGCTGTTTTCTTTTAACATCGTTTTTTTTATGTTTACAATCTCTTTTGCAAAGTATTCAGCTTCGGTATCGCTGTCACCTGCGATTGTTGTAACAGTGACAGGCAGGACTTCGGCGGTAATATGTTTGCCGTAAATCAGTTTTTCGTTTTCGCTATATGAACCGTAGGTTTTATTGTATAAAGTAGAAAACACGGCATTAGTGAAGTCGATTATGGGCTTGTCACATCTGAAGTTGTCGGACAGGAACACCCTCGCTTTTTTACCTGGCATATTAAAGTCAGGGGTGTCGTCTATATAGTCGTTGAATATTTCAGGTTCAGCATTACGGAAGCGGTAAAGGCTTTGCTTTACATCACCGACAATGAATTTATTGTTATCTTTTGCAATCAGTGAGAAAATCATATCCTGGAGAGGGTTCGTATCCTGATATTCGTCTATGTAAATCTCTGCGAACTGTTCTGAAACCTTTTCACATAATATTGAACGATTGCCGTTTTCGTCTGTCAGCAGCTGCAGCGACAGATGCTCAAGGTCTGAGAAGTCAAGAACTCCGCGCTCACGCTTTATCTCAAAGTAGCTTTCATCAAGCTCGGAAATCAGCTTTGACAGTGCTTCTGTAATCCTGACAGCAACAGCAATATCAGCATAAATATCTTTCATGCTGTCACAGAAATATTCATCACGAAGCGTCTTGATTATATCGGTTATTTGTGATTTTAATTCCGAAACTATTATTTCTTCATTAGTCGGTGTCTTTGATTTACGGAATGAAGGAACATTGTAATCAGATATTGCGTTTCGCAACTCAGTATATCCATATGCTGAGACTGATTTTATACCAACCAGGCTGTTATATACCGCATTGATAACATCAGCCTGTTTATCAGTCAGTGATGATTTATATATTTCTATATCATCAAGCAGAGCAAACGCAGAAGCTATCCGTTCAACGGTATATTCCTTCAATTTATCACCGAACGACGTTGCGAAAAAGTCGTTTTTTGTTTTTTCTAACTCGTATTTCAATTGTTCGATACAATTTTGGAACCACTTTTGTGGATAGGGATACGAACGTACTTTTTTGTATATATTTATGGCTGCATCGATGAGCTTTTTGTCGCCCTTTTGATCTGTAAGCTGCTTAACAAGCATCAGAAAACCGCTGTCCTTCGAACTGTATTTGGTGTCGAACAGATCGTTGATGCATCTGGTGAGCAGCATATCAGATTCAGCTTGGTCGGTAATACGCAGCTTTGGTGACAGGTTCAACGACTGGAAATTTTGACGGATCAGATCAAAACAGAAAGCGTGTATGGTTGAAACAAAAGCACTGTCGATTTTAAACAGTTGATTATATAGATGTCTGCTGTCAGGTTGCTTTAACAGAGCTTCGTTTATATTTTTATAAAGCTTTGTTTTCAAGTCTGCTGCAGCCGCATTTGTGAAGGTAACAACAAGGAATTCGTCAATATCGCTACCGGAAAGCAGCTTTTGAAGTATGCGTTCGGTGAGGACTGAGGTCTTGCCGCTACCGGCACCGGCAGAAACAACAAGCGAACGGTTTTTATCTGTTATTGCTGCATTTTGCAGCTCTGTCCAGTTCGGCATTATTTTTTCTCCCCTCCGTCTGATTTACCATATAATATCTCACAAGCTTCTTCTTTAGACAACTTTTCAAGTCTGCGTTTCCTATTGCGGCTGTTGCGGCAGACAGGCAGAAACTCGCAGCCTTTGCAGGCATCCTTGCCGAGAGCATCAATGACTAACGGGTTGACCTCGATATTGCCTTTTTCGATTTCACAAGAAAATTCGGTAAGCCTTGATCTGATGAAGCGGTGTATATGGTCAAACTCATTGTCGGTCGCGACCGATGAGTTTTTGCTTATAACGGGGGTGCCGTCAGCATTCAACTTGGTATTATAGGAAACAGGAATAAATTTTTTCGAAGGTTCGCTCTCCATTGCTTCAATGATATCATAATCCTGCAAAACAAGTCCGGAACGGGGAATTATATGTTTGATGTCAGATTCCGCACTTTTGAAAACAGGAGGTTTGACAGGCATGTATAAAACACCGGCGGGGACGAAGTTGCTCTCATTCTTCTTGCACCATGAGAAAAGATACAAAAACATCTGAAGCGACAGTCCATACACCGGAGCAACAGGTGAATAGGTTAAATACCCGCTCTTGTAGTCAACAATGCGTATGTAGGTTTTATCATCTTTTTCGTAGTAGTCAACTCTGTCGATAACTCCGTTGATATTTAATATACGCCCGTCATCAAGCAGCATTTCTCCAGATGGCGTATGTTCGCTACCCAAATGCATCTCAAAGCCAAGCGGTGAGAATCTACTCTGAGCGAACTCGTCACTGATATTTTCTATGAAAATTTTAACGAGGTTTGTAAGCCTGCTTATGGTGAAGCTCAAGCGGTCGGTTTGTATGTCCTTATTATTATTTGAAATAAGGTTAATAAAATCAGCAGAAATCAATTGAAGCTCGTCATTAATTTTTGTTCTGTCAACCCTTGCGATGTCGCTTTGATGATTTTTAAGATACATCTCAAGCAGCTTATGTATGAATGTACCTACTTCACCGGCTTCAAAAGCTGCTGCTTTTTCAGCGCGTAATTTAAGCACATATTTTGTGAAGAATGAGAAAGGGCACAGGCTATATCGCTCAAGGCTTGAGGGTGACAACCTGATTTTTGATAACAGTGTGCCGTCAACGGTTGCTGACAGCACAGTCAACGGGCTGAAGGTGTAACCTGATTCAAGAAGTATCCGTAATTTGATGGGTTCGGGAAGGTAAATAAAATAGTCAAATGCTGTTTCAACCGTCTGGATAAAGTAGCTCCTGTCTTTTGCCGGAACTATAACCTTGAGTTCGGGAAACAGTGCGATTACCCTGTTTATCGCAACAGAGGCACGAAGTGAACTACCGCTGCTTGAAGCGGCTGAATAGTACAAAGACAACCTCTCGGAGGGTGCAGATATTGTTATGTAGAACAGGAATTGTTCATCGGTAAGCCGTCTCTCAATTGATTTAATGCTTTCAAAGCCGACCTTTTCAAGTATCCGCTGTTCGGACTCATTGAATAATTCACCGTTTCTTTCAGCAGCAGGGAACACACCCTCGTTTACTCCGAGTATAATAAGTGCTTTAATGTTATCAAAACGTGCAAGTCTTGCATCAGCAACAATGACCTCATCAACCGAAGTCGGCAGTTTTCCGATTTCGTATTCGGCAGTAATAATTTTCAAAAGCTCAAGCAACCTTTTTGATGTGACAATCTCATTCCCGCCTACAAGATACAGTTGATCAAGCACCGCAACAATGATGTCCCATAATTGCTTGAGTTCAAGCGCATGTTCTTCATCACCGTCGTTTTTTGCTTCTTCAATGTCTTTTACAATCTTTTTGTTTGCATCAATATCTGTGAGCAGCGAATAAATTGCAGATGCACATTCAGCGGCTGTTATATTCCTTCCACTTATTTCTTCAGCAAATTTTATTAATGTGTCATTCAGCTTATCTTTTGCTTCTGTGACGACAACAAGGATATGTTCACTGTATTTTGATAATTGCTCACGGTAACCATCAGGGTTCATCTGCCAGTCAATACCGGTATATCTCGACTTGCCCCGGATTTTCCACATATCGATGTAAGCTGATAAAAAGTCGCTTTCTTCGCGTGTCAACCTTGAAAATGAAGACTTTATGTATCTCTTGACACTCTGTGGCGAGAAGTCGGTTACAACAGCTTCGACAGCCGAAAAAATCAGCGATATAAGCGGTTTTATTGTGATATCTTCTTTGATTGACATAAAGGTGGGGATTTTATATTTTTCGAAAACCGCATCAATGACACCACCGTAATTGTCGCTGCTTCTTACAGCAATACCTATATCACGGTATCTGTAACCCTTTTCCCTGACCAGGGTGCAAATTTCAGAAGCAGCAGCTTCCGCTTCCTCAAACATATTGCTGCATTCGTATATATGTATGTCATTCGGAACAGCAGGAACCGGTTTTGCGGAGGTGTTCCATATGTTCACTTCAAGATGCTGCAGCTCCGCCGAACCTGTCCTATGGTTGGTTGTCAGTTCTTTCTGCTTGATTTCATGCTTGCTCATATCCTCGGCACATCTGACCTTTACATATGCAGTCTTGATTTCACCAAACGAAGGATCACTGTTATTAAGAGGACAGCAGAAGGTAATGTATGCATTATCGCATTGCTTGAATATAATTTCGAGAAGCTCATATTCCTGGGCGGTATATGTATAATATCCGTCGATAAAAACAGTTTTGTTTTCAAAAAAGTGATATGTTCTAAGTATATCAATCAAATGTTCGGGGCGATCCTTAGGATCATGACAATCGGTGAAAAGACTCTGGTAATATGCCATTATGATTGATAAATCAGATAATTTATCCGACAGCATAGGTTCTCTTTGTATTATTTCAGGGCTTTCGGCAAGCTTTAATAGTATTGCGGGCGTAATAGAGCTTTGCTTGAAGCTATTGATCGCAGACAGCATTTTTCTGATGTAATCTGCGCCACAACCGGTGTTGTTATACTGCTTAAGCTTTCCAGACAGGCGTTCAAGCGCAACCGACATTAATATATCCCGACCGCCTTCGTCGATGTATTTTCTTGCCACACCACCGTATTCCCTGAAAACGCGGTCAGAAAGCCGTTCAAAGTTTAAAATTTCGCAGAACATATTATAATTGTCACCAAGACGCAATGAAAGCAGACGCTCTGTAACGAGTGCCTGCTGTTCGGGTACGATTATTATACATTGACGGTCAGAATAACGCTTCAGTTCTTGTAATATGTATTCGGTTTTACCGCTGCCGCTTCTTCCGAATATATTATAAATCATTTGCTGAACCTTCCATTTATTTTTTTCGTTTGAATATCTCAAGGATTTTAAACCTGAAAATATACTTTGTTTCAGTATTTGTAAAGGTTTTTTTGGCTTCAGTGGATATGTCAAGGCTATCCCTTGCTTTTGCTGCATTAGTGCAAATAGGAGGGAACAGAACACACCACCAGTTCTTGCCGTCACCGTTTCCCAGAAGAATCCGTAATGATTTGTATTCACCCGCAGGATAAGTGATACCATCGTATTCTCTTGTCGGGTATGCCTCGGTGCCGAATTTTATACTTGCTTGGTATGGAGCATTGAGTAATTTTAACTGCTCATTTACAAAGGTAAGCAGTTTGTCTGCGTTTTCAGTAATTTCATCGCCAGCATCTGATACATTTCCCTCAATATCGAAGAAATCGGGAGCAGATTCAATAAGTTTATCCCGCACTGCCAGTTTCATCTGTTGGTCATATTCGCTGTCCGAGTTCGCAAGGATATGTAACCGGATAACGCTGGTGTAAATCTGTTCCTCACCGTGGATAGGCAGATAATTCGATAAGGCAAGTATAAGTAAAAACGAAAGACAAAAACAGAATAATTTTTTTGTTGTCATAATCAAAACACCTTTCAAATATTGGTATTTTAATTATTGACAATTATTAAATTGATTAATCAAATTTTAATCAATTGTTCCGTCCGCAGGCGGTTGCGAAGAAACCTTTTTGACGCAAATTGTTTGCTGCTGATTCAGCATCTGTATATGATCTAAACAACCCGAACACCGATGTTCCGCTTCCGCTCATCGATGCACCCAAAGCATTCAATTGTATCATATGATTTTTCAGCTGAGGGACAGAGTTTCTTATTTCCATACAGACAGACTCAAAATCATTTGCGAGAAGCTCGGCAACGCGTTCCTGACTGCCAGATTTCAATGCATCTATCATATCATCCGTGTAGACATGAAGCCTTTCAGGTTTGTTATCAAGAAGATCATACATTGTTTTTGTTGACACTCCCTCGCTACCTATAGCAATGACAAGCGGCATCAGGGTGTTGTTTTCAACCGGAGTCAGTGTATCACCGATTCCGGTTGCAAGAGCTGTTCCACCGCTGATACAAAAGGGAACATCAGCACCAAACGTTCTGCCCAGCTTCTGCAACTCTTCGTTTGAAAGCTTAGTATTATATAGTTTGTTCAGACCACGAAGTACCGCTGCGGCATCCGTGCTGCCACCTGCAAGTCCGGCAGCAACGGGGATGTGCTTTTGCAACACAATATCAGCACCACCGGATATACCGGTATGCTGAAAAAAAACCTGAGCCGCATGGTATGCAATATTGTCGGCACCGCCGGGCAGCTTTCTTCTGCTGCAGGCGAGCCTTATCTCATCAGCTTTTGTAATATACAATGTGTCGAACAAGGTTACCGATTGCATTACAGTTGTTATATTGTGATAACTGTCAGGTCGTTTTTCGCTGACTGACAGTGTAAGATTTATTTTTGCATATGCTTTTTCAATTATTTCATTCATGTTTTAGACTTTTAACGAATTTGCTTATGTTCTCAAGTGCTTTTTCAATATGATCCAGTGAATAAGCGTAAGAAATTCTTGCAAATCCCTCTCCACAATTACCGAATGCCGTTCCGGGTACAATCGCTGTATGTGTTTCGTTGAGTAATCTTTCGCAGAACTGCTCGGAGCTCATGCCGAATTTAGATATGTTTGGGAACACATAAAAAGCACCACCTGGAACAAAACAATCGATTCCGATGTCCTTTAACCCTTTTAAAATTAATCTGCGTCGGCTGTCATAATGCATCTTCATGTACTCGATATCTTCATCACCGTCACGCAGTGCACAAAGAGCGGCATATTGGCTTGTTATAGGTGCACACATGATGCAGTATTGATGGATTTTAACCATCTGTTTTGTCAATATAGGTGGTGCGAGTGTGTAGCCAAGACGCCAGCCTGTCATCGCATATGCTTTTGAAAATCCGTTTACGACAATAGTGCGTTCACGCATACCGTCAAGTGAGGAAATTGAACAGTGGGTAGTGTTGTATGTAAGCTCAGCGTAAATTTCGTCGGATATAATAATTATATTTGTTTCTCTGATAATCTCAGCGATTTTTTCAAGATCTTCCTTTTCCATTACAGCGCCGGTAGGATTGTTAGGGAAGGGAAGAATCAACACTTTGGTTTTGGGTGTGATTACGCTTTTCAAAAGCTCGGGTGTGAGTTTAAAATCGTCTTCTTCTCTCAACGGAAGTCTAATTGCAACACCGCTTGCAAGCTCAGCAAGTGGTGCATAACATACAAAGCTGGGTTCGGGAATGATTATTTCATCATCGGGATTGATTATCGCACGCAAAGCTATATCAATAGCTTCACTGCCGCCGACTGTTACAACAATTTCGTCTTTGGGGTTGTATTCAAGTCCGAAACGACGTTTCTGGTAGTTTGCGATCTCATCTCTGACCTCAGAAAGACCTGCGTTTGAGGTGTAGTATGTTTTCCCTTCTTCAAGACTGCGGATACCTGCTTCGCGAATGTGCCATGGTGTGACGAAATCGGGTTGACCGACAGTAAGCGATATAACATCCTTCATTTCATCAAGTATGTCAAAGAACTTTCGTATTCCCGAAGGCTTGAGCGAAGCAGTGCGTTCGGATACGAGTTTATTCAAATCCAACATCAGATAATGTTACCTCTCTCGTCCTTTTGTGCAGGGCGGTACATCATACCGTCCTCTTTGTATCTGTGAAGAACAAAGTGAGTGGCGGTGGCGGTAACATATTCAAGCGGTGCAAGCTTATCGGCAACAAAATACGCAACCTCACGCATAGTTTTGCCTTCGATAAACAGCGCAAGATCAAAGCCGCCCGACATGAGCAGAACGCTCTTGACTTCGTCATACTTACATATTCTCTCGGCAACACTGTCAAAACCGTAGCCTCTCTGCGGTGTGATTTTCAGCTCGATCAATGCCGATACATATTCGTAGTCTGTCTTATCCCAGTCGATAACGGTACGGTAACCGATAATAACACCGTCCTGTTCGTATTTTTCTATCATTGCTTTTATATCGCCTTCATCCTTATCAAGCATGACGGCGAGTTTTTCGGCTGTTAATCTGCTATCTTCGGAAAGAAGATGCAGTAATCTCTTTTCATAACTAAATTTATTATTTTCCATATTAATTAACTCCTTCTATACTGTCTAAATCTTTATCATTGTAGGGCGTCGGTTGCGGAATACTGTCAGATATTTGAATCCGATATCCGCCAGAGTCGATACGGTTTCTTTTATATGGCTTCCGATATGCTCAAGATAATGAGCATCAGAACCAACCGTGATAAGCTGGCCGCCAAGTGATTTATATAATTGCATCAATTTGAAATTCGGCATAGGTTCAGCCAATGTTTGACGAAGTCCTGATGTGTTGCATTCGAGCGCGATACCGCGTTCAATAGCGGCACGTATTATAGCCGCAAATTCATCCTTGTAGTCGTCAAGATTCACAACATTACCTCTTCCGTTTTTAACAATATAGCGGTAAGGATAGGTGATGTGTGCAAGTGTGTCGAATTTTCCGTCTTTTATATGTTTTAACAGCTCGGCGAGATATTGCTCCCATAGCATAACTATCTGCTTGTCGCTGTAATATTCGTAGTTTATATAGCAAATATCTCTAATTCCCTTAACAGTATGGAGTGAACCGATAACAAAATCAAAGCTGTATTTTGAGAGAATTCTCTCGGTTTCAACAGCTTCTGATGTCGGCTGTCCCAACTCGATTCCATAACAAAGCGCAAGCTTGCCTTCGTATTTTTTTTTGGCGGCGGCTATTGCTGTTTGTCTGCCATCCAAATCCGGCATTTCATAAAATCCGTCGGGCATAGCATCACATTCATAGTGATCTGTTATAGCAATTTCATTCAAACCCATTGTAATTGCAGCTTCGCACATTGCTTCGATTGTAGCCGGTCTTTCTGCATCAAATGAAAATTTTGAATGTGTGTGGTAATCTGCAAGAAACATATATTATGCCATCCTTATTATATAATAAACGAGGTTATGTGTTTTTATCTGTATCCTTCATCTTTTTCAGGTTCCCGATTTTCTTTGTGCGCTCGTCAAGCTCTGCTTCAATTTCGGAAATATCAAGCCCTTGATTCGCCGCAAGTACAAAAACATGATATAGAAGATCGCAAATTTCGTTCTTCAATTCATCGTTACCGCCATTTTTGGCAGCGATTATAGTCTCGGAGGCTTCCTCGCCGACTTTTTTCAGTATCTTGTCAAGTCCCTTGTCAAAAAGGTAACAGGTGTATGAACCCTCGGCAGGGTTTATTTTGCGGTCACATATTACATTAAATAATTCTTTGTAGGTGTTGTTCATATATTAATCATTCCTTACAATTTTTTGTAGAAACATGAAGTGTTTCCGGTATGGCAGGCAGGACCCTTCGGGGTTGCTTTTATTAGAAGTGAATTATTTTCGCAGTCATAGAATATTTCATCTATGTTAATAAAATTGCCGCTTGTCTCGCCTTTTAACCAGAGTTTTTGACGGCTTCTGCTGAAGAAGGTACAAAGCCCGCTCTCAAGCGATTTATTTAGGGATTCTTTATTCATATAACCGAGCATCAGTACCTGCAGCGTTTTCGAATCCTGAATTATAGCAGGAATCAACTCTGATTTTTCAAAGAGCATTTCCGTGTTGAATTCATTCATATTCTGACACTGACTCCTTTTTCATGTAGAAATTTTTTGAGTTCTGAAATCTCCATCTCACGATAGTGGAATAATGTTGCGGCAAGACCAGCTGAAGCGCCTGCTTTGAAGGCATCGTAGAAGTGTTGCATTGTTCCCGCACCACCTGATGCTATAACTGGAACCCTGACTTGTGAGCATATCTGTCTTAAAAGCTCGTTATCAAATCCATCTTTCGTACCGTCTGCATCCATCGATGTAATTAAAAGCTCACCGGCACCGAGAGCTGCTGCTTCTTTTGCCCATTCAACAGCGTCAATACCGGTATCTATTCTGCCACCGTTTATGTAAACATTGAACTTATCACCAGTTCTTTTTGCATCAATTGCACAGACAACACACTGCGAACCGAACTTGTCAGCTGCTCTGGAAATCAAGTGCTTGTCACGGATTGCCGCAGAATTAACCGCAACTTTATCTGCTCCTGCACGAAGCGCTGTGCTGAAATCCTCGACATCGGATATACCGCCGCCGACAGTCATTGGTATGAATAGCTCTCTCGCCGCAACTCTGACCAGCTCGGATATATTTGCCCGCTTTTCATGGGTTGCAGTTATATCAAGGAAAACAAGCTCATCTGCACCTTGCTCATTATAGTATCTTGCATTCTCTGCAATGCCGCCCGCATCACGAAGATCGACAAAATTGACACCTTTGACAACTCTTCCATCTTTTACATCCAGACAGGGGATGATTCTTTTAGCTAACATGTTTAGTGTCCTTTCCTGTCAGGCATTCGCGACAGAAATCGCTTCTCTCAGCTTGAGCGTACCCGAATATATTGATTTTCCGCAGATAACACCGTAAACATCAAGAGATTTCAGATCGTGTATGTCATTTATATTGCCGACACCGCCGCTTGCGGTAATATTGACGCCGAGTGACAGAAGAGGTTTTAGTTGCTCAAGGTTTGGACCTTTGAGTGTGCAGTCACGACTGATATCGGTGAATATTATGTTGTCAACACCGAATGAAACCATCTTTTTCGCGAATTCTATATAATCAATACCGCTGTCCTTGGTCCAACCGTCTGTTGCAACCATCCCGTTTCTTGCATCAATACCGGCAGCAATTGCTTTTCCATATTTTCTTACTGCTTCGGCCACAAAATCAGGATCTTTTGCAGCAATTGAGCCTAAAATAACTCTTTTAATTCCGATTGAAAGGAGTGTATCAATTCTTTCAAAGCTTCTGATGCCACCACCGCATTGCATAAACAGATTTGTTGAGTCTGCGATTGCTTTGACAGCAGTAATAAACGAGTTTGTACCCTCGCCACTCTTTGAACCATCGAGGTCAACAAGATGCAAATACTCAGCACCTTCGGATTCGAATATTTTTGCTGTTTCTATCGGATCGGCTGCAACCTTATGTGCTGTAGCGTAATCACCTTCGACAAGTCTGACAACTCTGCCGCCTAACATATCTATCGATGGGAAAATAATCATTTGTATTGCCTCATATTTATTATTTTTACAAAATTATTTAGTATTTTTAATCCGACACTATCGCTCTTTTCAGGGTGAAACTGCGCACCGTAGACAATTATGTTATCAGCCTTGACAAGCGTTGGGATGCGTTCACCGTAAGCAGTGTCAGCAATAATGTTTCTCTCTTCACATTTTGCCTTGTATGAATGCACAAAATAGACATATCCGCCGTCGACACCGTCGATTATAGGATCCTTTTTGCATATATTCAGCTCATTCCAACCCATGTGTGGAATTTTCAAACCGTCTGCATGAATTTTTGTAACCCTACCGCTTATAAGTCCAAGTCCTTCAGTCAGCCCGAATTCGTCGCTTTCTTCAAATAATAACTGCATACCAAGACATATACCCAGCATAGGGATTTCTTTTGCAGCTGCCTTCAACTCAAAAAACAGCTTCCTTGTTTTGAGTGCAGAGATTGCATCCGGAAACGCTCCGACACCGGGGAGTATAAGTGCATCGGCAGCATAAAGCTCCTTTGCGGTGGATATAACATTGTTTTCGACTCCGAGAAAATCCAGAGCGTTTTTTACACTATGCAAGTTTCCAAGTCCGTAATCTATAACTGAAATCATATAACACCTTTCGATGAGGGAATCTGATCTGATATTATTCTGACTGCCTGTGCCAACGCACGTGCAACAGACTTGAAAACGCTTTCGATTTTGTGATGATCGTTTCCACCGTATTCATTCTTGATGTGAAGCGTAATTCCTGAAGCAAAAGCAAATGCACGGAAAAATTCTTCTGTTAATGCAGTATCATATGTACCGACTGTGTCGTTTGTAAACGAAGCATCGAAAACAAGGAAGGGACGACCTGATATATCAAGTACAGCGGTTGACAATGCTTCATCCATCGGAACGGATGCCTGACCGAAGCGAGCAATTCCAACACGGTTACCAAGCGCCTTGGTAAATGCATTACCCAGGACGATGCCTATATCCTCAACTGTGTGATGTCCATCAACCTCAAGATCTCCCTTGCAGTCAAGCCTGAGTGCAAAACCGCCGTGTGTGCAGAATGAATTCAACATATGATCAAAGAAGCCGATGCCACTTGTACCGGTAAAGCCACCGACCTTGCCGGGTTCAAGTATATCAAGAGTTATTATAATATCGGTTTCTTTTGTTTTTCTTGAGGTTGTCGCTGTTCTCATCTTTCTCAGCCCTTCCAACAATATTTTAATTATGATACTATTTTATCACAATTATAAATAGTATGCAATACATAATTCAAGAGCAAATATAAAATACCTTATTGGTTCATTAACGTTCCGTGGTTATTTTACACAAAAACATCGTACTTGATCTAATGATATGTGTGCCTATGTATAATATGCATTACAACTGCATAATATTCATAAAATATACTTGACAAGCATTTAAAATAGTGTATAATAGTAGTATAAGAGGTATAACCATACTACAATTTCAATTGCAGAGAGGATTTGAATTATGAAAACCAAAAACGAAATCAAAAAAGTGGCGCTTGCTTATTCCGGCGGTCTTGACACTTCAATTATAATTCCGTGGCTTAAAGAAAACTACAACAATTGTGAGGTTATCGCAATCTCAGGTGATGTCGGACAGGGAACAGAGCTTGACGGACTTGAAGAAAAGGCAATCAAAACCGGAGCTTCCAAGCTTTATATCGAAGATTTAAAGAAAGAATTTGTTGAGAATTATATCTACCCAACATTAAAAGCCGGAGCAATTTACGAGCATGATTATTTACTTGGAACATCATTTGCACGCCCTGTTATCGCAAAAAGAATCGTTGAGATAGCACTTGCCGAAGGCTGCGATGCTATCGCACACGGTTGCACCGGCAAAGGCAATGACCAGGTTAGATTTGAGCTGACAATAAAAGCGTTTGCTCCCGATATGGCAATCATAGCTCCCTGGCGCGAGTGGAAAATCAAATCCCGTGACGAAGAAATCGACTATGCAGAAGCACATAATATACCGTTGAAAATCAACCGTGAAACCAATTATTCGAAGGATAAAAACTTATGGCATCTTTCCCATGAGGGACTTGACCTTGAAGACCCGGCGAATGAGCCTGCATACAGAAAACCCGGATTCCTTGAGCTTGGAGTAGCACCTGAGGATGCACCCGATAAACCGACATATGTTTCAATAGACTTCGAAAAGGGTATTCCGGTAGCAGTTGACGGCAAAAAGTCGGGCAGTGTTGAAATAATCTCGACACTCAATAAAATCGGTGGTGCAAACGGCGTCGGTCTGGCTGACCTCGTCGAAAACAGGCTTGTCGGTATGAAGTCAAGAGGTATCTATGAAACTCCCGGCGGAACAATACTGTATCACGCACACAAGGTTCTCGAAACAATTACGCTTGACCGTGAAACACAGCATTACAAGCAACAGATTTCACTCAAGTATGCAGACCTTGTTTACTTTGGTCAGTGGTTCACTCCACTCCGTGAGGCGCTTGATGCTTTTGTTGACAGCACACAACAGACTGTAACAGGCAGCGTGAAATTGAAATTATATAAAGGCAACATTATTAACGCAGGCGTAACTTCACCATACTCACTTTATGATGAAGCAATCGCAACATTCGGCGAAGATGATGTATATGACCAGAACGATTCAAAAGGCTTTATAAACTTATTCGGACTCCCGCTCTCTGTAAAAGCAAGAATGAACAATAAGAAGCAATAACTTAAAATTAAAGAGGTAAAATAACATGAGCAATTCGAACAACAAGCTCTGGGAAGGGCGTTTTAAAAAACAGCTTGACGGTGTTGTGAATGATTTCAACGCATCGATTCATTTTGACAGCCGTATGTTCAGAGAAGATATAACAGGCTCGGTTGCTCATACACAAATGCTCGCAAAGCAAGGAATAATAACTGTGGATGAGGGCGAGAAGATAATCGAAGGTCTTTGCGGAATTCTTGAAGATATCGAGAATGGTAAGCTTGAGTTCGATTTTGGCAGCGAGGATATTCATAGCTTTGTCGAAAAGGAACTGACCGAAAGAATAGGCGATGAAGGTAAACGACTTCATACCGCAAGAAGCAGAAACGATCAGGTCGCACTTGATATCAGAATGTATCTTAAAAAAGAAATCGACTGTATTGTATCACAGTTAAAGGGATTGATTTTGGTACTCTGCACACTTGTCGAAAAGCATGCGACAACAATAATGCCCGGCTATACTCATCTTCAGAGAGCACAGCCTGTTTCCTTCGGACATCATCTGCTTGCTTATGCAAATATGTTCTCTCGCGATATTGACAGATTGTCTGACACAAAAAAACGCATGAATGTACTGCCGCTCGGCAGCTGCGCACTTGCAGGAACGACTTTCGACACCGACAGAGGATTTGTCGCTGAACAGCTCGGCTTCGATAGTGTTTGCGGTAACAGCATTGACGGAGTGTCGGATCGTGACTTTGTTGTCGAAACAGCAGCTGCTTGTTCATTGATAATGACGCATCTGTCGCGTTTCTCGGAAGAGATTATACTCTGGTGTTCGTGGGAATTCAAATTCATTGAGCTTGATGATGCATATTCGACAGGTTCATCAATAATGCCGCAGAAGAAAAACCCTGATATAGCTGAGCTTGTCAGAGGCAAGAGCGGCAGAGTGTATGGCAATCTGATATCACTGTTAACAATGCTAAAGGGTCTTCCGCTTGCTTACAACAAGGATATGCAAGAGGATAAAGAAGCAATTTTCAGCTGTATTGATACTGTTAAGCTTTGTATTGAAGTATTCACCCCGATGGTTGAAACGATGAGAGTTCTTCCCGATAATATGAAATCAGCGGCTGCAAAGGGATTTATCAATGCAACCGACGGAGCAGATTATCTTGTTTCAAAAGGACTTCCTTTCAGAAGTGCATACAAAGCTGTCGGACAGCTGGTTGAATACTGTATCGAAAATAAAAAAACATTAGAGGAGCTTACACTTGATGAATACAAGCAATTCTCGGAGCTTTTCGACAATGATGTATATAAAGCAATAGATTTGCTTGTCTGCCTTGAAAAAAGAACATCCGAGGGCGGAACAGCACCAACTGAGGTGTTGAAGCAAGCAAAAAAGGTTAAGGAAAAATTGTTATGATAAAGGTCTTTATAGATGGTAGTGCCGGAACAACCGGACTCAGAATCCATGAACGATTAGCAAGCTGCAGTGATATCCAACTTTTACAGATTGACGAAAGTCTTCGCAAGGATAACAACGAACGCAAGAAGATGATAAACAGTGCTGACATTGCGTTTCTCTGCCTGCCTGATGTTGCGGCAAAAGAAGCGGTTGCAATGGTTGAGAACGATAACACAAAGATAATCGACACATCAACAGCGCACAGAACAGCATTGGATTGGAGTTATGGTTTTCCCGAGCTTTCTGATAAACACAGAGAAAAGATTGCTAATGCAAAAAGACTTGCGGTTCCCGGTTGCCATGCGAGCGGTGTTGTTGCAACAGTTTATCCGCTTGTAAGCGGCGGAATAATGCAAGCTGATTATCCGCTTTGCTGTTTCTCACTGACAGGCTTCAGCGGCGGTGGTAAGAGTATGATTGCTGAATATGGAGATGAAAACCACTCATCGCTGTTTGATAGTCCACGACAATACGCACTGACACAGAAGCATAAGCATATGCCTGAGATAACAGCAGTTTGCGGACTTGCACAAGTGCCTCTGTTTTCGCCGATTGTCGCTGATTATTACAGTGGAATGGAAGTAACAATACAACTTCATGCATGTCTGCTTCAGAAAAAGCAAACAGTCGACAATTTATATGAGTACTATAAAAACTATTATAAAAATCAGAAGTTAATAACAGTTCAGCTTGCATCGGATGGATATTACAATGGATTTATCGCTTCAAATGACATGAGCGGTAAAGACAGCATGAAAATTATAATCGGCGGAAACGATGACAGGATAACTGTTACGGCATTATTCGATAATCTCGGGAAGGGTGCATCTGGTGCCGCAATTCAGGGTATGAACATAATGTCAGGCGTTGATGAAACAACGGGACTATTAATATAGATTAATAATAAATACTTTAAACATCATACGATTTAAAATTTCTAATTTTAAATTTTAGGTCAACCCTTTTGTCAAAAGGGTTGTGGGGTTTGGGGCGAAGCCCCATAATATAATAATATTATTGGAGATAATATGGCATTCAAATTTATAGATGGCGGTGTTTGTGCTGCCAAAGGATATAAAGCGAGCGGAATCCACTGCGGTATCCGCAAGAACAAATCAAAACGCGACCTCGCGCTGATTGTCAGCGAATGCAGGGCAACAGCTGCGGCTATATATACCCTGAACCTTGTAAAAGGCGCTCCTATTTATGTTACAAAAGCCAATATTGCCGACGGTTTCGCTCAGGCTGTTATCTGCAACAGCGGTAACGCAAACACCTGTAACGCAAACGGTATTGAGATAGCTGAGGCAATGTGCGAGCTTGTTGCGAAACATACAGATATAAAGGCAAACGATGTTATCGTTGCATCAACCGGTGTAATCGCCCAGCCGTTATCGGTAGAGCCGATAGCAAACGGAATGCAGCAGCTTGTTGATTCGCTGGCGGTAGATTCAAAGGTTGCAGCCGAAGCAATTATGACTACCGACACTAAGCTAAAAGAAGTTGCTGTAAGCTTCAAGATAGACGGCAAGGAATGCAGAATCGGCGGTATCGCCAAAGGCTCGGGTATGATTCACCCCAATATGGCTACAATGCTTGTGTTCCTGACTTCGGATGTTGCTATTTCTGCCGAAATGCTGAAAACAGCATTAAAGGAAGTAACAGATGATACCTTCAATATGATAAGTATTGACGGTGATACCTCTACAAATGATATGGTCAGCCTGATGGCGAACGGTCTTGCCGGGAATGCTGAAATTACAGAGAAAAACAGTGCTTATAAAGCCTTTAAAAAAGCATTGTATGAAGTAACCGTAAAACTTTGCAAAATGATTGCGGCAGACGGTGAAGGAGCAACAAAGCTGCTTGAATGTAAGGTCAGCGGAGCAAAAACAACCAAAGCTGCAAAAGTATCGGCAAAATCGGTTATCTGTTCAAGCTTGTTGAAAGCGGCGATGTTTGGTGCGGATGCAAACTGCGGCAGGGTGCTTTGCGCATTGGGTTACAGCGGTGCGGATATTGACGTAACAAAGGTTGATGTTTCGCTTGAATCGGAAGCCGGAAGAGTTGATGTCTGCAAGAACGGTGTTGGAATTTTGTTCAGCGAAGAAGACGCAAAAAAGGTTCTGCTTTGCAGTGAAATAGTAATAGATATAGCACTCAACGACGGTAAAAAATCAGCAACAGCATGGGGCTGCGACCTGACATATGATTATGTAAAAATTAACGGCGACTATCGAACATAAAATATGCTATATTTTGAAGTTTAAAGGATGGTAACAGATATGGACTTGACAAATGCACAACGCGCGGAGGTGCTTATTCACGCACTCCCATATATACAGGAATACACAAACAAAATCATAGTTATAAAATACGGCGGAAACGCAATGATAAACGAAAACCTGAAAGCCGCAGTCATGGGCGATGTTGTTCTGCTATCGCTCATTGGTGTCAAGGTTGTGCTTGTGCATGGCGGCGGTCCCGAGATAAGTGAGACCCTCAGCAAGATGGGCAAGAAGAGTGAATTTGTCGACGGACTTCGTGTTACAGACAGCGAAACAGCGGATGTTGTTCAAATGGTGCTTGCAGGTAAGATAAACAAAAGCCTTGTCAACCTTCTTGAAAACATGGGCGGTAAAGCAATCGGACTCAGCGGTATCGACGGTCATATGATTACAGCAAAGAAGTTGGATGAAAGACTCGGGTTTGTCGGTGAGATAACCGATGTAAATACCAAGGTCATTACTGATGTAATTGAAAAGGGTTATATCCCGGTAATATCAACTGTCGGTTTTGACGGCAACGGCAATGTCTACAACATCAACGCAGATACCGCTGCATCAAGAATCGCCGGAGCACTTAAAGCAGAGAGCTTTATTTCAATGACAGACATTGCAGGAATCCTGCGCGATAAGAATTGTCCCGATTCGTTGATCCCATGCATAAATGTAAGTGAAGCACCTCAGCTGATGAGAGAGGGCATAATATCGGGTGGTATGATTCCGAAGGTAGATTGCTGTGTCGATGCAATCAGACGCGGTGTCAAGAAGGTGTTTATCATCGACGGCAGAATCCAGCATTCGATACTGATTGAAATGCTTACCGATGAGGGCATCGGTACTATGTTTATTTGAGAGGATTTGATTAACTTGAATATAAAAGAGACTACAGAAAAATATATAGTTCCGTCATATAATCGTTTCGACCTTGCGATCGTTGACGGGAAAGGCTCGCTGGTGTATGACGATAACGGCAAGGAATATATCGACCTGGGCAGTGGTATAGCGGTAAATGCTTTCGGCACGGCGGATAAAGAATGGAACGATGCGATTATAGCACAGCTTTCAAAGGTTGCACACACATCAAACCTTTATTATACATCACCACAAGCCGAGCTTGCAAAGCTACTTTGCGAGAAAACCGGTATGGTTAATGTATTCTTCGGAAATTCCGGAGCAGAGGCAAATGAATGTGCAATAAAAGCCGCAAGGAAATATTCACACGACAAATACGGCGACGGCAGACATACAATCATTACCTTGAAGGGTTCGTTCCACGGTAGAACAATAACAACCCTCTCGGCAACAGGGCAGGATGAGTTTCATACCGATTTCGCCCCGTTTACAAGAGGCTTTGTCCATGTTACACCGAACGACTTTTCAGAGCTTGAATCTGTTATCAAAGGCGGCGGTATCGCAGCATTTATGGCAGAGCTGATTCAAGGCGAAAGCGGTGTTAATCAACTTGACAAAGAATATGTAAAAAAAGCAGCAAAGCTTTGTGCGGATAATGATATATTATTTATTGCAGACGAGGTTCAGACCGGAAACGGCAGAACAGGTAAATTATATTGTTACATGAACTACGAAATACAGCCTGATATTGTAACAACAGCAAAAGGTTTGGGAGGTGGACTTCCGATCGGTGCTGCATTAATGGGCGATAAGGTAAAAGACACACTCGGCAGAGGTAAACATGGATCAACTTTTGGTGGAAACCCAATTTGTGCCGTAGGTGCTTTGAATGTGCTTAACAGGATAGACGATAAACTGCTTGCTTCGGTAACTCAAAAAGGCGAGTACATCAAATCAGAACTATTGTTTTGCAAAAACGTAAAATCTGTTTCCGGAATGGGTTTGATGCTCGGTATCGAAACAGAAAAATCGGCTAAAGACATAGTTGCTGAATGTATGAAAAAGGGTGTTCTTGTACTCACAGCAAAAAACAAAGTAAGACTGCTTCCGGCATTGAACATAGATGAAGACATTTTAATGAAAGCTATAACGATACTGAAAGGAATTATTGAATCATGAAACACTTACTGAAGATGGCGGATCTTGAATCAGGAGAAATAATCAATCTTCTTAATCTGGCTGATCAACTTAAATATGAGAAGAAGCATGGACTTATGAAAAAACACCTTGAGGGAAAAACTCTCGGTATGATTTTTCAAAAAGCATCAACAAGAACCCGTGTTTCGTTTGAAGTCGGTATGTATGAGCTTGGCGGATACGCATTGTTTCTCAGTGCAAATGATTTGCAAATAGGTCGCGGTGAGCCGATTCAAGACACAGCAAGAGTGCTTTCGAGGTATCTTGACGGAATCATGATCAGAACATATAAACAGAGTGATGTGGAAGCACTTGCAGAGCATGGCAGCATCCCGATAATCAATGGCTTGACCGACTACGCACATCCGTGTCAGGCGCTTGCCGACCTTATGACAATCCGTGAATACAAGGGTGGCTTCAAGGGCTTAAAGCTCTGCTTTGTCGGTGATGGTAACAACATGGCAAACTCGCTTATTGTCGGTGGTATCAAATGCGGTATGTCAGTAAGCATAGCATGCCCAAAGGCCTACCGGCCAGATGCTGATATAATGAAATGGGCAAGCGAAAACGGTGATTTTGTCTGCACAGATGATATAGAAACAGCGATAAAGGATGCCGATATTGTCTATACCGATGTTTGGGCATCAATGGGACAGGAAGGCGAAGCTGAGAAACGAAAGAAGGCTTTTGCAGGCTATCAGCTCAACACTCAAACAATGTCATGGGCGAAGAAGGATGCAATGGTACTTCATTGCTTGCCAGCTCACAGAGGCGAGGAAATCACAGAGGAAGTGTTTGAAGCTCACGCAAACGAGATATTTGACGAAGCTGAAAACAGACTACATGCTCAGAAAGCAGTACTCGTTACATTGATGAAATAAATCTCCAAAAAAGGAGAACTTAAATGAAAAAAGTATATATAGTTCTTGCGAACGGTGAAACAATTTACGGTAAAAGCTTTGGTGCTGATGTTGATACAATCGGTGAAATTGTATTCACGACAGGTATGGGTGGTTATATCGAAACACTGACAGACCCCAGCTATTACGGTCAGATTATTGTTCAGACATTTCCGCTTATCGGCAACTACGGCATGATAAGCGAGGATTTTGAGAGCAGAGCATGCTTTGCAAAGGGGTATGTGGTTCGTGATTTTTGCGATGCTCCATCAAACTTCCGCTGTGAAGGTAATTTAGATAGCTACTTAAAAGCTAACAATATCCCCGGTGTCTATGATGTCGATACACGCTATCTGACCAAGATGATTCGTGAAAAAGGCGTTATGAACGCTTGTATAACAGCAGACCCGGACAGCGTTTCGTTTGAAGAGCTTAATAACTATAAAATAGAAAATGTACTGCCGTATGTTACAGTACAAGAGAAAACGATTGCATTACCCGAAGGTGAAGTAAAACACACTGTCGGACTTATCGATTACGGTGCAAAGTTGAACATCGAGAGGGAATTGACAAAACGCGGTTGTAAGGTAATCATCTATCCGCAAAATACTAAAGCAGAAGAAATTCTCGCTGATAATATTGAAGGTATAATGCTGTCTAATGGACCTGGTGATCCTGCTGTTTACACAGATTGTATAACAGAGTTGAAGAAGTTTATCAGCAAAAAGCCTATATTCGGAATTTGTCTTGGACATCAGCTGCTCGCACTTGCAAACGGTGCGACAACCTCAAAGCTTCGCTACGGTCATCGTGGAGTCAATCATCCTGTCAAGGATTTGGTCGGTGGCAGAACATTCATAACAACACAGAATCATGGTTATGCAGTTGATAACAACAGCTTGCCTGATGGTGCAGTTCTGAGATACACAAACGGTAATGACAGCAGCTGCGAGGGAATCGACTATACAGATAAAAATGCGTTTTCAGTGCAATTTCACCCTGAAGCTTGTGCCGGACCGCTTGATACAGAGTTTTTGTTCGACAGATTTATAAAAATGATATGATTAACAGGCAGATAATATCTGCCTTTCTATTCATGTACTTCCGTGAAAGGAATGGTTATAAAATATGCCTATTGATAAAAGTATAAAAAAAGTGCTTGTTATCGGCTCAGGGCCAATCGTAATTGGTCAGGCAGCCGAGTTTGATTATGCAGGCACACAGGCTTGCCGTGTGTTGAAGAAGGCAGGCATAAATACAGTGCTTGTCAACTCAAACCCTGCGACAATAATGACTGACAATGCACTTGCCGATGAAATATATCTTGAACCGCTTACAGTGGAAACCGTAAAGCGTATTATTTTAAAAGAAAAACCCGACAGCCTGCTTGCCGGACTTGGCGGGCAGACCGGACTTACTATTGCAATGAAGCTGAACAAGGAAGGCTTTCTTGCAAAGCATAATGTCCGTCTTATTGGCACTAATGCCGATGCTATTAACAAAGCAGAGGACAGACAGCTGTTCAAGGAAGCAATGCAAAAAATCGGTCAGCCGGTTATACCGTCTGAGATTGCCGTTAATATAAATGAAGTTATTAAAGCTGCAACAAATATCGGATTTCCGGTTATAATCCGCCCGGCGTTTACTCTCGGCGGTTCGGGCGGCGGTGTTGCATACAACATGGACGAGCTTGTAACCGTTGCAAAGAACGGACTTATGATGTCGCCGATCAACCAGGTGCTTGTTGAAAAATACATCTACGGCTGGAAGGAAATCGAGTTTGAGGTTATGCGCGACTCGATAGGTAATGTCATCGCAGTATGCAGCATGGAAAACTTTGATCCAGTGGGTATTCATACCGGTGACAGCATAGTTATTGCTCCTGCTGTAACGCTTGCCGACAAGGAGCTTCAGATGTTGCGTAAGGCATCACTTGATATTATCACCGAACTTGGTATTGAGGGTGGTTGTAACTGTCAGTTTGCGCTCAACCCCGACAGCTTCGAGTATTCTGTTATTGAGGTCAACCCACGTGTTTCACGTTCTTCTGCGCTTGCAAGTAAAGCAACAGGCTATCCGATTGCAAAGGTAGCGACAAAAATCGCTCTTGGTATGACACTTGATGAGATACCTAACGAGGTAACAGGCAAAACCTTTGCCTGCTTCGAGCCAACTCTTGACTATATTGTTGTCAAGTTTCCCAAATGGCCCTTCGATAAGTTCGTTACCGCAAACCGCACTTTAGGCACACAGATGAAGGCAACAGGTGAGGTTATGTCGATTGCACAGACTTTTGAATCTGCTTTGATGAAGGCAGTCAGAGGTGCAGAAATTTCATTTGATACACTCGAAAAAGTGTCGGACAGCAAGGATGATATTCTCGAACGCTTAAAAGGACTTAATGACACCCGTCTGTTTACCATATTTGAGGCACTGATGCAGGGGATATCGGTTGGAGAAATAAATAGGATTACTAAGGTTGACAAGTGGTTTATCTCAAAGATTAAAAAGCTGGTAGATTATCACAAACAGCTTAAAGCTGAAAAACTGACTAACGAGCTTTATTTAAAAGGCAAAAAGCTCGGATTTACCGATAAGGCAATTGAGAGAATATCGGGACAGAAGATACAAAATAAAAGACATGCTGTCTACAAGATGGTAGATACCTGCGGTGCGGAATTTGACGCTGCAACACCGTATTTCTATTCAACATATGACGAATATTGCGAAGCGAGAGCTATACCCGACAGCGGTAAGAAACGTATTATAGTTCTTGGCTCGGGACCGATCAGAATCGGACAGGGAATCGAGTTCGACTATTCCTGCGTTCATTGCGTGTGGGCATTGCAGGACTTAGGCTATGAGGTCATTATTATAAACAATAACCCCGAAACCGTTTCAACCGACTTCGACACAGCCGACAGACTGTACTTTGAACCGTTGACACAGGAAGATGTTATGAATGTCATCGCTGTTGAAAATCCGGTCGGCGTAGTTGTTGCGTTCGGTGGACAAACAGCAATAAAGCTCGTAAAATTCTTGCATAACAAGGGAATACAAATTCTCGGTACATCAGCCGAAAGTATTGATAATGCTGAGGACAGAGAAAAATTTGATGCTCTGCTTGGTAAAATCGGAATCCGGAGACCATCCGGTCTTTCGGTTATGACAACAGACGAGGCATTATCAGCGGCGAACAGCCTCGGTTATCCTGTTTTGTTGCGTCCTTCGTATGTAATCGGCGGTCAGAACATGACAATCGCTCACGATAATTTTAGCGTTGAGCAGTATATGAAGATAATTCTTTCGCAGGGAATAGAGAATCCTGTGCTTGTTGATAAGTATCTTATGGGAACAGAGCTTGAGGTCGATGTTATTTCGGATGGCAAGGATGTTCTCATACCCGGTGTTATGGAGCATATCGAGAGGGCAGGAGTTCACAGCGGCGACTCAATCGCTGTTTATCCGCCATACAAGATAAATGATAAGCTGATGAAAAAGGTTATCGAATGCTCGGAATTCCTTGCGTTATCGCTCGGAACAAAGGGTTTGGTCAATATTCAATATCTGATTTATCAAAATGAGCTTTATGTTATAGAAGTCAATCCGCGCGCATCAAGAACAATCCCTTATATCAGCAAGGTAACCGGAGTACCTATGGTCGAGCTTGCATCAAAGGTTATGGTTGGAATGCCGCTCGCAGAGCTTGGCTTTGGTACAGGCTTGTACAAGACACCACCATATGTTGCTGTTAAGGTTCCCGTGTTCTCGTTTGAGAAGCTGCTTGATGTCAACTCATCGCTCGGACCTGAGATGAAGTCAACAGGTGAAGTCCTCGGACTTGGAAAAAACCTCGAAGAAGCGTTGTACAAGGGTCTGATTTCAGCAGGTTATAAAATTGATATACAGCGCAGCGGTCACAAGGGCGGCGTGTTTATTACCGCAGGTGGTCAGGACAAGCTCGAAATCGTTGGACTTGCAAAGAAGCTGGATGATATAGGGATGAAGTTGTACGCAACACCGGGCACGGCAAGGGTTGTCAGCGAGCTTGGAATTGATGTTGAGATAGTCCCCAAGGACGACAATGCGCAGACGACGCTTCGTCTTCTGAATGAAGGCAAGCTCTCGTTTATCGTATTCATCGGCGGAAGCAGACAAAACGCTGTAATTGACTTCATTAGAATCCACAGACGTGCTTTACAGCTTTCTATTGCCTGCATAACCTCCATTGACACCGCCAACTCGCTTGCTGATATAATTGCAAGCAGATATACAGAGCATAATACCGAGTTGGTCGATATCAACAATATGCGTATAGAACGCCAGAAAATCCATTTTGCAAAAATGCAGGGTACGGGGAACGATTATATCTATATCGACAACCGGGATAACAAAATTAGCTGTCCGGAATCACTGAGTATAACCTTTGCAGACCGCCACTATGGAATCGGAGGCGACGGAATTGTTCTGATTGAGAACAGCGGGATTGCCGATGCAAAAATGCGCATGTTCAACAAGGACGGCAGCGAGGGCAGAATGGCGGGTAACAGCATTCGCTGTGTCGGCAAATATTTGTACGACAACGCTATTGTAAAAAAAGAAACGATGACAATAGAAACGGCAAGCGGCATTAAATCGCTGGAGCTGTACACCTTCGACGGTAAGGTAAAATCTGTTTGCGTTGATATGGGAAAAGCGGAGCTGAATCCGAAAAAAATCCCGGTGCTTCTTGAGGGTGATAATGTCATTGCAAGGGAAGCCGAGATCGACAGCAAGCAGTATAAAATCACTTGTGTTTCTGTCGGCAATCCCCATGCGGTTGTGTTCTGCGACAGAGTTGATGCGGTTGATGTTGAAGCTGTCGGAACCCAGTTTGAAAATTCACCGTTGTTTCCCGAAAGAGTCAACACCGAATTTATCAGGGTTGTTAACAAAAATACAATCAAAATGCGTGTCTGGGAGCGCGGCAACGGTGAAACCTGGGCTTGCGGAACAGGCGCTTGTGCGGCAGCGATAGCAGCAGTGTTGAACGGACTTTGCGCAAAGGGTGAGGATATAACCGTCAAGCTCAAGGGCGGCGATCTTATTGTCAACTATACAGACAACAGAGTTCTGCTCACCGGAAATGCAGACCTTATCTACAATGGAGTAGCTGAGTATTAAGCAGAAGGCTTTCGGAAATTTCCGAAAGCCTTTAATGTTGTACAAACCTTATTTTATAAATCCGGATATTGCCCAGTCGGCATGATCGCTCCAGTTGTTGTCATAAGCCTGATCTGTTTTCAAGGTTATGGTTTCGGTTCCTTCCGGTATGATTACATCGAAAACATATACTCTGCCAACCTTCAAAATTTCGGACTCGCAGTAAAGCTCATCATCAAGATAAACGCTGTACTGCATTTTATTATCCGTAGCATTTCCCAATACCTCGTCATCATAGCCGACAACAGCAAGAAATCTGGTTGCTCCTTCGGGAATTGCAATCTTTATTTTTGAGTTCGCGTGAGTGCCTATTCCTTTCGGATAGGGTACACCTGAAATTCTAAGTGGGTTTCCGTCAATTGATTTGTCTTTATGAATTGTACCCCAACCGACACTTGAGCTTACCCAATCAAGGTCTGATGCATATATGTCGATTATATCTTCCTTGTAATTGATGAACTGCTTTTCGCATTCCGCATAAACTTTTCCGTTGTATGCGATATAAGCCTTGACAGCTATATAGTCGTCATCACTGTCGGGGATAATAAATTCATCATACGGTATAGCATCATCAAAATCCGAATCCTTACCGGCAGAACAGAATATTTCTATACTGTCGTTTCTGTATTCGGTATATTTCAATTTAATATTATCGCCTGCCTGAACCAGCAGCATCGAATCGGCATCGAATTCAATCGATATATTCGTATCCCAGTTGCTCATGCTACCGAGAATATATACATTATTATAACCGAGGGATGACAGCATCTGCTGTGCCTGGACACTGCGTTTCGCCGCACTGCAATAGGTTATTATAACAACATTCTTATCCGGAAGCATTGCTCCGGCTCTGGTTATGATTTCTGTATGAGGTATGTTGATGCTTCCGTCAATATGTCCGACAATGTATTCGGTTTCCGTACGAACATCAAGCAGTATTGCACCTTTTTCAACCATATCCTTTGCTGTTATCGGGCCAATGTACTTTTCGTAACTGTCACTGACGGAGGTAACAGTGCTGACAAAGGTTTCGCGCGAATCCGAAAGAGGGATATTGAACTCATTTCCACCCCAGAGATATGTTCTGACATATCCCGAGAACCCATCGGACAGTTCAACATCAATAGATATGTCTGACATTGTTGTGTCTATCGAAGCAGTGGATATGCTTGAACCGCAGTAAATATTATTTTCATTATATAGAGCAGCAATGAAGTTTACCTTGTCTGCCCAGAAGTTTTCGGTATTGATGGATTTGGCTGAAACAATCAGCTTATTACCGTCAACAGAAGTATCGGATTCTGACAGATAGTATTCATTTTCACCGCTGATTGTTGCAGCATCAAGTTTGAAGTATCCGTCATCACTGAACTTAGAACTAAGTTTGAATTCTACTGTCAGCGGTTCATTGCTCTGATACCATATGGTTAACATCTTGCTCTGCTCGGTGGCTCCGGCAACAATATCAATAGAATCACCGGCATTTGTTATGATTTTTACAGATGCATTACTGACGCTGAAATATATGTTGATTTTTCTGATCAACTCATTATTGGCTGTCTGTAGTGTAATACTGCTGCCTTTAGATGTCAGCATTGCACCTTTATTATATTTTTTGCTTCCAGAGTAAAACTCGATTTTACTGTCCGCAGAAATTATTACTGCATTTTCGGATGTAATAAAATCAAATAATGAATCACCTTTCTGAGCAGCTATATTGCCGTTTTCACCGCTGAAGCTAATCCATTCCGATGCTGTGGCAAGTGAAATATCCAACGGCGACTCATATATATATGTATCGGATAATAGGACTTCGCCCGATTCTGTTTTCATGTTCATCAACGAAGATGCACCGAGAAATACTTGCGTTCCTTCTGCAGGTGTCAGGGTAACAGTCATTCCTGATGTGCTGCCTGAAGCAAAATTTACACTGTAACAATAGGAGGTTCCATTTTCAAGATTAAATTCTTCGGTTGTTATTTTACCATTCAGTATTGAACTTATTTGTAATCTTCCTTTGCCGCTCAGATAAATGCTTGCTGTTTGTTTAGTCTTCTTTGGCAGGAAGGTAATAGCAGCGGAGGTATCACTGCCTGACAGCTTTAAAGCGGATTTTGTTGAGCCTTCTGAATTGTTTGTTCCGTTTGTCCAGTTAAATTGAACTGTTCCTTTAGAAGCTTCCGATGTTTCTGCACCCGATATCGCAATTTCATCGATTGTGCTTGGACCTTTTTTATTTTCATCGATACCGTAACAAGCCCAGTCGCTTTTTCCTGCTTCGGTAAGATTTATTTCGGTTTCTGTTTTCTGCAGTTTACTCTGAAGCAGAAAATCAGGATCTTCGATAACTGCATTTCCGCTGACCTTTAAAACCACGATACCGTGTGCGGGAACGGTTGCAGTATAGCTGTCGCCTGTAACTATATCCTGGTGCAGCCATAAATCACGAGCAACCATAACACCCGACAACCCAAGATCTGCCCAGTTAACTGTAATAACCTGTTCGCTGTCGGAACGGTTAAGCAATGCAACAGCTTTTGTTGATGAAGTTGACGAGCCGAGTGGTTTGACCCAGACTTCATAATTTTCATTTTCAACTTCAACCGTTGCCTGAAGGCAGGCAGAATCCTGATCAAGTGCTATTATTTCCTCATTCTTCAGAATACTCAGCGCTTGATCTGTTATTGTAGTCAGGTCTGTGCCGATAAGGAGTGGTGATGACATCATACACCACATTGAGAAGTGCGTTTTGTCTTCCTCGTAACTCATACCGTTGCCGACCTGGAGCATATCAAGGTCGTTTACATGACCGGGACCTGCGTATTGCGTAAGTTCTTTAATATTGTCTATCTGAGTGAGTATTGAATCGAAATTCGCTGCAATATCACCGCCTGTTCGCCATGAATCAGCAACATCGACAACCCATTCGCCTGGGAACCCCCAGCAACAGACATTATATATGAGATCTTTGTTCAATTCTTTTTCGATGTTGTTTATAGCCTCACCGATTTCGGTATATCGTGTTTGGGTGCTAAGTTCAAGAGCCGCACCACCACACCAGTCAACCTTTATGAAGTCATAACCCCAGTCGACAAAGTACATTCTGAGATCCTGTTCGTCATGTCCGTAAAGACCGACTTTCGGATCGGTTGTATCTTCATCTGTTATCCATCCGCAGGTTGTTTCACCGCCATCAGTGTACATACCGGCTTTGATTCCGAGGTTATGTGCATAATCAGCGATATATTTCATACCGTTCGGAAATTTATCAACCTGATGATGTACAACATCGTCATCACGACCGTTCTGCCAGCCGTCATCGATATTTACATAATCATATCCGACATCATCGAGTCCGAGGTTGACAATAGCGTCCACCTGCGAGATGATTACATCTTCACTTATATCTGTATGAAAATAGTTCCAAGAAGACCAACCCATAATTGGAGTTTTACGGTATTCGATTTCCGTTTGAACATTTGTATTACTCTGGCTGGTTTCAGCATATACGCAAAATGGAATAATTTGAATTATAAACAGTAATGTCAATATGTAACTTAGTATTTTTACAGTTGATTTCATTCTTCTCATTCCTTTCTCAGTTTGCCAATTTGAATTTGGTTGAATATAGTTTCTTATCTGTACCGATCTGAATAATATATTCACCGGATTCATTTGTGGGAAGAGTTAAATCAATTTTTGCTCCTCCATCCTTGTCGAGGGTTATTTGCCTGATGTCGCAGATACCATCTTTGCTGGCAGCAATGCTATCGACTGTATAACCCGGCTTCAGACAGATTATCGAAACATTTTCAAATCTGGCATCGGGAATGTTAATATTCACAGTAATTTTAGCATTTTCCGAATCTGTTATCTTAACAGTGACCGGTGCGGATAAAAATCTAAAGGCTATGACTGTTATTACACAAATCAGTACTGCAGATAAAACTATAATCAGCATTATCTGATTTTTCCGACTAAGGGCTTTAATCATATTCACAACTTCTTTCAAAATATTATTCGTCTTTAATAGAATATCAAAAAAAATAAATTTTGTATATAGTAAAAATATAAATTTAGAGTCAGACAAACATAAAATTACAAATATATTATATCTATATTAAACTAACAAATGAATTGTGATTTTATTAATTTGAAAAAAGCCAAAAAGTATAGGCATTTTTCAAATTGCTGTAGTAATTCATTTATTAGTTTTATATAAGACGAAAAAAGTTAACTGTTAATGAACTAAATTCGATATTTTGTGAACATTATATCAGATGTGCATTGACATCTGCTCGGGTTGTGTTTATACTGACTCTTGATGGGAGTGATAAATTTGAAAGATAAATTTTTCAGATAGGAAGTTTTGTGCTTTTCGGTCAAAATTGTAACCGAAATTCGGCATATGCCGAACCGTCCAAAACATTCCGCTTCATCAAGAAAGGCATGGTTATATTTATGAATATCTCAGTTATAACAGGTGCTTCTTCGGGGCTTGGCAGAGAATTTGCAGTTCAGCTTGACGGGTACGGGTTGGATGAATTGTGGTTGATTGCAAGACGTGAGGACAGACTTAATGAATTGAAAGAGAAGCTGAATACAAAAGTCCGAATAATTACAATCGATTTATTTAATGATAGCTGGCGGGCTGAGTTGAAAATTATACTTGAACAAGAAAAACCGGTTGTGAGATACCTCATCAATTCTGCAGGAATTGGCATTTATGGAAGATACGATGAGATATCCGAAGCTGACAATGATAAAATGATTGACTTGAATATTAAAGCCTTAGTTGCAATGACTGTTATAATTCTGCCTTATATGAATAAAGGCAGCCATATTTTAGAGATCGCATCCTGCGCAGGATTTGTCCCGGTTCCTTTCGAGAATGTATATGCAGCAACTAAAGCATTTGTCATCAGCTATTCAAGAGCTTTGAAATATGAGCTTAATTCAAAAGGCATAAGCGTTACAGCTATATGCCCCGGCAAGATTGATACCGAATTTTTTGAACATACAGGAAATGCAAAGCATAAGCCTGAAAAGAAGGGTTATATTGTATCTGCCAAAGCTGTCGTAAGACATACGCTAAAAACAGCATGTCGTGGAAAGCAGACAACAGTGTATGGAATGCCGATAAAGCTATATCAATATATAGGTAAATTTTTGTCTCATGACTTAATTATTAAATTTATGACAAAATTCAATAGGGAAATAATGAAATAATTGTTGCATTATAACTTATTTTCTGATAAAATATATATTGAATAAGTGTTTTATCGATAATAATCATTGCTTTTTATAGCAAAGGAGCTTTTGTATGAACACAGATGCGATTATGAGCTTGGTACATAATGTAGCATTGCTGCTTGCATTGAGTATTGTTTATGAGATGAGTAATTCGTTTTTTAAAAATAAAAAGCATAAACGAATATTATTTTCGAGCATTTTTATCAGTCTTATTACACTTGCTCTGATGTCGACGCCGTATGTTCTTGAGGAGGGTATCACCTTTGATACCCGTTCTATATTGATTAGTGTCACTGCACTTGTCTTTGGAACCATACCTTCAATCACCACAGCTGTTGTTGCTGTTGCTTTTAGAATAAATATGGGTGGTGTCGGAACAATTACAGGAGTATCTGTTATTATATGCTCAATGCTTATCGGCTTATTCTGGCGGCATTGCTTGATCAAAAAATGCAGAAAAAACCGGACTGTCTGTATATATCTTATGGGTTTTGCGGTGCATATCGTTATGCTTGCCTGCATGTTTCTTATGCCATATGAAAATGCGATGAACTCGATAGAGAACATTGGACTGCCTGTTATTCTGATGTATCCGGTTGGGACAGTTTTTCTTGCAACTTTGCTTTTCCATCAAAAGGACAGAAATAAAGCAACAGAAAAAATCAAAGAAGCTGAGGAAAGATACAGTACGATTTTTAACAATTATCATACAGTTATGTTTCTTCTCGATCCCGATGATGGGAGATTAATTGATGTAAACCCTGCAGCGTGTGTTTTTTACGGTTATGCCAGAGAAGAAATGTTGCAAATGACAATATATCAAATTAATACTTTAACAAATAATGATATCGAAAATGCATTATCCAATGCTGTAAGGTTCAAGCGTAATTATTTTATCTTTAAACATAAAAAAGCATCGGGTGAAATAATTGATGTTGAAGTTTTCAGCGGCCCGATTACATTCAGAAATAAGAAGCTTATATACTCAATGGTACATGATATCACAGAAAGAATTGCCTTTGAAAAGGAATTGAGAGAGAGTGAAGAACGGTTCAGATCAGTAGTTGAAAGTTCACCTGATGGTATATTTATTCAAACAAATAGAAACTTCACTTATGTGAACAATGCATCGGTTAAGCTGTTCGGAGCTGAATCATCTGACCAGCTTCTCGGAATGAGAGTATTTGACAGATTTCATCCTGACTATCATGAGGAAATTCAAAAACGCATAACCCAGCTAAACGATGAAAAAATTGTTGTTACTCCGATGGAGGAGGTATTTGTAAAATTAAACGGTGATTGCGTGGATGTTGATGTTACCGCTGTCCCTATTTATTATAACGGACAAAACGGAGCTTTGGTTTTTGCAAGAGATATTTCTGAACGCAAAGCAATGCAGCAACGACAGATAGAAATTGATGCACAGATGCGTCAGCAACAAAAGCTTGAAGCAATTGGTACTCTTGCAGGCGGTGTAGCACACGAAATAAATAATCCGATTAATGGTATAATGAATTATGCTCAATTAATCTGTGATGATGTTGATGAAAATTCTATTGCAAATAAATATTCAACTGAAATTATAAAAGAAACTAAGCGAATATCGACAATTGTCCGTAACCTTCTTCAATTTTCAAGACATGAAAAGCAGTCTCACAGTTACGCAAGTATATATGATATAATCGAAAACACACTCTCACTCATCAGAACAATAATAAAGAAAGATCAGATTCAGATTAATGTCGAAATTGAAGAAAATCTTCCGGATATTAAATGTAGAAGTCAACAGATACAACAGGTATTGATGAACCTGTTGACAAATGCACGAGATGCGTTAAATGAAAAATATCCCGAATATAATATGAACAAACAAATTATAATCAAATGTTTAATGTTCGAAAGCGAGAGTAGGAGATGGATGAAAATCAGTATTACCGACCATGGTAACGGAATTCCTAAAGTTATAAAAGATAAAATTTTCGAACCATTTTTCTCGACAAAACCTAAAGAGCTGGGAACAGGGCTTGGCTTGTCGATAAGTTTTGGTATAATTAAAGAACATCACGGTTCGATAACCGTAGATACCAAAAAAGGTGAATATACCACCTTTATCATAGTATTACCGATAGACAACGGCTGGAATAAGGAATGAGGTACTTCAATGAGCAGAGTATTATTGGTTGAAGATGAAAACAGTATAAGAAATACATTAAAAGAATTTCTTATACGTGAAGGTTATTATGTAGATATTGCGTGCGATGCTCAGGAAGCATTGAGAGTCCTTGATGAAAATAATTATAATTACGGTGTCGTTGTTACAGATATAATCATGCCGCGGATGACTGGAATCGATTTACTTGAGAAAATCCGCAAAAAAAGCAATACAATTCAAATTGTAATTATGACCGGTGAACCAACGGTTGATACAGCAATTATTGCAGTTCAAAATGGTGCAAATGATTATCTTGTAAAGCCTATTAGTAAGGAAAATATAATCAAATCTATCCGTCATGCATCTGAAATCAAGAGACTTATCGACGAGAAGAGCATTCTTGAAGAAGAAAAAAGGCTGTATCAAATGGACCTCGAAATTATGATTGATGCTAGGACAAAAGAATTAAAGAATGCGATTCAAGGCACAATATCTTTAATTTCATCAATCTCTGAAATGCGGGACATTTATACTGCTGGGCATCAACGTAGAGTTGGGAATCTTGCCGCTGCCATTTCGAAAGAGATGGGTAACGATGCAAAGTTCATTGAAAATATGAGGATTATCGGTTACATACACGATATCGGAAAGATTGTTATACCTGCTGAAATATTGGCGAAGCCGGGTAAGCTCAGTTTCCTTGAGATGCAGATGATCAAAGAACATCCCCAAAAAGGATACGATATGCTGTATAAGGTCGAGCTGCCGCCGATTATCAGTGAAGTCATATGTCAGCACCATGAACGTTGTGATGGAAGCGGTTATCCCCGTGGATTGAATGCAGATGATATATCCCAAGAGGCAAAAATTCTTATGGTTGCTGATGTAGTCGAAGCAATGATGTCTCACCGACCGTACAGACCGGCACTTGGAATTGCTTCTGCACTTGAGGAAATAGAAAAGAATTCCGGATTTTTATATGATAAGGATGTTGTTAGAACATGTATAAAATTGTTCCATGATATAAATTATGAAATTGAGGAAGATGAGAAAATAAACATCTGCTTCTGAAAATGAAAAAAACACGCCCATATGCACCTATGTTGCATATGGGCGTGTTTTTTGTAAAATATATGATCAATTTATAAATTGAATTTCAAATGAAATTAATAGTCTTATCACTTTTTAATTTTATAAGCATAAAATATAATGAATGCAAATTAGATTTGATGAAAATTTTGATATATAATATCAAAAAATCTATGAATTTGCAAAAAAATGAGGGTGAAATAATAACACCCTTGAAAAAGGAGAAATGTATGAGCGAAATAGAGAAAAGTGAAGACGCAATATTGCGGATTCCAAAACTTTCTGAGATTATGCCGCCGTATGAGCTGGAAATAATGCCGAAAAATATCGCACTTGCTATGGCGTATGTGCCTTTTCAGATGTGGAGCGACGATATGTATGAACTTGAAAAAGCATTAGAGAAGGGAACATTGTTCCCCGAACTTGATAAACCATTTCTGGCAGGAAGGGTAAGAAAATGAATGAACAAAAAAATATGTTAAAAGCAATACAGGCACTGAGTTTTGCACTCTTGGAGACAGGAATGTTTCTTGACTCTCATTCCAATAATCAACGGGCATTGGAGTATTTCAGGAAAAACAAACAGGCATATGATACACTAAAACAGCAATATACAATGCGATATGGAGCATTGACAATGGGTGAAGCTGCAGGGGATACCTGGACTTGGGTCAATATGCCCTGGCCGTGGCAGAATGAGACGGAGGCATAATTTATGTGGACATACGATAAGAAATTACAATATCCGGTAAATATAAAAAATCCAAATCCAGCGCTCGCAAAACTGATAATTACGCAATATGGCGGGCCAGATGGTGAATCGGGAGCAGCATTGCGTTACTTAAGTCAACGCTATGTTATGCCATATAAAGAAGTAATCGGTGTCCTAACAGATATCGGTACCGAAGAATGCGTTCCGATAGGTTGTCAATAACATTTTAATCATGGAGCTTACAAATTAACTGAGTGTTGATAATATAAGCTATTGGATAATCAGTAGTTTTGTAGTATAATATACTGTAACGAACAACCAGTGGTTGAGCTTTTTCTTTGAATTGAAACTATCAAGCCATTTTTACATAAATTAATGTATGGTATACTCTTGTTAAGAAAAGAGGAAATTACTATGATAAACAAAGTTGAAGTTGTTAAAATAATAAGTTGTCTGCGAAAAAAAGCCGGATATTCACAAGCAGAATTCTCAGAAATATTAAATGTTAGTCCGCAAGCCGTCAGCAAATGGGAGACAGGGTTATCACTGCCCGATATAGATATTTTATTGAACATGTCATGGATGTTTAAGACTTCAATAAATAACATTTTAGAGGGTGACGATTATATCGATGAAGTTGCAGGAATAGAAAGAGAATTTCTGTTTTTAAATAAGATTCTTAAGTGTCCAAAATGTTATAATGACCTGAAGCTTAATAATAATATAAATAATCTTACTTATGAATGTAATAACAAGCATTATTTCAATATTATTGATGGAGTTGTGGATTTCAAAACAAGAGAAATATCCGGTGAACAATGGTCTTTGAGTTATCGTAATTATGATGAATACTTACATGAGCATCACTGGTTAGGGAACCCAAATTATAAAAGAGGATTAAATAAAGCTGATGTTATCTGGGAAGAGATAGTGAAGCATCGTCCTAAAATAATATTGGATATGGCTTGCGGTACTGGACAAGGAATCAAACATCAGATAAAAAAGATTAACTGGCCTGTAACTATAATTATGGTAGATATCAGCCACAGAATTTTGAAATGAAATAGAATATTTTATTCAACAGAATGGAAAAATCCTTATGTTAACATAATTTATCTTGCGTGTGAAGGTTCAAAATTACCTATTATGGACAAGTCTATTGATTTAGTGTTTTCTAACTATGGATATGAAAGTATGCAAGCAAAAATGATGGAAGGATTCCGTGAAGCATATAGAGTGTTGAAGGATGGTGGGTGTTCTGTTTACACAAAATCGGTTATTGAGAGTCATGAGAGCAGTAACTCAAAAAAATGGATGAACCTTTTATTATCCTCTGTTGAAAAAGACGAAGCAGAATGGTGGAAAGAAGAATTTATTGATGTGAGTCAATGGATTGATAAATGCAAAGCTATAAAATATTTTGAAAACACATATACAAAAATATATGGAGAACTTCCTGCACCGGACACAAACACATTTCCATTTTTAAATGAAATGGCTCAGTGGATGGCAGAATACATTTTCACATCAACAAAATAATTATTAAATTATAGACGGAATAAAGTCAAAATAAAAATCCTGTTTTTGATGGTCGAAACCATTTAAAACAGGATTTATTATATAATTTTCATTTTGGTAATCTGGGGTAGAGTATTAAGCTGAAGTCATTTGGATCTGCATTCTTATAATGACCATTGACTGTTTTTTTATAAAGCGCCATGCTAAGTACTTCCTTCAATAGATCATTCTTGTACTTATTATCGTCTGTTTCTCTATAAACATTAAGCAGATTTTCGATTTTAGGAATAATACTTATCTGAGCTTCTCTTCGCTGTTCGAAGTGGGAAAGCTCATTTTTTATTTTTGCTATACTATTTTGTGTTTCTTCAATTTTTGAGTTTACTTCCTTCATCCGTTGTTGGAACACATCAACCGTATATACACCTTGTTCAAGAAAGTCATAGATTTTTGTTGCCTGGATTTTTAAGTTTTCGAGTTCCTTTTCTAATTTAATGATCGCATCATGTGAAAATTTATCCTGGTTATTTTCGAGTTGCTGTTCTTTGTCATTCCATTTTAATTTATATTCAGTAACCCATGCTTTCAAAGCAACAAGCAAACTTTCCTCAATAGCATCGAGCTGCGCGCTTATATTTGAGCAAGCTGTTGCAGGGCACATGAGTGTTGCCGGTTTATTGTTAGGGTGGGGACGGCGAATCATATTTCGACCGCATAATGCACATTTTACAATACCGGCAAGAGGATTCATGATGTTATATTTATTCGGAATTGGCGATTGCTTGACTTCCTGTATTAGCTGTTGAGCAGTTTCCCATGTCTTATCATCAATAATAGCATCATGTAAACCATCAATGAGTATGCATTCGCTCTCGTCAGCTCGTGGGCGAACTTTTTTGACCTGACCGTTAACAACCTTCTTTTGTACCGGTCTCCAGTTCCAACGGATTTTTCCGGTATAGACAGGATTGATCAATATATCAAGTATGGACGAATTAACCCAGTAATCACGTTTCTGCGGCGGTATTTTTAAATCATTTAATCGTCTGCAGATAAGAGAAGCACCTAATCTTTTTAGGCTGCCGTCGGGCCGCTGTTCGCCTTTTGTAAACAACTCAAAGATAAAGCGAATCACATCAGCCTGTTCAGGCATGATTTTCAAAGTGTAACCTTTATTGTTTGTTATTTTAACCTTTTCATAACCATACGGAGCAACCGAACCTAAGAATTTTCCTTCTTTTACAGAAGCCATTCGTCCGCGTTGTAGCCGGCGATTAATAGTTTTGTATTCGCGTCGGCTCATGAACAAGCCAAATTCAAAATACTCCTCATCGTATTCATTATTCGGATCATAAGTCTTTGATGGAGTTATAATTTTTGTATCGCTATATTTAAATGCTTGAGCAACAATACCCTGATCAATTGTATCACCACGCGCAAGACGCTCAACCTCCATAACCAGAACACCCGCCCATGCTCCTTGTTCTACTTCACTCAGGAGCTGTTGCATAACAGGGCGTGCAGAAATTGTTTCGCCTGAAACGACTTCTCTATAGATCGCTGTTATTATCAGGTTCAGCTTCTTGGCAAGCTCAATCAGACACTTCTCATGCCGTGCTAAGGTTTCACCTTCACCACGAGCCTCTGCATCAATATCAGCTCTTGATTTTCTTAAGTAGATACAATATTGCATATGCTTCTCCATGGTATTTGTTTGGAATTATTATAACACTTATTTGAAATGATAACAATAAATATCTATATAAAAGGTTTTATTTTTTCGCTTGCAATACCGAGCCCAAGTCCGGCTGTAATTTCACCGACTGTCCAACCTGTTTCAATTGCCCAAGGTCCCCAGCCTACATCATGTGGGATTCCATAAATCTCTTTTATGCTGGGATCATATGCTCTTGCCCAGCATCCGTCTATTGTTTTGTTATCGCTGTTAATCTGAGTCGACACAAAAAACTTAGCAATCTCAAGCCATAATTCCTTGAAATAGTCATCATTTGTGATTAAATATGCTTGTGAGAATCCGAGCGGTAACCAGTTTACAGAGTACAGCATATCGACAACAGGGTCTCCGTTTGAAACCAATAAAGAGGATTCGGTGTTGAGTTTTCTGCTGCAGTGAGCCTTATAATCGGTATCCCATTCAAGGTAAGCATTCCCGAAGCATTTCACCTTTTGCAGATCGCAACATACTCTATACAACATTCCCTTATGCTTATCATCACCGGTCGCCCAGTATAACCAGGCAAGAGGCAGGACAAGTCTACACATTTCTTCTGTTTCGCTTTGCTCTCTGATTGTATCCGGGTAAACATCCATTATCGCTTCGAGACCTTTAACAGCACCAACAAGGTATTCAGCTTTGCCATTTATTTTATATGCCAATGCAAGTGCTGCATGATAATATGCGTTATAATGAGCACACTTTATAATGTTTGATTGCTTTTTGAATTTCTCAAGATTCTGTGATTCAGCAATGCTAAGGTTATCCGTTCTTGCTGCACGAATTCCATTCTCAGAGGTTGTCTTTAATAAAAAGTCGAGTGCTTTTTCTGCATATTGCAAGTAGGTTTGATCACCGCTGTACAAGGTGTAAAGAAGTGTAGGTATGATAGCGCGAGCAACATCATCCTGATAACAGACAGTCCAGGCTACCTCGCTCCAACGCACCATGCCATCGAAGATACCACCTTTAATTTGTAGATTTTCATACATATAATTCTGTAGGTTCTTGAAGGTATCAAGGCTTTCTGTGCAATTGCTTATGAGATAATGTGAATAGAAAGCAAGCGAAACCTCACCGCAACAATCTGCTCTGACCGTTTTTGCTATACTCTGTTTACCATCAGCAAAAATATCATGCTGCATTCCTTCAAGCACACCACACCTACCGTTATCAAGTAAAATACCGTTTGATTTATACCAATTGAGTGCTTTTTCAACGCATGAACAGATGTCGTTCCCGGTAAGGGTGTTTACTTGCTTGAAGGTATAAGGTACATCAAATATTATTGAGTTCGGAAGCTCATCACAGAGCCAAAGGATTATTTTTTTGATAAGACTTTGCCATTTGGTTATCGGTGCAAAGCGTGCTTTTATAAAGTTGCATAACCTGAAGTTGCAAACAAGCACATTCTTTTTTAGGAACCATAAAGCCCATTTTGAGATGTTGTTTTTATCATTCTCTGCAAGCTCAGCATTATAATGTGCCATAATATGATCCTTGTAAACCAGCACAAATGATGAATCATTGTATTTAAAATAGCTTGATATATAATCGCAGCACTGATCATCAAGTATATCATTTGTTTCAAGATTTTCGAAGCTATCACCTAAATAAGATAACCTTGAAAAACGGCTGACACCGCTTTGTGCTGCATACGAATCACAAATGCTAAGACAATACTCAACAAAAACCTTCTTACCTTTATCGATTTGATCTTCAATTTTATTTCTCAATTTCGCTGGTAAAATTAGTGCTTCGCTTCTTGTTCCGCCAAGAAGAATAATAGAATCATATGCATTAAAACAACCATCGGTTGCTTCATCAATATTAAAAATATCGCATGAATCTTTGAGTGTATTTTGTAAGAGTGAACTCAAATCACTCTTGTTTTCTGTAATTATAATTACTTTTTTCATTATAATCCCCATTCTGTGCAACAGCACAAATTTATCATGAAAAATTTATGGGGATACACGGTTAGGTTATTGCATATCCATATATTTTTCACGCTATTGAACTCCTTGAAATATTGTTATTATTATAACATCTATGTTTAAGCTATACAATAAAATTTCAAGCAAATTGCTAACACAGTTTATTATTGATTTATTGAGGGAGGAAAAAAGCCGCATAAATCGAATTTGAGCAAAATTACGCCGTTTGTTCAAATTCGAAATCTAAAATAAACTGCGTTTTGAGCTTGAAACAGTCCATATTTTTTTACAAGCAGGAATAAGGGTGGGGCCGGTTTGGCTGTCCACCCTATAACATCAGCCCGCAACAGCGGGCTGTATCAAAGCTTTTTAGAATATTTTTGTCTCAAAAACAACGCATTCACAAGGCTTTTTCATGCATTCGATGTGCAGTCGCATAAAAATTATATATTGAAAATAAGTTAAAATACACCGGAAACATATTTCAGTTGATAGGTGACGGATCGGAAACATTATATTTGGGAGGTATTTTTTAAGCGAGAAGTTATAGTTGTTAAATTGAATAAAAAAGTGTTTTAGAACATTCCGGGTACGATATAAGCAATGATTAATCCAGTTATAAAAGATACTGCATTAGCAACTAATGAATAAGCAACATAGATACGAAATTTCTTAGGTTGCTTATTGATTCTGTTCATAACGATACAATACAAAATTGCTTCGAGTGCAAAAATTATAATTTCAAAAAAGATATAACTGATAGTAAATAACAATAGACCGGAATTATAATTAATATCATTCAATAAAACGTTAAGGATGATCTGTGTAACTATGTTAACAGCTGCAATAAATATTAACTGCTTTTTCTCTCTGAAATAAAACAGAAGAGCAACACCCATTTCAATCAATATCGTAATTATAATACGAGCAATAAGAGCAGTGGTTTCTTTAACATAATTATATGATTTATATGCTTGTAGAATTTGATTATTATTTACATTGTCAGTTTTTACACCATCCATATCAACTGTGTAGTATGTATCAAATGCATATCTCTCATAAATTCCGCTGACAAGAAATGTTTCTGTTTCAGGATAGTACAATAAGATTTTAAAACTCATCGGAGGAGAATATCCCCAAACAAATTTTTTTGTTTCGTTTACTTGCTGACCTATTTGTAAAAAAACATATCCGTCTGTATCTTCGTATTCAACAAATGCTCGCCATACTTCTTTATCCAAATTATAATAATTATAGTTTGTAATGTTGCTTTCATCACCGTTCCAAACAGAGTATGGGCCAAAGTAATCTGTATTTGATAGAAGTGTACAATAACACAACTCATCACCCATATTTTCAAAGGTGATATTTACTGAGGGTTTCGGTCCTGTATCTGCACTTACAGTTATCGGCAAAAGGAGAAATACCATAATCGCAAATATTATCACATACAAAGATTTTTTTATAACAAATCCACCTTTCTCATTTAACCTAAAAATTAAGCTAAAATATTGTATTTATATAAATTAAATAATTGTGTTTAATATAATCAAAATGTAATTTGATTTTTTCGATATTGGTATTATACCAAATATATGATATTGAGTCAATCAAATATAGTGAATATTTCCGTTAGGTATAAAACAATAAAAAATAAGCTCTTATTATTTTTTGAAAAGCATCAAAAACACCCTCCTAAAACATCACAAAAAAGTATATAAGTGAGGGGACAAATATTTAAGCTCAGAATATATGTCTGAAAAGATAAAGTTTTGGTTTTTATTAAATATAGCTGGATAACAAAACAAGGTTGTGATATTGTGTTGTGTTGAAAAGGAACGGTGATATTTTAGAAAAATAAGATAGCTTGATTAATAAATTTGTGAACACATAAATCATGCAATTCATATCTTTGTAACAAGGGGGTAGTTTATATGCAAGACACAAAAATAGAAGGCAACATTGTTGCAGATTACTATATCGGTCCAACACATATCATGGTTTCGGATGCCTATTATCGTGATAAAACCAAAGAAGAGATTGATAGAATTTGGGATCGTGTAACTCAGATAGCATGGAATATTGTACTTAGCGAAAGAGCGAAAGGAAGAACTGATATTTAACAGTTCTTCAGAGGACAAGCTTGATATACAATAAAACTACTTAAAAGCAAGGATGAAAATATGGCATGGATTGAATTACATCAAACACTACCTCAGAATAAAAAGATATTAAGACTCATGAGCTTGTTACGAATTGATTCACCGCAAGCAGTCGGTCACCTTTGCATGTTATGGCTATGGGCATTGGATAACGCACAGGATGGTGACCTGTCACAATTCTTAAATTCGGAATTAGCCTTTGTTTCAGGCTGGCGAAAAAAACCCGATGATTTCGTCAATTCTCTCATCTCAGCCGGCTTTCTTGAAGAAGATAAAAAAATACATGATTGGTACGATTATGCCGGTAAGTTGATTGACAAGAGAAAGAGCGACGCGGAAAGAAAGCGTGCGTCCAGAGATAAAGCAACAAAAGAAAAAGGACAGTCCGACGGAAGTCCGTCGGACTGTCCGAATGATATTTTAAAGATATCCAAAATTAATCTGTGTGACGGCGCAGGTAACCGTACCGTACCTAACCGTACCGTACCTAACCAAATAAATATTCTTACTACCGACACGAATCAAAAGCTTATCTCTAAATTTAGGGTGCTGGCAGGTATTAGCAATCGCGGCTTTTCGGAAAATGAAAATAACATTCTGAAGCTGTGGTTTGAGGAACGTAAATACCCGTTCGAGATGGTTGAAATAGCTTATAATATCAACATAGATAGCATTCAAAAGTATAACATAAACTACATCAACGCTGTACTTGAACGCTGGTATATTGAAGGAGTAACAACACCTGAACAGGCGAAAGCTGATATCGATAAGCATAAGGAAAAGAATAAATACTGTAATAACAGTACATATGATTTTAATGATTTCTTTCAATTAGCTGTTAATCGAACCGATCACAAATGCGAAGCAAGAGAAGAAAAAATACAAGCAAATGCAGTGAATGTGTAAATATTTTAATCAACCTACAAAATTTAGTTGATGTAGTTTTGGTTATCATTGACATATCGCAAGCTTTGGTATATACTGCATACATCATAGTATTATTGGGAGGTAGCTTATGAAGAAATTTATATGTCTTGTATTAGCAGCTGTTATTATTATTGTTGGGCTATATGCATGCACGGGGAAGGATAATACTTCAACAGCAGAAAGTGCAGATACCTCAGGTATTGCTTCATCTGAAGCTTTAGATAATTCTGATAACAACAGTTCTGTACTCGATAATGAAAAGAACGATGAACTTGAAAAAGAAATAGACCGACTGGAAATTTTATTGCAAACAGCAGAAAATGAAAAAGAAAGTTTATCAAATCAGATTAATGAATTAGAAGAACAAATTGAGGACTTAAAATATCAAATCAAAAGATATAAATATGATCATTTTCCGTCGGATATATATGTTAAAGATGGTGTGTACATGTCATTACATAAAGAGGAATTAAATGAAGTATTAAGCATAAAATATTCTGACGATTCTATTGTGGACATAGTTAAATTGGGTTATATTTCAACAATCAAAATATCACCCGACAGAAGTAAAGTGATACTAAACAATTTTGAATTTGAAGTAAATGCACAAGTCTTTTTATATGATGTTGATAACAAAAAAACAAAAGAGCTCTTAATGCCCAATCTTCCACAGTATTATACACCATCTCGTATGAGTTGGCTTGACAACAGATATTTTTTATTTGTAGTTCAATATGATGCTGGAACTATTGTGAGAGGTGGTGATGTTTATATATATGATACGCAAACTGATAATTACAGAAAGATTATAGGAAGAGATCATTATTTATTCCAAATATGCGATATAGACGTTTATAAAGATGACTTTTGCGTTTTTACAAGTATTTTATATGAGGAAACGCTTAATGAGTACGAAACATTTTTCAACATCTTAACCTTCGACGAAATTTATGAGCTTATAAACAAAGGAACAACAATTAATTTCAGTAATTAATTTAATCTAACAACAAACAAAAATCCTGTATTTACTTGGTCAAAACCATTTAAATATAGGATTTACTTACATAATATCAAGAGATTAATAACTCGTATTTATAATAATTGCTATAGCAAAATTATAAAACTATTTTATGAGGCTATATCAATCATTACTTGTTGCATGTACAATATATTTTTCATTATTCTTCTCGAATTGTTTTAAGAGCTGCATTCCGATTTTCTTTGCAACTTTTTGTGAAGGTATATTTTGTATTGTTGTATAGGAGAACACTTTGGAATATCGCAGAACATTAAAAGCATACTCTTTGCAGGCAGCTGCGGCTTCTGTTGCATAACCCTTATTGCAATATTCTTTAATAATATGAAAACCAATTTCGGGTAGGATTTCATCACAGATGTTCTGCATTGTTATACCACAATCACCAATAAAGGTATCACCTTGTTTGAGTATAACTGCCCATAATCCATGTCTGTATTTCTTATAATTCTCAATATTCCACTTAATCCAATCTTCAACTTCCTTTTCACTGAAAGGATGCGGATAGAATTGCATAGACTCAGGATCTGACAGAACCTTCATCAATTCAATTTTGTCATTATATTGAAATTCTCTTAAATACAATCTTTCTGTCTCAATTATTTTCAAAGCGAATATTCCTTAACTTTATTTAGGTTTATATCAAACTTTTTAATTGTAAATCACCTTGTTTTTGAATTATAAGATATTACTATAATAGTTGAGTTCTTATTATATATCTAATAATACCTTGTGTCAATGAATTTGTTAGATTTAAAACAAACATTATAAACTACCTTTCTTCGAGGTAATAATAGAAATAGGCAAAAAACAACAGTATCTATTTGATAGCATAAACTATAAATAAGATACTGTCATCTTTAACTATATTAAACTGATAAATGAATTGTACCAGCGATTTTGTTAAAGCCTTTTCTGCAGGACTTTTAAAATCATTAATATACTTATTCATTTGTTAGTTTAATATTTACCCTGGAAAGAGAGGTTTGTTATGACATCTACGAATAAATCAAATCGATGGTTTTCGATAATTCTGATTGCGCTTTTAGCAACATGTAGTATGGTTTGTGTTTATAAAATCGGATTCTTGTCTGAGATTGCTTATAAAAAAGAATCATTGATTACAAATTTGAACGAACAAATTGATATATTGAAAAATGAAACTGCATCATCAATAGATAAAGCTAACAACACCACAAGCTTTTATGCCTTCGAAAATAAAGCTTTGACTAAAGAATTGCAACAAGCATACGCAACTATTACAGAACAAGAACAACGCGAGGGATTGATAAATGATGAAAATAACACATTAAAAAATCAAATCTCAAAGCTTCAGGATATGATATCTGAGCTTGAAGAAGAAATGCAAACTCACAATGTTATGTATTCATATTCTACAATACGATATACAAACACCGAGCTTGAGATGCTATGCTTTTTGGTACAGAAGGAATGTGGCAGCTCTGATGTCGAACATAAGCGAATTATTGTTAACATTGTTTTAAGCAGAGTGAAAAATCAACAATTCCCAAATACGATATTTGACGTTCTAATGCAGGAGGGCCAGTTTACATCGGTTTATGATTGGGCATCATCGAATATAAAAATAAACGAAAATACAATCCAAGCTGTGAATGAAGTTTTAAGTAATACTGTTGTCGATAACAGCCAGGGAGCTTTGTATTATTACTCGCCTCGGTATGTAAGCGATTATTCTGTTATGGCATGGTTTGAAACAAGGGTGTTCCTATTTGAGAAGTATGGACATCGATTCTATAAATAGCAATTAGTCAACAACAAAGATTTTGTTGAACATAAGTGGTTCAAGACGCTTTGGAGCCATGTCTTTTAATTTGGCAACATCTTCTATATTTATCGGGATATTGTCAAGGTTGTTTATTGTTTTATATACATTTGAAATAAAATCAACAACCTGATTAGGTTGGATTGTGTTTGGCGTTTTTGAGCATGCCTGAAGATAGCTGTTAACGATATCAATTGTTAATTCTTTATCAGACTTTGACATAGAAAAATCTCCTTTAATAAAACGCTATACCATAATATACCATAATGTAAATGTGAAATTTGTAGAAAAACAGAAGGAAAATATAAAAATTTTAGCAAATATAAAAGCAACCATATTAATTGCTCATGTAAAAATGATTACTCTCTACTATTATATGTAGTTGAAACTTAAATATTATTGTAAACGAGAAAAATAAAAATTAATTTGCTTTTGAAAAACAAATTCCGAAGCTGACGCTTCGGATGATAGTTTATCTTAAAATTAATTTTGCTATATTATCGCTTGACATATTTGTTTCATAACACTAATAAACCTCAATCTTTCCTCCACACCATTTTGTTGACAACACCCGTGTAGCTTTGGATGAGTTTTACGACCTTGGTGCTGACATTTTCGTCGGTGTAGTTTGGTACATCAAGTCCGAAGTCTGCGTTCAGCTGCATCTGTACGGCTGTGTCAACAGCTTGGAGTACCTGCTCGGTAGTTATGCCGGCAAGGATGAAATTACCCTTGTCGAGCGCTTCAGGGCGCTCTGTCGAGGTTCTGATACAGACAGCAGGGAAGGGCATGTCCTTTGAATTAAAGTAGCTTGATTCCTCGGGGAGCGTTCCGCTGTCCGAAACAACACAGAATGCGTTCATCTGAAGGTGGTTGTAATCGTTGAAGCCGAAAGGCTTAAGTGAGCGGACATTCTTGTGAAACTTGAAGCCATGTTTTTCAATGTATTTTGCAGAACGCGGGTGGGTTGAATAAATAATCGGCATATCGTACTTCTCGGCCATTGCATTGACTGCGTTCATCAGGTTGAAGAAGTTTTCTTCTGTATCGATGTTTTCTTCGCGGTGAGCTGACAGCAGTATATACTTCCCCTTTTCAAGTCCGAGCGTTTCGAGCACTTTACTGCTTTTTATTTTATCAAGGTTAGCAGACAGCACCTCTGCCATCGGTGAGCCTGTAACATATGTGCGTTCCTTTGCAGTGCCTTCGTAGTTCAGGTATCTGCGGGCATGTTCGCTGTAGCAAAGGTTGACATCTGAGATATGGTCAACAATTCGGCGGTTTGTTTCCTCAGGCAGACATTCATCAAAGCAGCGATTTCCGGCTTCCATATGGAATATCGGGATATGTAAACGTTTCGCTGAGATTGCGGAAAGGCAGGAGTTTGTATCACCAAGTATAAGTAGTGCATCAGGCTTCTGTTCAACCAACAGCTTATACGATTTTGCGATAATGTTGCCGATTGTTTCACCGAGATCAGCACCGACAGCTTCAAGATAGAAGTCGGGAGCACGAAGTCCCAGATCATCAAAGAAAATCTGGTTTAGCTCATAGTCATAGTTTTGTCCTGTATGCACAAGTATCTGTTCGAAATACTTGTCGCATTTTTTTATTACTTCGGAAAGACGGATTATTTCCGGTCTTGTTCCGATTATTGTCATAAGTTTTAATTTACTCATCTTATTCATCCTCATCTTCATCATAATATCCATATTGTTCGATTTCGCCTTTGCTTCTGATTACTTCAGGTTCTTCGGTGTCTTCGTCGAGCTTTTTCAACACCTTGCATTGAAACAGCCATTCGTAACCGAAATCAAAAATATACTTGAACTTATCGCCAACCTCAAGCTTTAACTTTTTCAACGTGTAATCACTGGTAAATCTTTTTTCGTCTTCAATAATATCACTGTAATAGCCTTCTGTACGATCCCAAGCGATATTATTCATAAAGAAAACATGTGCATGGTCGTCGATGAAACCAACGGAATATAGTATTTCTTCATGCAGTTCAAATAAAGTTGCATTTTCTGAAATTTTGATATGGCGATAACAACCGCTTCCGCATGAAGCAGTGATTACATATGAATGCTTAGAACTATTCGATACAACAGATTTTTTTCTTTGAGATGCTTTTTCTTTTTTATCTATATCAATAGTTTGTTCGTAATGAAGCAAAGCGAGTTCAACAGGAGTATAACCTCTGTTTACCCAAAGCGGTGTGTTGTTGTTACATTCGACCAGTAGATCTGATAGCTTGTCGAATTGATCGCTGTCAATCTCGATATCATAATCTTGAATTATCTCCATTGTATTTGCTTTTTCGACTTGAGTTGTTATATCCAAATATATGTCGAAGCAAATGTTTTCAGCATCATCTCTCATCAACTCAACATCAGCAACTAAAAATTTCCGAAGCTTTGTATATTGTTTTGGCATTTCATAATAGTCATATTCAGACCATTTTAAGAGCTCTGTTTTACCGATTTTTTTGTAAGGTTTTTTCTCTTGATAGTTTAATAGAAGATTATAATCCTCCTGTCCATCCATCAACAATGATTCATGTACAACATTCTTTTTGTAAATAACATAAAATTGGTGACTAAACCCGCTTTTTAAAACCAACATATTTCAAATCATCTGTTGTAACTACATAATCATTCTGTGAATTGATGATTTCTACAAGCTTTTCCATCGATATAATTCCATATATCTCTATTGTAGCATTCATATAATCGTTCAACTCTGATTGGATACTCTCAGATAGCTGAGAAATAAATTCACTTTTCGCCATATACTTTACCTCGTTTTTCTTTAAGTCTGTATGATTTTTTATGTATTCATAAAATAATTACTACTTATCAATATTGCTATTCAGATCAAATCCCCTGAAGCCTTTGCCGATGATTTCGCTGGAGTTTGTTATTATCATAAAGGTTTCGGGGTGGTTTTTTCTCAGATACTTGCGTAATATAACGGCTTGGAACCTGTTGAGCACGGTGATTATCATATATTTCTGCACATGTGTGTAAAGGGAGTATCTTTCTCTATGAAAATCATCTTATTCAAAGTTTGTGTTAGATTTTCATCTTTAATCAAGAGTTCTTCGTAAAGCTTCTCTCCTGGTCTCAGCCCTATCTCAACAATATCAATATCCTGATAGGGAACAAGTCCTGAAAGTTTTATTATGTTTTCAGCAAGTTCTACTATTTTTAACGGTTTTCCCATATCAAGCACAAATAATTCACCACTTCGTGCCATGATGCCTGCTTGCATAACAAGCTGGCTCGCTTCAGGGATAGTCATAAAGTAACGGATAATACGTTTGTCAGTTATAGTTATAGGTCCGCCGGCTTCAATTTGATTTTCTGCGCCATCTAATTATTGTGATGAATAACTCAAGCAAAAAAGTTTTTGTTGAATAAATCCAAAAGAACAAATCTGCCAATGTGTATATAACAGTAGCAATAATTATACCGATAAATATAAATAATAGTTTTCAAAATGAAAACTCCAAATATGTTTTTTCTTGAAGATGGTTGTTGCTTGTCATAAATTAAACAAAAGTAAAAGCTTTATTTTTTTCTTTGTTTGCGAATTTGTGTGATTTTGAAATATACCTTGCTTACATAATACAACATAACGAAATCACTGTCAATCATAATAGCATAAGTATTTCATATTGGAGTTATAAAATATGTTGTTAAAATAATGTAAAACTGCGAAAAATTATAATTGAGCAACTGTATTATAATATCCCATAAATGACTCATCCTCCTTGTTATGCTAATCATCGATTATAAAAACTATAAAAAATTAAGCAAAACCTTTTACGAAATGCAATTTTAACATAAAATTGCGATATGGGTATTTTACGTAGATTTTTTATCGAGTTTTTAAATGAGAAATTAGCATTATAGTGTGATCACACAAAACAAGGAGGATTTTTTTGAATTTAATAGCTAAGCAATCGATTTAATATGATAAATGATATCAAATGATTCAGATTGTTTTGAAATAATTATTCTTGTACGAAATATAACTATCAAGACACATATCGTTTATTGTTTTTCTTGGTTTCCATTTTAACTCTCTTTTTGCTCGGTGTATATCTGCATAACTTATTGCTACATCTCCTGGTCGTCGTGGTTTTATAACATAAGGAATTGGTATTGATGTTGCTTTTTCAAATTCTTTCAGCAACTCAAAAACAGAAATAGGTTTTCCGCTTCCAAGGTTATAGATTTTTGTTTCATTAATATTATCAATTAATTCCATTGCTTGGATATGTCCATCAGCAATATCAGAAATATGAACATAATCGCGAACACAGCTACCATCGGGTGTATCATAATCATCACCATAAATATCTAAAGACGGTAATCTCTTTAATGCGGTACTACAGATATTAATCATTATGTTGTGTATTTGACCTTTTGGACTATCAGCTAACAATCCGCTACTATCGGCACCAATCGGATTGAAATATCTAAAAATTATTGCTTTCATATCTTTATTAGCTCTCGAATAATCAGTTATAATTTGCTCGGAGATTAGTTTTGTTCTCCCATATGGATTGATAGCGTTTAACGGATTTTCTTCAGAATATGGTATTGAACTATTTTCATCATATACAGTTGCAGAAGAGCTGAAAATTATTTTTTTGATATTATAATCCTTCATGCATTCGAGTAAATTAATAATACCAATTATATTGTTTTTATAATAGCTTAATGGTTCTTCAACAGATTCCGGCACGGATTTCAATGCAGCAAAATGCATAACAATATCAATTTTGCTATTTTCAAATATTGCTTTTAATTTTGTAATATCAGTAATATCTATATTGTAAAAATTAAAATCTAATTTTGTTATTTGCTTAATTTTACTTACAACATCGATATTACTGTTACATAAATTATCTAAACCGATTACATTATTACCAGACCGCAAGAGACTAATAACGACATGAGAACCAATATATCCAGTAGCGCCGGTAACTAAAATATTCATTATAAAACCACCTTCTAAAATATTAGTAAATTCATTTACTGATATTATAATATCACTTACCATAATTTTTTCAATAAATATTTGTCTCATATTCATGGATATATGTTGCATTTAAATTTATTTTGATATATAATATTGTTGTATTACTAAAGAAAGCGGTGATATATGCATGGATAATAGTTTCAAACTCTCTTACACTATTGACTCAGAACAAGCATTATCTTTACGCGTGTATAATATCGGCCATGAACGCTGTAAAAGCAGTCAAAAATGGGGTCCCGGAGTTCGTGACTTTTATCTAATACATCATGTTTTATCGGGTAAAGGCTATTATGTAACCAATGGTATTCAATATGAAGTTATTGCAGGTAGTACTTTTATAATTTATCCAAATTGCACTATATCATATTTTGCGGATAAAGAAGATCCATGGGAATACTATTGGGTAGGGTTTAAAGGTTCTGATGCAAGTATGTTATTAGATTTAACTTCATTTACTACTGATAATCCAGTTCAGAATTTTAATTTAGGAAATAAATTGAAAGAATATCTTTCTATGATTTATAAATCAAAAGGGAAAGATGAATCTTGCCAGTTAAGAATGTCCGGATACCTTCTACTTGCATTATCATTATTTATTGAAAAAAATAAGCATTATGAGAATAATATATCTACTCTATATTGTAAGAAAGCAATCGAATATATCACATATAATTATTCACAATCCATATCAATTGAAAGCATCTCAAGCTATATAGGAATTAGTCGCAGCCATTTATATAGATCCTTTATGGAATGTTTAAATAAATCACCATTGCAATTTATTATTGAATATAGAATGGAACGAGCAATACATTTATTAAAAAATACCTCTCTTACAATTGGAATGATTGCAAATTCTGTTGGTATAATTGACAGCCTTTATTTTTCGAGAATGTTTAAACAGCATATAGGTATGTCACCAAGCGAATATAGGAAAAAATCAGAATAAATACATCCATCTCTCCAAAAGTTACTCGATAAGATGAAATTTAAACGAATTCTCGCTCTTGGGCAATCTGTCTACTTCGCAGTTTATCTTGAGCGAAGCATATACAACTAGTGAGATTTTGTTTCGGCTTATCTATTTTATGGTATTTTAAAATTAATAGGTATACAAAAAAGACATTTATGTATTGACTAATTGACAATGTTGTGCTATTATATTGATAATTACAAATATGAAATTGAGATATCAATAAATTCAAAGGTCAGGAGGGTTGTGTGGAATATGTACTCAAAATTCGTAAAGAGATTGTTTGATATAATCTTATCATCTTTGGGAATTGTCGTATTTTCACCGCTTCTCCTTATTTTAATGTTAATCATAAAATTAGATAGTCCCGGACCGATATTTTTCAAACAGAAGCGATCCGGAATACATAAAGTTCATTTTAATATATTAAAATTCAGAACTATGAGAATTGACACACCTCGTGATACACCGACACATATGTTGCAAAATCCGGATACATACATAACTAAAGTCGGAAAATTTTTTCGTAAAACATCACTTGATGAGTTGCCACAGATATTCAATATCTTCATAGGAAAAATGTCTGTCATAGGACCTCGACCGGCATTGTGGAATCAGTTTGATTTAATTGAAGAACGTGATCAATATGGTGCGAATGATGTAAGACCAGGTCTAACTGGTTGGGCACAGATCAACGGTCGCGATGAACTTGCAATACCGGTAAAAGCAAAACTCGACGGTGAATATGTTAAGAGAATGAGCTTTTTATTTGACTGCCGGTGCTTTTGGGGGACAATAGCATCAGTAGTTAGAAGAGACGGTGTGGTAGAGGGAAAAGCAGTTAATAATCTTCAAACAATAGAAAATGAAAAGGTTGTGACTAAATGAAGCGTATTCTCATTGCTGGCGCAAACAGTTACATCGGTACTTCATTTGAAAACTACATAAAACAATGGCCTGATCAATATCAGGTCGATACTATTGATATGATTGACGGTTCGTGGCGCGAGAAAAGTTTCAACGGATATGATGTTGTATTTCATGTTGCTGGAATTGCTCATTCTGATAACGGAAAGATCACAGAAGAAAAGAAGAACTTTTATTATAAAATAAACCGAGATTTAACTATTGAAACAGCGAGAAAAGCAAAAACTGATGGTGTAAAACAATTCATTTTTATGAGTAGTGCAATTGTCTATGGCGATAGTGCTCCAATTGGTAAACAAAAAATAATAACTAAGGATACAAAACCGCAACCTTCTAATTGTTATGGTGATAGTAAGTTTCAAGCTGAAAACAGTATATTACCTTTGCAAGATAATAGTTTACATGAGTGCAAGTTTCGGACAAGCTATATAAAGTCATATTTGGGTAAATAGTGCCTTAAATCTAACGTTTTCAAAGATTTTTACCTAAAAACATACATAAAATCCATTGCAATAATTTTAATTGTACTTCAGACAAATTCAGACTTGATATGGTGATAAGTTTTGTATGAAAATCGAAAGCTGTTATGTAATTATCTTCATAACATCAAGGTGATTATAACTAAGTATTTTATGGTTATAATTCATAATAAAAACAATAATTGAATCATATAAATTAAATCAAAAGCAGTACCAGCTCGTACAAGAAAGAAGTGTGACCAAATGAAGCGAATACTAATCACCGGTGCTAACAGTTACATAGGTACTTCATTTGAGAATTATTTGAAACAGTGGCCAGATGAGTATCGGGTTGATACTATTGACATGATCGATGGTTCTTGGAAAGAAAAATCTTTTTCTGGTTACGATACAGTTTTTCATGTTGCTGGGATTGCACATATAAAAGAAACAAAAAAGAACTCGCATCTCTATTTTGAAATAAATCGCAATCTAGCAATTGAAACAGCAAAAAAGGCAAAAGCTGATGGTGTAAGACAATTTATTTTTCTAAGCTCAATGAGTGTTTATGGAATGGAGACAGGTGTTATTACGAAAGAAACGAAACCTTTCCCTAAAAGCAATTATGGAAAATCAAAATATCAAGCAGAAAATGAAATAGTAAAGCTGTCCCATATAGAATATAAAGTAGCAATACTGCGTCCACCAATGGTATATGGAAATGGATGTAAAGGAAATTTCCAATCGCTGGTCAATGTTACACGGAGATTTTCCGTGTTTCCTCGATATGAGAACAAAAGAAGTATGATCTTTATTGACAACCTGTCATCTTTCGTAAAGATGACAATAGACGATAACTTATCAAGTGTAATGTTTCCTCAGAACGATGAATATGCATGCACCGATACAATAGTACTACTTATCGGTAAAGTCATTGGTAAAACAATAAAATTTTCTAAAGTTTTGTCACCCTTTATAAAAGTGGGTATACGGTTTGTACCAATGATTCAAAAGGCTTTTGGAAGCTTGATATATATGGATACAGAAGATTTCAATTATTCATATTGCTGTACCAATTTTACTGAAAGCATACAAAAAAGCTTAAAATAGATTAGTGAGTATAATATTACATGAAAAAGATCCATGATGTTTTGTTTTTATGTCAGTTTTTTTATCCTGAATATGTATCGTCTGCAACTTTACCATTTGATACAGCAACTTATTTGTCATCACATGGCTTAAAAGTAGGTGTCCTATGTGGTTTTCCTAAAGAATATACTTCAAAACAAAAAATTAAAAAAAATGAATATTTAAATGGAATAAAAATCAAACGAATAAGATATTTACAATGTAGTCGAAAGAAGTTTATCGGAAGAATTTTAAATTATTTTTCATTCACTATTTCATGTCTTTTCCACATTAATAATATTAGACATTATAAAAATGTAATTGTATATTCTAATCCTCCAATTCTTCCATTAATTGCAGTAATAAGTAATAAATTATTTCATACAAAAATTTACTTTGTTTGTTATGATGTATATCCAGAAATAGCACATGTTACCGGAAACTTACACGAAGGTTCAATAATTAGTAAAATCATGTCAAAAATTAATAATTCGATAGTTAAAAATTGCAATAAAATAATTGCACTTACTGACGAAATGAAAGATTTTATTATTAATAACAGGAAAAGCATTTCATCAAATAATATTGAGGTTATTCCGAATTGGGCACATGAGAAAATAAATAAAGCAGAAATAAATTTCGTATTAGGTATTGATAAAGGTGATTTTATAATATCTTTCTTAGGAAATATGGGCACCTGTCAAGAAATGGATACCTTATTAGAAGTCGCTAAATTATTAAAAAATGAATATTGTATAAAATTTCTTTTTATAGGTCATGGAAATAAAAAAGAATCAATAAAAAACATGATCATTAAGGAATGCTTACAAAATGTTATTGTAATGGATTTTTTAGTAGGTGAAGAATTACAAAACATTATTAATATCAGTTCGTGTTTTGCGATTAGTCTTGAACAAGGATTAAAAGGGTTATGTGCCCCAAGCAAATATTACAGTTATTTGCAAAGTGGGAAACCGATTTTAGCAATAGTTCAAGATAATTCTTACATTGCCAATGAGATAAAAGATAAAAAAATTGGAATAGCAATCCGACAAGGTGATTGTGCACAATTAGCAAAAGAAATAATTAATCTAAAAAATGATCCCGAAAAAATTGCTGAATTTTCAGAAAATTCACGTAAGCTTTATATGAATTCATATACAAAAGAATTGTGTAATGCAAAATATTTAAAATTGTTCCATTAAAATAAGGATTTTAACAATGAATACTATTATATATCTTGGATTCGTTACATCAAATGAAGATGCATATAGAGTTCAAACTTCATTTGCTGGTAATGATGCGGAATTTAATTTTGTAACGAGAATATTAGGAGAAATAAATGATAGTAATTTGTATATATGTTCTTATGCCTATAATATTTATAATAAACACAGTTTTTATATGAAAAAAACGAGTTTTGATTTAAAACATAAGAACAATTCAATTAGATGTGATGCTTTACCTATTCTAAATATACCAATACTAAGACAAATAACTGCTTATTTAAACATATATCATTATCTTGATAATTTAATTAATTATTTATTAAAGCAGGGAGAAAATATTAATGATATTATGATTATTACTTGCAACACATACCCATTATTTTCCTATCCAGCGATAAAAATTAAAAAGAAATACGGTTGCAGATTACTAACATATTTAATTGATGGATTTTATAATCAGGAAAGTAAAAATATTCTATACCGTTATAATACAATAAAAGCCATAAAAGCTTTAGTTTCATATAACGGTGTCATCGCTCTTTGTCAGAATGTAATAAATGATTTCTGTTCATCCATAAAAAAATGTATATCAATTACACCTGTAGATACACTAGATAATGATGATTTGATATTACAAGATGAATTTGATGATAGTAGATTTAGACTTTTTTTTGCTGGTGGTATCGCACCACTAAACGGTATAAAAGAATACATTGAAACTTTAAAATATTTAGATGATACATATAGTTTTTATTTATATGGAAGAGGAGAGCTCAGTGAATATTTAACAAAATGCGCTAAAGATGATAATAGAATTTACTATAAAGGTGCTGTTGAAAAAAGAATAGTTATGCAGTTAGAAAAGCAAAGTGATATTTTATTTATAATACGACCTATGGAAGCCGAACAACAAAATAATATTACAAAATATGGTTTACCATATAAACTAATTGAATATTTGCAAAGTGGCATTCCAATTATTGCTTCACATATGCTTGCAATACCAAAAGAATTTGATCAATACATTAATTATTGTGAAGCTAATCCTTTAGCTATAGCGCAAAAAATAATAGAAATAAGAAATAATTATCCTATATATAAAAATAAATCACTTGAAGCACAAAAATATATGAAAGAAAATTGCTCATGGGAACATTATAAAAAAACAGTAGAGGAGTTCCTTTATGGAATTCATTAATGATAAATGTAAAAATATGCCGCGAATACTTGTTATTTCCTGCAATTGTTTTCATACACAAAATAATAATGGCAAAACTATTTTACAACAATTTTCTTCGTGGCCTACTGATTGCCTAGCACAGTTTTATACATATCCTGAGGTCCCTGATAATATATTATGCAAAAATTTTTATAGAATAACCGATATTGATGTAATAAATTATGTTTTACATAAAAGCAAGACATGTGGAATGGAAATAGAAGTTGATCTTCAAAAAAATGACAACCTAATTATTCAGCCAAAAACAAAACCACATATATTTTATAGCAATATAAGAAATTGGAATGTATGTAGATTAATACGAGATATTGTATGGGAAAACGCTAAATGGGAAAATGCTGGATTGAAAAAATGGATATATAAATTCGCTCCAGAAGCTATTTACTTTCTTGGTTTAAATAATCCATATTTGTTTAATTTAGCAAACAATATCGCTACCGAATTAAATATACCTATAATTATTTATGCAACAGATGACTATTATTTGCCAAGGATAACTGCTTCACCATTTTTCTGGATACGGTATTTAATTTTAAATAGATGTATGAAAAGGATCTTAAAAAGACCAGATTGTTATTTGTTGACAATTAATGAGACAATGTCACAGATATATAAGCAACGGTTTAATAAAAGTAGCGATATTTTTATGAATTGTGTTGATATACCGCTATTGGATAATTTACCAGAAGTACAAAACGGAAAGATTGTTATATCATATGTTGGTAATCTTTCACATAACAGATGGAAAAGCATATTATATCTCATTAAAACAATAGAAAACAGCAATCTACATTCATTGATTAAAATTGATATATATTGTGGAGAACATATACCAAAAAAAGTCAGTTTTAAATTGAGTTTGATTAAATTAATAAGTTTAAAAGATAAAATTAAAAAAGAACAAGTAATGGAAGTACTCAAATGTTCTGATGTATTGCTCCATGTTGAATCATTTAATTATAGAGACAGAATGATGACAAAACTTTCTTTCTCAACAAAATTGACAGAGTATATAGCTGCAGGCAGACCTATTTTGTCCTTTGCTCCTTCTAGTGTAGCTTCAATGCAAATACTTGAAAAATACAATGCAGCTATATGTATAGACAGCAAAATTAAATCAAAAATTATAGAAAAAATCAATATACTTACAATTAACTCTGAACGAGAGAAAATAAGAAAAAATGCATATAACTTTTTAATTGATATATATACTAAATATTCAATGAAAAACTTACTTGAGATTAAATATAATGAACTTTTAAGGAAATAAGTATGCAGTTTACTATTTTAACAAACACATATAATCCACATATGAAACCATTAGCAGATGCTTTATATGAAAGACTTGGAAGTGAATTTCATTTTATACAGAAATATCATTTGGATAGTGAACGGATTACACTTGGTTGGATCGAAGAAAAATCTCCAGAATATTTATTAAATTTAAGTGATGTATCTCAAGAAAAAGAATGTCGTGAATTAATTATCAATAGCGATGTTGTATATTTTGGTGCAAATCCAGATATGTTTGTTGATATTTATGATAGAATAAAAACAGGTAAAGAAACATATATGCATTCTGAACGATTATTTAAACATGGAATTTTACAATTTTTTGTTCCGAACTTTACAAAGAAATATATAAAACAAAGGATTCTTCCAAGTTATAATGACGGTGTGTGTATTTTAAGTGCAAGTTCATTTTTATACTATGATTATAAAAGAATAATGGCTAATACTGAAAGAATATATCGCTTTGGCTATTTCCCAGTATTAAAGAAATATAATATTGATGATTTATTGATTCAAAAAAAAAGTGAATTAATTAGAATATTATGTGTTGGTCGTTTTTTAAAACTAAAACATTTTGATGATGTAATTGTCGTTATATCTAAATTGTATCATAAAGGATATGACAATATACGATTAGAAATTATTGGTGGTGGATATGAAGATGATAATTTACATAAACTTGCCAAAAAACTTGGTACAGAAAAAGTAATCACATTTTCTGGTACAATGACTCCTGATGGTGTACGCAAAAGAATGGAGAGCACTAATATTTTTATTATGTCTAGCGATCATAGAGAAGGATGGGGCGCAGTTATTAACGAAGCAATGAACAGCGGATGCGCAGTACTAGTAAGTGACGCTGTCGGAGCTGCTGCTTATTTAATTCAGAATAAAATCAACGGATTATGTTATCATTATAATAATACATTCAATTTATACGATAATTTAAAGTATCTTATTTCAAATTCGCGAGTCTGTGAAACACTTGGAATAAATGCTTATAATACTATATTAAATTTATGGAATCCGGAAACTGCTGCAGATAGATTGTTAGCTTTTGCAAAATCTAGATTGTCAGATATTACTATTAATTTCGACGAGGGTCCACTAAGCCAAGCAATATTAATAAAATAAAATTATGAATGGTTACATTTTTCGATGAATAAAATTAGTTCAATGACAAAAAAATTCAAATGCAAAAGTGAAAAATATATTTTCTTTTCTGCTGTTTTATTTCTGCCAATAAAAATCATACCATATTTTAATATAATAAACAGAACTTTAAGATTAAGCATAGTTGCTGTAGCTTTTATTATGTTAATATTAGGTATAATAAATTCAAATAGAAAACAAAAAAGCAGCATTTCATTGTTTATATTTATCAGTATGATTTTTAGTATTATGAATTATTATGGTCAATGGACTGATTTGATAAGCTTATCTGATAAATTGTATGCTTTTGCTTTGTTTTGGTTTCCATTATGGCTTGCTGTATATTATTTACAAGAAGAAGCTAGCTGGTCAAAAAAAACCGTTTTTAAATACCTCCTTATTTTACAAACATTTATTGTTATAACAACTATAATTGGTTTGATTGAATACCCAAAAGCAGCAAGAGATCTTGCATCTTATGTAAATACTTTGGTAATCTATTATATAAAAAATATTGGTGGATATGATTTTATATATGGTTCAGTACTTTTCATACCATGTTTATTATATTACTCACGTTTTGTAAAGTATAAGATTATTATTTATTTTATCATTTTATTAAATATCATTTGTATTGTAATGTCACAATATACATTAGCATTAATATTGTTAATTTTAGCTGTTATATATATGTTTTTAAAAAAATATTGCAAAAACACAACTTCATTAATTATTGCTTATATTGGGGCATTTATAATAATGTTAATATCAATAGCCCCAAAATCGTTTTTTTACTCTGTTGCAGATACTTTTTATAAATACTCTTTAAATGCTGTCGGAGATAAAATAATAGACTTTTATACATCTATATCGCGTGGAGAATTCTTTGGTACTATAGGCGATAGAATTGATCTATATACAAATAGCTTGAAGGCTTTTACAAATCATCCTTTAACTGGTAGTGTGTTTTTTAACAATACGGTTTTAGGAGGACATGCAGAATTACTTGATATATTAGGTGCTTGCGGTCTCTTGGGCTTTATTCTGTTCATATATTTAATGCGTAAGTATTATACATTACTTAAAAATACACAATCAAACCCACATTATTATATTTATGCAAAAACAGTTTTCTGGTTTTTCATTTTATTGGGATGCGTAGATACTTTATTCAATTCACCTGCTATTGCTGTAAATGCATTCCTAATTCCGGCACTACTTTCAATGGATTATCAGAATAGAGATTACACTTAAACGGAGATATTAAAAATGAAAATTCTTTGGATTACAAATATCCCTATTGGGTTACTTTCAATAAAAATAAATGGTAATAAAGCTAACGGGTTGTGGATGGATGCCAGTTTACAACAATTTATAAATAATGAAGAACACAACATAGCAATTGTTACCACTGGAAAAGTAAAAAAAACTTTATATCTTGAAGATAAGCAAGTTACATATTGGTTACTTCCCGGAGGAAATGCTTCAGTTTATAAAAGAAAATCGGATGTTTCGAAAAAAGAATGGTTAGAAATATTTATTAAAGAAAAACCAGATATTATTCAAATATGGGGAACAGAATATGGACACTCATATAATGCTTTATTGATCGCTAAAGAAAGAAATATTCCCACGGTGATTTATATGCAAGGTGTTATTGATGCAATTGCGAGATACTGTGTAGCAAACATGACTATTAGAGAATTATTTCATGCTATAACCTTGCGAGATTTATACCGACGCAAACCATTAATTACTGAACGAAGCCGTTTTGAAAGAAATGCAAAAAGAGAAAAAGAGCTAATGCGGTTGGCAGAAGCTTGTATTGTTGAAAATAAGTGGTGTGATTTACATTGTAGGATATTAGCTCCGGAATCTGAGATTTATTATATACCATTAGATTTAAACCAAGTTTTCTATGAATATCAATGGGATGTTAGTAAAGCAGAACAGCATTCTATAATGTGTAATGCATCTGGATATCCTGCTAAAGGTCTTCACATAATGTTAAAAGCATTAGTAATCCTTAAAGCCAAATACCCAGATGTAATTCTATATGTTCCTGGTCCGTTCATCCCTTGCGGAGACAAATTAATTGAACGGCAAAAATCATTAGGATACAGAGTTTATATAACTGATATAATCAAAAAACTAGATTTGAAAAAAAATATAATATTTACTGGTGCATTGACACCTGAAGAAATTGCAAGAAAACTCTCAATGGTTAGAGTGTTTGTTATGGCATCTGCAATAGAAAATCATTCAAGCTCTTTAAAAGAAGCTATGACGGTTGGTACACCATGTGTATCATCTGATGTCGGTGGAGTATCTGAATATGTAATAAATGATGTAAATGGATTTTTATACCGTTTCGAAGAATATGAAAAACTGGCATATCATATATCACAATTATTTAATAAGAGTGAATTATGTTTGAAATTTTCCGAAAAATGCAGAACCGATACGGCAAAATCTAAAGTAAATGTTGATATTTATAAACAATTTACATCTGTTTATGAACAATTAATAGAAATTAAGGATGCTGAGTATAGGAGCGTCTAAATGAAAACAATAACAATCACAACACATAGAGCGATTAATTATGGAGCTGTTTTGCAAACATATGCTTTGCAACAAACTCAATCGAAAATTGGTTACGATAATTTAATTTTAGAATTATACGGCAAAACTAAGTTATATGTAAATTTAGATTTTAAATCACCAAGAAGATTTTTGATTAGTATTGTTTTGAATTTATTAAATTTTAAAAATAGGAAAACTCTTAAAAATCTGTATGGAAAATTTGATTTATTTATAAATAATCACATTAAATGTACTAGATTATATAGAACAATAGAAGACTTGGAAAATAATTTCCCTATCGCCGATTTCATTATTACAGGTAGTGATCAAGTATTTTCAATCCGTGGTAAGTATTCAAAAATAAGTATGCTGAACTTTAAAACAAATGCCCATCGCTTCAGTTATGCTGCAAGTCTTGCCGAACGTGATTGGAATTCTGATGAAAAAAAAGAAGTAACCAATATTTTAAATTTATATAAAAAGGTTTCTGTTCGTGAGAATTATGCTAAACAATATTTGGAAAGCTTTTGTAATATAACATGTGATGTACATATTGATCCTGTTTTCCTTCTGAATAAGGAAGAATGGTCGAAAATTATTGAAATTCCCAAGCATACAAAACGTTACATTTTATGTTTTCTTGTTTCTGGAAATGATCAATTGCAAGCTTTAATCGATAGTGTGCGTTTTAAATATGATCTTCCAGTTGTATGTGTTCAAACTGATACAGTTAATCGTGTTAAAGCTGATGAATATATTTATGATTCATCTCCAGGAGAATTTTTATGGTTAATTGCGAATGCAGAATTGGTTGTTACAACATCTTTTCATGGAACAGCTTTTTCAATAATATTTGAGAAAGAATTCTATACATTGACAAAACAGCAAGCTGCTCCGCAAAGAATACATGATCTTTTAAAAACCTTAGAAATTTCAGACAGGATAATTACTAAAGCAGATAATTTGCATTGCGCAAAAATTGATTATAATAATGTTAGAAAGATATTAATGAAGGAACAAATAAAGTCAATAGATTACATAAAATCATTTAAACTATATTTAAATTCACATGGTGATAATAATGAGAATTAACACAGAAGATAAAAGCATGTGTTGTGGCTGCGGTGCATGTGTACACATTTGCCCTCAGTTAGCAATTACCTTAATATGTGATGAAAAAGGATTTTCATATCCTGTTATAGTAGATGATAAGTGTATTAATTGTGGTAAATGCGTCACTGTATGTAATTTTAGAAAAAAATTAGATGTTTCAAAAGCAAATAAAGTATATGCATTAAGAAGTAATTCAAAAGATGTTTTACAAATTAGTTCATCTGGTGGAGCATTTACTGCCTTTTCGGATTTAATCTTAGAGTTAAAAGGTAGCGTTTTTGGTTCAATTTTAGGAGACGATTTAAGGGTATATCACAAAGAAGCAAAAACAAGTTTAGAGCGTAATAGAATGTGCGGTTCAAAATATGTTCAAAGTGATTTAAAAATGACATTCTTACAAATTAGAGAATTACTACAAAAAAATAGTTTTGTGCTTTTTTCTGGCACACCTTGCCAAGTTAACAATTTGTATGGATTTTTGGAAAAAGTATACGATAACTTATATACAATAGATTTTATATGCCATGGTACCCCTAGTCCTAAACTGTTTTTAGATCATATAAATATGCTTAAAAGTAAATATCATAAAGATATAGTTGATTATCATTTCCGTGATAAAAAATACGGTTGGTCTAGTACACAAACGGTCTTATTTAAAGATAAGAAAAAAAATGCATCAATCACTGTTCAAAAAAATGCAAATTTATTTTATAAAAATCTTAGTCTCAGACCTTCTTGCTATGTCTGCCCTTACAGAAATCATAAATACTCGGATATAACTTTAGGTGATTTTTGGGGAGGAGATAAATTATTTAATATATATGATAATAAAGGTCTATCACAGGTAATTACACACACATCAAAAGGTGATTATTTATTAAATCAATTAAAAACATCTTATTGGTTAAAAGAATGTTCGTCAGAAATGTTTACTAAAATAAAACAAAATCAAATCATACAACCATCTGAGACAAATAAGTTTTGGGAACTATATTGTGATAAGGGTTATGAAGCTGTTATAAAAAAATATTCAAAATATTCGGTAAAGCAAATCATTAGCTTTAATTTGCGTAAAATTGTTTTTAAATTACATATACAGAATATTGCATTTAAAATTCAAGCATTGATCAAAAAGAAATAAATAAAATAATTTTATTATTTGCAACAAGATAATTTGGAGAATTTATATGATTGCAGTAAAAGTATCTGTTTTATTAATTACATACAATCAAGAAAAGTATATTGAACAAGCAATTAAAAGTATATTGATGCAAAAAACGAATTTTATATGGGAACTTTTAATTGGTGACGATGCTTCTACTGATCGTACTGCAGATATTGTAAAACAATATTCAAATATAGAAACTAATAATTTTACTGTAAAAACGATTATAAGAATAGAAAATGTTGGTGCATCCAGAAATTTGTTTGATTTAATAAGAAAAGCAAATGGTGAATATATTACTGTATTAGAAGGAGACGATTATTGGCTTGGCGAAAATCGTTTACAAACTCTAGCCAATTTTTTAAATAAGCATTCCGAATATAGTACAGTTAGTCATAAACGTGAACGCAGAAATATACATAATGAACTTCTGGGTTTTGATCCGTCTGAAAAATATGTGGGGAACAAAATTACATTAAAAGAATATGAGAATGGACACGCTTACTCTGCTATGGGTTGTATGTTCCGTAATATCTATAAAAATACATCAGATAATTATGAATCGATGTATACTGTTGCAAGAAATGCTTGCGATTTAATCATGTGCTATGATATGTTAATGCATGGAAATGTTTTTGTTTTAAATGAGGTATTCGGCGTATATAGGGTATCCTCTAGCGAAGAAAACTATTGTTCTAGAACGAAAGCTATTGATATAATTAAAGATTATATTGCTTTATGTCAGGCGTTGGTGTGTTTTTATGGTAAAAGAAAGAAGCTTTTAAATCGTATTTCATTTTTACAATTGGATGGTATCCATTATTATAATAAGCATAAAATGAAGGAAGAAAGAAAAATATTCACAAGTCATATATCTACAAATGAAAAAGCTAGAATGATCATTAGATTTCCATATTATGCTATAAAAAAAGTACAAATGAAATTAAAAATAAAGTGACGTGAAATTAGAAAAAATGAACTTAAAAAAACAAGTATTTAGCGGCTTTGTTTGGAGATTCGTTGAAAATACAAGCGCTTATTTTATCAGTTTCATTATACAGATAATTCTGGCAAGATTATTAATGCCTGAAGATTTTGGACTTATAGCAACTGCATCTGTATTTATTACTATAATGAGTGTATTTATACAAACTGGGTTTTCCTCCGCAATTGTACAAAAAAAAGAATTAAACGAAGTAGAACAATCATCTGTTTTTTATGTAGGATTAGTTTTTTCTATAATCCTCTATATTATTCTTTTTATTAGTAGCGGGTTTATTGCAAATTTTTATCATGAACCACGACTTATATTTATTATAAAAATACAATCTATCTCTTTAGTAATCGGTGCTATAATTTCCGTACAAACGGCACTTATACAGCGAGAAATGAATTTTAAACTTAGTTTCATAAAAAGCATTATATCATCATTTTTTCAAGCTATTGTTGGTATTACAATGGCATTAAATAATTTTGGTGTATATGCATTAGTCTATTCAAATTTAATAAAAGATATAGTTGTTCTTATTATAATATTGATTATTATTGATTGGAAACCGAAGAAAACATTTTCATGGTATTCTGTTAAGAAACTATTTAGCTTTAGCTCTAAAGTTCTACTAACTGCTCTTATGAATACGATTCGAGACAATACTCGTTCTTTAATTATCGGGAAAAAATACAGTTCAGAAATGTTGGGTTATTACAACAGAGGTTATCAATTACCTTCATTAGTTATGTCAAATGCAGTTGGAGCTTTAAATTCAATTTTATTTCCAACACTATCAAAAGTTCAAGATGACCATGAAAATGTATTGAAAATGTATAGATGTATACTAAAAATTGCATGCTTTATTACTTTCCCATTAATGTTAGGTTTAATAGTTTTAGCAGAACCAATTATCATTATATTGTTTACAGAAAAATGGGCAATGAGCATACCTTACGTCCGCCTTACAAGCATTCAATGCATGATATTACCATTTGCCATGTGCCTTCAAGTATTTTTATCAATCGGAAGAAGTGATTTAGTTTTAAAGTTGTGCATATATGGATTTATAATTTCATTTACATCGCTATTTATTACATATAATTATGGTGTATATTGGTTGGTAGTAGGTCTTATAATTGCAGAAGCTTTATATTGTTTAGGCGAAATGGCAGTTTTACAGAAAGTTATGAAATATTCTATTTTGAGACAATTTTTTGATGTCTGGAAAAGTATTTTTTCAGCTATTATAATGGCATTTATGGTTTATTTAATAACAATCCCCCAATATAGTAATTTATTAAAATTAGTAATTGGAATACCATTTGGCATTATTATTTATTATGTATTTTCGGTTTTAATAAAAAATGAAAGCTTATTTTATATTAAAGATATAATTAAATCATATTATTACAGCCATAAATAAAATAATACGTAAAAAAAATATATTAAAAAGTGAATTTAATAATTATGAATAGTTTTTACTCTACAGATACATTGAGACAAATTGGATTTAAAGAAATTGGTAACAAAGTTCTTATAAGCATAAAAGCTAGCATATATGGAGCTGAAAATATTACGATAGGTAATAATGTACGTATTGATGATTTTTGTATTTTAAGTGGAAAAATAAAAATAGGTAATAATATACATATTGCTGCTTTTTCAGCATTATATGGCGGGTCAGTAGGCATTACTGTTGATGATTTTTCGAATATATCTTCTCGTGTTTGTATTTATGCAATAAGTGATGATTATTCTGGAGAAACAATGACTAATCCTACGATACCTGACAAATATAAAAATGTTTTAAAAGAACCCGTACATATAAATAGACATGTTATACTAGGTAGTGGGTGTACTGTGCTTCCAGGTATAATACTTGCTGAAGGTTCTTCTTTTGGAGCAATGACATTAATTAATAAAAATTCAGAACCTTGGAGTATTAATGTTGGAATTCCCTTTAGAAAAATAAAAGAAAGAAGTAACCATTTATTGGAATTAGAAAAAATGTTTTTATTGGAGCAAAATGAAAATGAATAAAATTAATGTTACCCAATCTTCACTCCCTACTTTAGAGGAATATATAAACGAAATAAAAGATTTATGGGATTCACGTTGGCTTACCAATATGGGTGTAAAGCATCAGAAATTAGAAATGGAATTAAAGGAATATCTTCATACTCCCAATATAACGTTATTTACAAATGGGCATATTGCACTTGAATCTGTAATTGATGCCTCGAATCTGACGGGTGAAGTAATAACAACACCGTTCACATTTGCTTCAACTACTCATGCGATCACACGTAATGGGCTTATTCCAGTATTCTGCGATATCAATGAATCTGATTATACGATTGATATTGAAAAAATTGAATCGTTAATTACCGATAAAACCTCAGCTATTATCCCAGTACATGTATATGGTAATGTATGCAATTATATCGAGATTGATAGAATTGCAAAGAAGTATAATATAAAAGTGATTTTTGATGCTGCTCATGCTTTTGGTGTTATCGTTGATGGAAATAAAGTTGCTAACTTAGGGGATGCATCAATATTTAGTTTTCATGCAACAAAAGTATTCAATACAATTGAAGGAGGAGCTGTTACATATAAAGATGAATCGTACAAGTTAAGACTTGACGATATAAGGAATTATGGTATACGAAGTCCTGAAAGTGTAATGTATCCAGGTGGAAATGGGAAAATGAGTGAATTTCATGCTGCTATGGGTTTATGCAATTTGCGTCATATAGAAGAAGATATTAACAAGCGAAAAATTATTGACGAACATTATAGGGAAAGATTATCAAATATTAAAGGTATAAAATTAAATATTATTAAAGAATATGTAAAGAAAAATTATGCTTATTTTCCTGTAGTTTTTAATGGATATAAATATTCACGTAATGAAGTATATGAAAAATTACTGAAAGAAGGAATTACTGCAAGGAAATATTTTTATCCATTAACTAATAATTTTGAGTGTTATAAAAACAATATAAATTATACCCCTGTGGCTAATAATATTGCCAATCAAATACTATGTTTACCAATATATTCTGAATTGAATAAAATAGATGTTGAAAAAATATGTGATATTATATCTAAATAAAACTAAATAAAGGATTTTAATTATGAAGGGAATTATTCTTGCTGGAGGAAAAGGCACTCGTTTATATCCAATGACGAAAGCGGTATCCAAGCAACTTTTGCCTATATACGATAAACCGCTTATATATTACCCGCTATCGATTTTACTTTTATCAAGTATAAAGGATATATTAATTATATCAACACCGGAAGATATACCAGCATATAAAAAATTACTTGGTAATGGACAAACAATTGGCACATCTATCACATATAAAATCCAAGATTCACCATGCGGTCTTGCCGATGCATTTATACTCGGTGAAACCTTTATAGGAGATGATAACGTATGCTTAATTCTTGGTGATAATGTTTTCTACGGTCAGGATATGACTAGCATTCTACGGAAAACAATGGACCGTATAAAAGGAGCTACGATATTTGGCTATCCAGTAAAGGATGCACGTGCATTCGGTGTAGTCGAATTTGATAAAGACAAAAGGGTTATTTCGATCGAAGAAAAACCACAATTTCCAAAATCAAATTACGCAATACCAGGTTTATATTTTTACGATAATCGCGTTATTGAAATTGCTAAAGATGTAAAACCATCAGCACGTGGTGAGATAGAAATATCTTCAGTCAACAATGTTTATCTTGAAATGAACGAACTTCATGTCGAACTTCTTGGCCGTGGTATGGCATGGCTTGACACCGGTTCTCCGGAAGGAATACTCAAAGCATCAGAATATGTTGAAGCAGTGCAATCAAGACAAGGATTTTATATATCTTGTATTGAAGAAATTGCATGGCGACGTGGATTTATTACAACTGAACAGTTAACAATAATAGGCGAAAACTTAAAAATGACCGAATATGGAAAGTATATTTTATCACTTGCTAAAGAGGGTAAATAAATGAAAACTATCCTTGTAACTGGTGGTGCAGGTTTTATTGGAAGTAATTTTATTCATTTGATGATACAAAAATATGTTGACTATAAAATCATCAATGTTGATACCCTCACATATGCCGGAAATCTTGAGAATTTAAAAAATATTGAAAAACATGAAAATTATAATTTTATAAAGGCAAATATCTGCGATAAAGTTAAGATTGATGATATATTTTCAAAATATTCTATTGATTATGTTGTCAATTTTGCTGCTGAGAGCCATGTAGATAGATCTATAGTTAATCCAGAAATTTTCTTAATAACAAATATTATTGGTACACAGGTATTACTTGATGTAGCTAAAAATCATTGGAAAAAGGAACCACATAATAAATACAATATCGAATATCGCAACGATGTTAAATTTTTACATGTATCAACTGATGAAGTTTACGGAGCACTTGGAAAAACTGGTAAGTTTGTCGAAACTATGCCATTAATGCCAAACAGTCCTTATAGTGCCTCAAAAGCAAGTGCTGACTTGATCGTAAGAGCCTATCACGAAACATTCGGCATGCCTATTAACATTACAAGATGTTCTAATAATTATGGACCATATCAATTTCCAGAAAAGTTGATACCTCTCATGATAAACAATTGTTTAAATAATAAATCATTGCCTATATATGGTGATGGTTTACAGGTTAGAGATTGGTTGCATGTTTCAGATCATTGTGAAGCTATTGATTGTGTACTTCATAATGGCGATAATGGTGAAATTTACAACATCGGTGGTAATAATGAAAAGACAAATATTGAAATAATCAAGTTAATAATAAATACTGTTGGAAAAAGTGAAAAATTAATTACTTATATTAAAGATCGACCAGGTCATGATAGAAGATATGCTATTGATAACTCTAAAATAACTACACAACTGGGTTGGAAACCAAAATTTTCATTTGAAGTTGGTATTATGGATACTATCCAATGGTATCTTAATAACAACCATTGGATCACTAACATAGTTAATGGAGATTATCGTGAGTATTACGAGAAAATATATAAATAAATTAAGCATATGGAATATGGTGATTATTTTTTACTCTCAAATCTGATGATAATAAGTCATAACAGCAATCATATTTGAAAAGAAAGCTCACCTTACGATTATTTTACAAGTGAGAGCTATCGAATTGAATTAATTGCTGGTCTAAAAAGTGAAGATATTGTCAGAATTGAAAAAGCGTTATTGTATTCGTTGTTGCAGTTATTGTAACAGCTGGATATGTAATTATTTCTGATACGCAAAAAAACCAAACAGAGGGCAGTTCTCTGTAAATATTTCAAAGCTAGGTATCGCCAAAGGCAATCACTGGTACCTAACCAAAAACGAAAAGTTCTTAGTTGTAAGCGGAGATAAACACGAAGTTGTAAATATACCAACCGGATATATATTACATTGAAAATTTGGAGAAACAGACCTTGCAACCTTCATGTGGCAATCGAATTTTTTAACCCGAACAAATCGAATACAATTTTTAAAATGGTTTAAACATTGATTAAAGATAATAAATTATAATATAATTTTGTAATTTTATATCTATAGATTTTATATATATCCAAATATATTTTATAAGGAGAAAAATAAATAAAGCCGTCATTATTTAGCAATAACTTTAATATTAACAAATATATGAAATATATAAATCGACAAAAAGAAGAAGTGATTTTAAAACTTCCTCTTCGAAAATAATACTTTTAATAATAGACATTATTATAGCTTCAGTAATATATGCACTGACAGATATATATTTATGGTTTTACTCATCGGAAACATTATTATCTTTTCCTGCAATGTTGAGTAATATTGGTACCTTATTATTATGCATTTTAATTTTCAGGGTTATTGTTGGTACATATTCAAGTGTCTGGCGATTCGCAAACTCAACTTCTTATTTGAAACTGTTGATTTCTGACTTCTGTGCTGGAACTGCATATTTTATAATATCTATGTCAATAAAATCAATATATATAAAGGGATGGTCATCGGTATTAGTTGTTTGTATAATAACCTTGGTGACATTATTATCGAGGTTCGTATATCAGCAATATCATAGTCGTCGACAATGTATCGCAGCTTCTCAGGGACTCCAAACCAATGTTGTAATAATAGGTGCCGGACAGGTCGGTGTAATGCTTGCCAACGAACTTAAGATGAACAGTAAATCTAAATACAATCCGTATTGTTTTGTAGATATTGATAAAGAAAAAATAGGTAATAAAATTCTAAATATCAAAGTGATTGAAGAAGATAGCTGTATAATAGATAAAATCAAACAGATGCCGGTTGATGTAATCATTATTGCTATACCAAAGTTCAATGGTGATGAGAAACAAAAGTTATATGAATTTTATAAACATACAGGCAAAAAGATTAAAATATATGACTTTGTATTTAGCCAAGATAATTCTAATTATAATAAGAGAATAATACGTGATATAAAGATTGAGGATTTACTATTCCGAGAGCCGATCGAAGTTGTTGATAATGAATCGAGCCGATTTTACCAAGGTAAATGCATTCTCATTACTAGTGACGGTGGCTCAATCGGCAGTGAGCTTTGTAGACAACTTGCAAGGAGTAAACCATCGCAGTTGATAATACTTGATATCTATGAAAACAACGCATATGAAATACAGCAGGAGCTTATAAGCTCGTATGGTAATAAACTCAATCTCGTCGTTGAAATTGCTTCAGTAAGAGACAGAAAACGACTTGACAGTATTTTCAGAAACTATAAACCACAAATAATATTCCATGCCGCAGCACACAAGCATGTACCGCTTATGGAGCATAGTAGTTGTGAAGCTATAAAGAATAATATATTTGGTACATATAATACTGCTGATATGGCAGAAAAATATGGAGCAGAGAAATTTATATTAATTTCAACAGATAAAGCTGTCAATCCCACTAATGCCATGGGTGCATCAAAGAAAATGTGCGAGATGATAATACAAAGCCGTGGCGACAGCAAAACTTCATTTGCTGCTGTCAGGTTCGGAAACGTTCTCGGCTCAAACGGTTCAGTAATACCGCTGTTCAAAAGACAGATTGAAGAAGGCGGTCCTAACTATAACAGACAAACGAATAATCCGCTACTTTATGACCATCCCTGAAGCCAGTCTGCTTATGATGCAAACCGGTATTATGGCGCAAAGTGGTGAGTTATTTGTACTTGATATGGGTAAACCAATCAAGATAGTCGAGCTTGCTGAAAACATAATAAAACTTTCAGGACTTGTTCCCTATCAGGATATTGATATTGTTGAGATTGGGCTCAGGCCCGGTGAAAAACACTATGAAGAATTGCTTATTAAAAATAAAAATTCAACAATGAATATGAATAAAATGATTTTTATAGAAGCTGACACGACTTTCACTAGAGCAGAGATTGATAATAAACTTGATACGCTTCGATTGGCGCTTGTTTCATGCTCAGACTCTCTTAACTCCCAGGATATAAAGACCGCATTGAAGCAGACTGTTACATCCTATTTAGATCCTGATGTTGTGAACGGTTATGCAAGCGAATCGTTTAAGATGAAGTTAGCGTTAAAAATGTAAAACTTTTGGTTTTATGTCTGTAATTTTGGTCACTAATTTAACTCACTGATGCTTTTGACTATGATGGATATGAGGAATACTTGTTTATCTTTGGAAACGGTGAGCTAAAATATAAGAACAATGACTACTATGAAAATTTTGATTACCACGGGCATCAATACGATTATCGAATAAAACAATTCATACAACTGGATTCGTATTCGATATATTTTGTTCAGGAGAATACACAGAAAGCTATTACTACTTTCCAAGGAGAGTTAGAATAAAGCACAACAATCTTGCATCGTAAACTTATCAGCCCGTAGCGGCTGTTATCGGCATATCCGTATTTTCGTAGCTTCAACATTGTTTGACCTGCACACAGCCATTTTAGATTCCTTTAAATTTGTGGATGATCATGCCCACGCCTTTTTCATGGATAACCGGTTATGGTGCGATGCAGATAGCTACTATGCTATATGATTGAGGACGAGACTCGCTATACCAAGGATTATACACTGGTAAACATGGCTCTCATATTGGGAAAGCAGTTTAAATACGTGTTTGATTTTGGTTATGAATGGGCGTTCCAGTTTAAGGTGCTTCGCATCCTGGACGAGCCGATTGACTCCCCTACTGTCGTGCGTAACAAGGAATAGCTGCCAGAGCAATTTGTTGGTTGCATTTTAATTATTGTAAAAAACATTTACACCGATCAACTATTATCTTCGTTAAAGTCATACTATTATGATAAAAATAACCTCTTAATGGATGCAGAGGTTTTTAAGCTTGTTTGTGGTTCGGGTATTGTTACAATAATATAATATATAAATAATTTTTCAATAAAGGGAAACATATGAAAAAGAAAACTAAAATAATTATATCTGTTGTTGCATTCGTTGTTGCGGCGATTGTAACAACTGGATATATAATTATTTCTGGCATGCAAAAGAACTTAGATAACTTAAAATCAATAGAGAGTAATGATGTTGATCTATCAAAAATCTCCGATGGTACATATTCAGGTTCATATAAGGTTCTCCCCATATCCGTTGAAGTTTCTGTTACAGTTAAAGATCACAAAATAACAGCAATAGATTTGTTAAAACATGATAACGGTAAAGGGAAAGCAGCAGAAACAATTATTAATGATGTAATTAAAGCTGATTCTTTGAAGGTTGATGCAGTTACTGGAGCAACTTATAGCAGTAAGGTTATTTTGCTGGCTATCGAAGACGCACTATCTATAGCTACAGAAACAAACAACAAATAATAAACCTAAACAAAATCACCCGAAGTTCCTTGATTTTTCAAGGTTTTCCGAGTGATTATTTTTTGGCTCTGTGTCAATAGTTGGGGTGAAGAAACCCTAAAATAAATATCATAAAGTTTGTTTAGAATCCGGAGTGGCGATCAAGCTACTTCGGATTTTTGCGTGTGAGGAGGTGTGTTTGATTGATTGAAAATGTGAATAATACGGTTTTTGAATCTTCTGAAGTTACGATAACCATACCCAACTCGCTTGAGTGCTTTAATCTTGTTATTGCAACCCTCAGTAAATCCGTTTGTATATGGACAATCAAATGAATTGAGTATACCTTCTTACCAGTTTATAAATGTGTTTGAGCAAGCAATAAATCTTTCAAGTCCACTATCTTGCGCTATCATTATCCACTCAAAGAGCAATTCTTTTGCTTCAGAATTATTGATACATTTGAGTACTTTGAGGAACTTCTCTTTCAAATTATGAGCAATAAGAAGTGGTGTACTCATATAAAGTATACTGTCGACAGTTACTTTTCATCAGGTGTCAAGTATTCGTATTGCTTTGTAAGTAATGTCTTTGAACGCTTGAACAACAGTCTGCTCTCTTTTATAAGCTTCCGTTGCTCCTTCTTCCTGATATCTTCAAATGCCCAAAATCCTTGAAATACCTTACTTTACAGTTTTATGAATGGGTATTGCAGCAATCAAAAAAAACGTTGCCAAAGAGTCTTTGGGGAACGGCGCTTCATTACGCAACGAATCAAAGAAAATATCTGTGCTCCTTTTTGGAGGATGGAAGAATTGAGCTGTTCAATAATCGGGCAGAACGATCAATAAAACCCTTTGTCATCGGGCGCAAAAACTGGCTGTTCTGTAACGCACCCGCGGGTGCGAAATCCTCTGCCGTGATTTACAACATCATAGAAACCGCGAAGGAAAACGGGCTTATTCCATATGCTTATCTGACCTATGTTTTTGAGCAGATACAGCTGCACAGAAATCAAAACATCGAGAATCTTTTTCCGTACTCGCCAATCATTCCCAAATACTGCCGAATAAAAAGTGAAAAGAAACATTAAATCTCTCGCTTGAAAAATTGCTGCCATCTGGCGGTTTTTTTCCTGGGTATTATTTGATGCTTACGATCAATTAAATCCTCATGGATGTTTACCCTCTAAATAGATAAGAAAAGAGAATATTATTAAAAAAAAGTGCTAATCTCCGAACTATTTAAAGATGGCTTTAAATCGATGTTACCATTACCAAACGAGCGTTTTAAAGTTACTCGACTTGAAAAGGTTAAGACCGATAATTACAGCTTCGCTCGATTTGAAAACAACCGTTATTCCACAGCTACGGAGTACAATCGATGTAAAATGCGGCTTGAGATCAGCGCTGAGTATGTACGGGTTTTAAATGACAAATATGAAGAAGTTGTAGTACACAAACAATTTTACGGACAGAAAACAGAGCCGGTTATTGATTGGCTCAAGTACTTAGGTGCAATTAGCAGGAAACATAATTCGTTCAAATATACCTCGTTTTTTAAGGGATTACCCACAGTATGGGAGGATTATTTCAATGCTGCAGACTTTGATGAGCGCAAGAAAATGTTAAACGTGTTAACTCCGATTATCCTTGACGATAAATTAGATGAAGCTACAATTACGATAAAGATTGGCAACATTCGTGATACAGAGGATTTTCTGGCTTGTTACAGAAGCCTCACCGAATCAACTAAAAAGCTACCACAAGTGAAGACAAAAATAACTCTGGCTCAGATACCTTAAAAAAGAAAATCTAATTCTTTATAGCAATGTTGGTTCAGGTAAGAGTAATCTTGCGATAGTTACCGGAATAGCTGCGTGTAATAATGATAAAAGAGTTAGATTCTTTCGTACCGCTTCACTCGTCAACGAGTTTGTAGAAGCAAAAAAGCAAGGATACATCGTCAAGTTTATGAAGAATCTTGAAAAATGCGACTTTTTGATCTGTGATGAAAAAATCACCGCTGCTATTATAGACAGAATTATTTATCATAACCATTTACTTGACTTTTCTAGCAGAGATAGTAGATGTCTCATGAATTCACTTATTAAGCTAACCTAAATAATAACCGAATTTCGTTTATTAAATTTATTGGATTTTCGCTCTAATATCGGTTTTTAGGTGCTACACTTTTTAATTTATATTTGCTACATATTTTACTTGTAAAAAACAGTTTGTGGAAATGACACAAGCATAGTGCGATATACAATCGTTTCCTAAAAAGCATAGACGGGATACAGAACGCAGTTCACTTCTTCATCTCAGCAATTAAATCAAAACCGAACATCATAATGAAACGTCTTTGTTGGTGACCTGTTTATTTTGTTAGTTATATATAGTTACGTTATTATACAACAGTAGTCTGTTTTGGTGGCACCTTTTATTTTACCAGTTACAGAAAATGTATTGACATGTTAAAGAAAAATCAGTATAATGAACTTGGTAATCTTATGAAAATAAATCATAATGGTGATAGAGTTTGGAAAGATGGATCACCAAATGACTATGTAGCAAGCGATATATATCTTAAGTCTTTAATACTTGATTTGAGAAGTGAGGATTTATTTAGAGTGGAAAGAGCTCAATTATATAACTAACCGGGTGGATATGCTTGTTCAACTAAGACTATCGATGAGCTTGTAGACTTTATAAATTTACAAGACGGAGTAATTAGCTTTGAATTGTCTGGTGCAGGTTTAGGCGGATGTATATTGATACTTGTCAGGAAAGAAAATACAAATAATTTATTATCCGCTTTAAAGACTTATTATTATGATGTAAACAACATGCCAATGGGAGCAGAAGTATTCAAACCGGTTTGTGGCTCGAGAATATTAATCAATAAAAAAAGGTGAAGTCAATGTTTAAGAATAAAGTTCTAATGATAACAGGCGGGACAGGTTCGTTCGGTAATGCTGTACTCAATCGATTCCTTGCCACAGATATTGGTGAGATTCGTATTTTTTCCCGTGATGAAAAGAAACAAGATGACATGCGGCATGAGTTTCAGTCAAATATGCCGGAAGTCGCGGACAAAATCAAGTTCTTCATTGGAGATGTGCGTGACTTGGCATCTGTGAAAAACGCCATGCACGGAGTAGATTACATATTCCATGCAGCAGCACTTAAGCAGGTTCCGTCCTGCGAGTTCTTCCCTATGGAGGCTGTAAAGACTAATGTACTGGGTACGGACAACTTGTTGACTGCAGCCATCGACGAAGGCGTCAAGACAGTCATCTGCCTTTCTACCGACAAGGCAGCTTATCCGGTCAACGCTATGGGAACCTCTAAGGCGATGATGGAGAAAGTCATCGTCGCGAAGTCCCGCACCGTTTCTCCGGCCAAGACAAAAATCTGCTGCACACGCTACGGTAATGTTATGTGCTCACGTGGCAGTGTTATACCACTGTTTATCGAGCAGATTAAAGCAGGTAAGCAATTGACTGTAACAGAACCGAAGATGACACGCTTCATAATGAGCCTTGATGAGGCTGTTGACTTGGTGTTATATGCTTTTGAGAACGCAGAGAGCGGAGATATAATGGTTCAGAAAGCACCGGCATGCACAATCGGTGTGCTTGCGGAAGCAGTCAAAGAGCTATTCAATGCTAAATCAGAAACAAAGGTTATCGGTATCAGACATGGCGAAAAAATGTACGAAACACTGCTCACAAATGAAGAATGCGCACATGCTCTTGATATGGGCAACTTCTACCGTGTTCCGGCGGACAAGCGCGATCTGAACTACGATAAATATTTCAACCAGGGTGACAACAAACGCAATATCCTAACAGAGTTCAACTCTAATAACACTGACCTACTGACAGTTGAGCAGGTAAAAGAAAAGCTCCTCACTTTAGAATACATCCGTGATGAAATAACTAACATACAATAGTGTTTCCTTGAAATTGGTAACTTTTTTGGAGAAATAATTATGGCAAAATGTAAAACTGCAACCTGTTCCTTAACTTTACCTTTGAGAGTTGAAAAGTGGCAAATAGACAAATTAGATAAACGCTTTGAAATCGCAAGAAAAATTTATAATATATTTGTTGGTTTTGAATTGAAAAAACTAAATCGTTTAAAGCAAACTCCCGAATATCGAGAAATATTACATGAAATAAAGTTAAAAAACCAAGATAAAGAAAAAAATAAAGCTGAAATCAAAGCTTTATATAATAAAAGGAACGCTATTTTAAAACAATGGAATTTTACTGAGCTAAGATTCACAAATGATATGACCACAATGAATAAATATTATAGCTCGAATTTTGGTGCTATAACATCACAATCTATTTCCAACGATGCGTGGCGTGCTTTTAATACTTTACTTTTTGGTAAAGGTGAGCAAATAAAGTTTAAAAAGATTGGCGCAGTAAATTCTGTTTCTGGTAAGTCATTTAACAGAGAAATTCGTCTAATACCTTCAAAAAACTGTATCGAATGGAAGGGACTCACACTTCCTTATCGTGTAGAACGTGGGAATCTGTACGAAGAAAAAATGTTATCACATAAAGTAAAATATGTACGCATTTTGAGAAAATGGGCGAATACCAAATATAATTATTATGCACAGATTGTATTGGAAGGTGTTCCTGAACCAAAGATCAACAAAAAAACTGGTGAACTGCTCCATCCCATCGGTGAAGGACGTGTCGGATTAGATATTGGACCACAGACTATTGCCTATGTATCTGATACAGAAGTTGGTTTAACTGAACTTGCAGATAAAGTCGTATCGATAGAAAAGGAAAAGCGACGACTATCACGCAAGCTTGATCGCAGTAAACGAGCTACTAATCCAACTAATTACAACCAAGACGGTATAACAAAACATGGCGTTAAATTAACTCATAATAAATCAAAGCGATATCTAATAACACAAGAAGAATTAAAAACACTTTACAGAAAACAAGCAGATATACGTAAACTTCAACATAATATTTTAACGAATAAATTATTATCACTGGGTAGTGAATTCTATGTAGAAAAAATGAGTATTATTGGATTAGCGCGTAGAGCAAAAAAAACAGAAATATCTGAAAAAACAGGGAAATTTAAGCGAAAACGACGATATGGGAAATCTATTACAAATAAAGCTCCAGCAATGCTGCTACAAATTTTAAATAATAAACTAAAAGCACAAAGTCTTAGCAAACTTATTGAAATAGATACATATAATGCGAAAGCGAGCCAATTCGATCATATAAACGAAACATATACCAAAAAATCTCTTTCTCAACGATGGACAAAACTTGATAATGGTGATGAAATCCAAAGAGATTTATATTCTGCTTTTTTAATTCAAAATACTGATAATACTTTAAAAGCATTCGATAAAGTTCTACTAAACGAAAAATATTCGAATTTTAAAATAATGCATGATGCATTCATAAACCAACTTAAGGAACAGAGTACATATCATCCGACCAGTATGGGAGTTTAGTGCGAACCCCAAGCAATCATATAAAATATACATAAAATTACATGTTTACCATCATATAAAATAATAAAAAATTAAATAAAACCGGTCGATTGCTCGTCCGGGCTATCGTTAATGCATCGTTGGATGTATTGGTAGCGAAAGCAAACTTGGAAAACGGTGTTTGTCAGACTAATTTTGATTCTTGAAGAAGCCGTCTACAGTTGCAATACACGCGCGATGTGCGTAAGCAAAATAACTTATAATAAAAAAGTATATATATTTAATGATATAATGTTCAGTATTTAAAACAAAAGAAATACAATACATCCGTGACGAAATTGCAAAATGGGAGAATCGTTGACATGAAAATACTAATCACCGGTGCGAAGGGTTTCATTGGTAAGAATCTTATAGCAGAGCTACAAAACCAGAAATATACCGATATATTTGAATACGATATAGATACACAACCAAGCCTTCTTGACAATTTTTGCAGGGAGGCTGACTTCGTTTTTCACCTTGCAGGAGTAAACCGTCCTAAAGAGCAAAGCGAGTTTATGCAGGGCAATTTTGGCTTTACATCAACATTGCTTGATACGCTGAAGAAACATAACAACAGCTGTCCCGTTATGATCAGCTCATCGACACAAGCAGCTTTTGATAATCCATACGGGCAAAGCAAAAAAGCCGGTGAGGAGCTTATGTTCGAGTATTCGGAGCAAACTGGAGCTGAGGTGTTTGTTTACCGTTTTCCGAATGTGTTCGGCAAGTGGTGTAGACCTAACTACAACAGCGCTGTCGCAACCTTCTGCAACAATGTCGCAAACGACCTACCGATTCAGGTTAACGACCGAAATGTTGTAATGAACCTTGTCTATATCGATGATGTCGTTGCTGAGCTTATAAATGCATTGAACGGCAAAGCAAACAAGAAGGATGACGGTTACTGCTATGTCCCTGTTGTACATACAATAACACTTGGTGAGATTGTTGATCTGACATATTCATTCAAAGCAAGTCGTGATGAACGTAGTGTTCCGAATATGGCAGATGAGTTCACTAAGAAACTTTATGCTACATACCTCTCATATCTACCGAAGGACAAATTCAGCTATCCGCTCAAGATGAATATCGACAGCAGAGGCAGTTTCACCGAAATAATACGCACACCAGACAGAGGACAGTTCTCTGTAAACATATCCAAACCCGGCATAACGAAGGGCAACCACTGGCACCACACCAAGAACGAGAAGTTTCTTGTTGTGAGTGGAAGAGGTGTTATTCGCTTCCGAAAAGTTGGCAGTGATGAAGTGCTGGAGTACTATGTTAGCGGTGACAAGCTTGAAGTTGTAGATATCCCCACCGGATACACTCACAACATCGAAAACCTTGGAGATACCGACCTTGTAACCTTCATGTGGGCAAGTGAGTCATTCAACTCGGACAAACCGGATACGATATTCGAGACGGTTTAGAGAATATGTTTAGGTAGAAATTTATAAATTCCTTTATGTAATAAATAGTTGCTTTCAAATAATATAAATTTAAGTAGCACTGAAAGATACAGTTTTTTATTTTTTCAGTAAATAGTATTATTGCAGACTGATTTTCAGGTTACTAATTGTACTTTTATTTATTCTCAAAAATAAAACTTTGTATAAATCAAAAGATTTTATAGTATAATATAAATAGTTATTGATAATCTATTTTTTTTGTGTTATACTTTTCAATAGAGAGAGGTGTATGTCATGGTTCAAAGAAAACAATATATGGAAAAGCTGAAAAAAGTGAAAGACTTAAAAATAATTAAGGTGATTACTGGGGTCCGTCGATGCGGAAAGTCTACACTTCTTTTGATGTTCCGTGATTATCTTAGCGAATGTGGTGTTGAGGACAACCAAATCATTTCGGTGAATTTTGAAGATGTTGCATATGAATCATTACTTGATTACAAGAAGCTACACGATTATGTATCCGAGCGATTGATCCCTAGAAAAATGACTTATGTTTTTTTGGATGAGATTCAAAATGTACCGCAGTTCCAAAAAACAGTAGACAGTTTATTTATTAAGGACAATGTGGATGTATATATTACAGGCTCTAATGCTCAGTTACTTTCAGGTGAATTGGCAACACTGCTTTCGGGAAGATATATTGAAATAAGTATATTGCCTTTATCTTTTGCAGAATATTTTGAGTTGATGGGTGGGAATCAGAGGGATGCATGGAACAGCTATTACAAAAATGGTGGTTTCCCCTATATCGCAACTATTGAGGATGAGGAAATCTGCAGAGATTATCTTACGGGAATATATAACACTGTTTTGCTTAAGGATATCGTTGCGAGAAAGAAAATAAGCGATGTTCCTCTGCTTGAGAGCGTTATAAAATTCCTCTTTGTTAACATAGGAAGTATAGTATCTTCTAAGAAAATTGCTGACAGCTTGACCTCATATGGGCGAAAAACCACATCAGTAACAGTTGAAAATTATATTGATGCACTCATTCAATCATTTATTTTATATAAGGTAGGTCGATATGATGTAAAAGGCAAGCAGTATCTCAAATCCCTTGAAAAATATTATCTTGTCGATGTGAGCTTGCGTCGTTTGGTGCTTAGCGAAAAAAATATTGATGTCGGACATATCCTTGAAAACATCGTTTATTTGGAACTTGTTCGACGAGGCTTTTCAGTTAGTATTGGCAAGGTGGAAGATAAGGAAATTGATTTTATAGCGGTTTTGGGTGATAATAAAATTTATTATCAAGTTGCAGCAAGCATCCTTGACCCAACTACATTTGAACGTGAAATTTCACCATTAAAGAAAGTAAAAGATCATTATCCGAAATATATATTATCAATGGATGAGTTCCCGATGTCAGAAGACGGAATAAAACAAAAAAATATTGTAGAATTTCTGTTGGGAAAATAAAAGAATTATAAATTGAAAGACGTAAATTTGTGTAGATATCCCCACCGGATACACTCACAACATCGAAAACCTTGTTGAAACCGACCTTGTAACCTTCATGTGGAAAGTGAGTCATTCAACCCGGACAAACCGGATACGATTTTTGAGATTGTGTAAATAATATAAAACAGTTTGAGTAATTTATGAGAAAATCACAGGGGAAATATAGACCAATTATTTAAATAAAAAATCATATAAACAATTAAAAAGAACCTTGATATTCAAACGAGGTTCTTTTCATAATAAAATTATATTTGTGAAATAACTTGAAATATGTAGAAAAACATGATATATTATTTACAATGATTAGTAAATGTGTTTTAACGAAAGGGAATTTTAATATGCCTATTTCTGATTTAACTGAAGCTTTTAGCAGTATATTGATCTTTATCATAATTTATAAGCTTGTTGAAATAACAATAGTGCTTGCAATTGCATTTTTCGTTATAAGAATTGCTGTAAAAAGTGCTGTGAAAAACGTTTATAAATACAATCAAGAAGAGGATATCAAAGATATAGTATTTAACCAAAGAACCATTATTAAACAAAATAAAGAAATGATAATGCTATTGAAGGAAAATAAAATACACCATAAAAATGAAGATGATATTGCGATATAAAATTGAAAAAAGATATATTATATTAAAACTCAACTTGCTATTGCAATTCATAAAATAAATATGGAAATAAAACTATGACAAAGCTTATATAGATATATGAAAAAAGAAATGTAAATGCATAGTTCCACGAAGGTGATTTGAAGTGTTATCACTAATAAGGAATATTAAACAATATACAACCTAATGGAACGCAGGAGCTTGCACATATGGAAATGATTTCTACGATTGTGTACCAACTGACAAGAAATATTAAAACTGAGGATCTGGTTGGAACAGGTTTTGAACCCTATTTTGTAGACCATACAACCGGTATATATCCTGTTGCAGCGTCGGGAACTCCGTTCTCAGCAGATACATTGCAATCCACAGGCGATGTTATTGCTGATTTGAATGAGGACATGGCAGCTGAGCAGAAAGCAAGACTAACTTATGACAATATATTGAGATTCGCAGATGATCCCGATGTCAGAGATGCTATCTACTTCCTGAGACAACGCGAAATTGTACACTATCAACGCTTCGGCGAAGCCCTCAGAATTACACTTGATCATCTCGACAGTAAAAACTTCTACGCATTCAATCCTGCATTTGACAAATAACACAAATGAACCGAAAGAAGGGGTTGCTGCAAGTTTGAAATTCGAACTTGCAACAGCCCTCATTTTATTTTAGCAGCTAATTTATTCTAAAGCTTCAAAGCTTGCAATGGTCGCGTCAAGCTCTGTCTGGGCTTTATCTTTTATACTGTCCCATTGTGAAGTAAAATTTAATGTTTGATTCATAACTAAATCATTTAACATATAAGGCATACTACCCCAGTTATAAACATGACCGAGATCACAACCGATTGTATTGAAAATAATATCAAGCATTTTTATGCTTTCAGGATCTCTTGTTTTTTGCTTTTGAAGCATTATTTCATAAAACGCAGGAGTAACTGTATTCATTGTTTCTTCACCTAAAGCTTCCATAATTTCTGATGCTATCACAATTTTTTCAGTACCTATGTATTGAGGTATTGCAAGTGCATTTGCTCCCCAACAATTCATAATATGAGCATAATCTGTTTGATTTTCATCAAAAAGCGGATAAGGAAGTATGCCAAAGTCAGCTTCCTTCATATCTTGAATTGTATTTATTCCTTGTATATCTGTTATAAGAAAAAGACTATTTCCATCTACAAAAGCATTTCGTAAGAGTTCAGTGGGTGTAGTTATAAATTCTGAGGTTCTATCCCAATAATTATTTGCGTTTACATAACAGGTATGATCCTGAAGCACTTTGAGTATTGTTGAAACAACTTCTTGATTTTTTTCATTGTATATAGTTAATATTGGTTGACCATTACTACCCTTTGATGCTAAACGACCACCGAATGCATAAAACCAAAACCATATTGTATCAACCTGACCACCGATCCCATAAATATCATGATAATCAATCAAAGAATTACTATCGAGATCTTGAGAAATAATTTTTGCCATCGAATACATTTTATCTATTGTCCATGTTTTGTTGTCAACCATATCGTATGGATTATCTAAATCATATTTATCAATTAATGCTTTATTGAAGAATGTAATAAACAAGCTTGTTCTTGAATACATACACATATCACCGGTTACAAAATAAAGCTTATCATCAATAGATATCTCATCAACAAAATATTGATCCCACCAATTAGCTTCAAGATTATTAAGCTTGTCAAGTGACAATAAATCCACTAAATAACCTTCCTGAGCAAGCGAAGCAGCAGAATACATAGATGGACATATCATATAATAATCATCAGTCTGACTTTGAGCTATATTGATAAAATCAGTATATGCCTGTCCTCTGATTCTGTCAGGATCATTTATTGCTTCTTCAACTATTTTGATATTATAATTTTCTTCGACCGCAGCATTTCTTTTATCAATTGCTATATTAACAACATTTTCTTCAAGCTCATCACCATATCCGAAATGCGAAAAACCATCTGCTGTACGATCATTGGTAAAGGTCAGTATTTTAAACTCTAACCCATTATAATTTGTATAGGATTCATCAAATGATTCCGCTTTGCTCAAATCCTGACTACTGCTTTCCTGTTCGCTTGTTTCGGGCGTTTTTACACATGCTGTTGTTGTAAGTAATAATGCCAACATAAGAATAAAACTAAATACTTTTTTCATCAATGCTTTCCTTCCTATATTCTTAATTTGAATTTATGTATTGAACCAACCATATTTCTTGACCGTATTATACATAGCATGTATATTTTCAGGAGGTGTACCGGGTGATAAATTATTTGCTTCTTTAATAACAAAGCTTCTGCTGTAAGGCTTGACATCTTCAAGGATTCTCTTTGTTTCTGCTGCAACCTGTTCGGGTGTGCCGTTGAGCAGGATATCGACATGGACACCGCCAGAAATCTGAACATCCCTACCAAGCTTTTGCAATAAAGCACCGTGGTTTACAGGGAATCCGGTATCAAAGTTATTAGCATTCAGCTCTTCAACCATCGTTTTAAAATGACGGGTCGCATCACCGCAAAGATGAATGCCACTGGGCTTTTCACCGGTTGACAGCTCTTCATAAAGTCGTTTATGGAACGGTAGAACAAATCTTTTATAATCCTCAAGTGACAGAAGTGCGATACTGTCGTCAGCCAAATAGAAGGTATCAGACTTTTCAGGTTGGCCATATGCTTTTCTGATTGCTTTTATTCTTGTAATAGTATTTTCAGTTATATAATTTAAAAGCTCCATCGCATATTCGGTGTCGCAATACAAATCAATACACATTTCAGTTGTTCCGCGAACACTGCAAGCGTTTGTGAACGGACCGTCTGTACCAGCTCCTGCTCCATAAACAAAGCTGATAGGTTTTCCTAAATAAGAATAGCCTTTTTGTTGAAGCTCTTTAAAATATTCATAGTATTCGACCGCTTTGCCCATGATACCCGATAATGGTTCAAGCGGGGTTTTTATGTAATCATATTTATTTTCATCATTAAGAATAGAACCGGTGCCGGGATCGTTATTATCATGATATTTGATGGGACACCCCAACCAATTAGGCTCCATAACATTCTGAAAATCCGGATATAAACCAAACGATATATAATCAAGTCCCATAACATGATCGTATATAAGCGCAGTGTCACGATATTCAATAAACTGCATTTGTACTTCAGTCATAATATCTGGGTTTTCAAAATATTGCTTGAAAGTATATTTACCTGTGTTTAATCTTGAATCAAGTAAAATCATTCTGGGATTACATGCAATACTCATAATTATCCGCTTATTCTGATAATTGTTGTAATATGCAGATATAATTTCTTTTACTTCATTGTTATGCTTTTCGAAATCAATAATCGGAATACCCATCGGCTTTACCTTCTTTTCACTAAATATTACATATTACATGATATCATAAAGAAATAATAAATAATATAAAAATATTAGGATTTTTTATAATATATTTTACCGATATTGAAAATGGCAGTTTTTTATTGTTTTACGAATTTATAATCAATGTAAAAACAATAGGTTAAATTCAATCAAATTATAGTTGATTTTGTATTCGGGTTTATATTTTACAATAGGTCATTCAAATATAAATATAACTCTCATTCTATTATTTATATATGTTCATTTTTACTTATTATAATTCTCAACAATCTCTCTTACACAATCCAGAAAGGTCTCTTCGCTAACTGTATTTATTTTAAACAAAACTGCCTGACTGCCGCCTGAGGTTATCGCTGACAGGAATAAATCATTTCCGCTGCCAAGCAGTGTAACATTCAAGCTGACACGGTTACCACCGAACATACTGTACCGTTCATATACACGTACTGCGCATCTGATACCGTTGGCATCATAATAGCTGCCATCCTCGAAGCTTGCTGATGCACTGCCGTTCAAAATTCCGGAATTAATAGTTGATAATAATTCATCAAAACTGCCATGTAAGCTGCATTCATACTTAGCCATAACTTTTCTCCTATATTCTTTTATTTTATATGATACGATATCCATTTTGAAAATTTACCGATCCTGTTATATGTTATCAAGTTGCATAACTTTTCTGACATCTTCCCAAACTTTCTGTATAAAAAATTGAGAGTTAAATACGGAATCCGTTGTTCTTTTGCCCTCGGAATACGCTTAATGATATTTTTAAATTTGTATCCATTGGTCTTTTATTCATCTTTGGTTGTATTAGTTTTATAGTCATGTTCCACCTGCATTCTTATCATTTTTGCATCAATTACACATCATCTTAATCGATAATAATATATTTAATATCAATAACATATTATTATATAACGATATATTATGTTTAATTAATCCATATTCGCATAGTACCATACCTATATATAATTATCAACTCATAAAAGCATACTTTTTCGATTCTTTATAAATAAAACCACACAAAGTCCGCTTTATATAGAAGACTTTGTGTGGTAAATTCGTATTTATCACTGTATCTGATCCAAATTAATATAAAATTAAATAAATAAGAATTATTGTTTGATATAATCAAAACCCTTTGTAAAATGGTAATACAAAGGGTTTTTCATTTATAGCTTAATTCAACTAAGTACCAATGCTCTCATAGGGCAGTATTTTACGCACTTGCCGCATTTAATGCACTTTTCTTCGTCAACAACAGGTGCAGCATAACCTGTTTGCTTTAGCGCATTTGTCGGGCAGACTCTGATTGAAGGGCAGGGATGATTCTGTGGGCAATGAGATTTTATCACCTGTAGCTTCATGCTTGACGGATCCTTTGGGCTTTCATTCGGTTGATTGTTACTGAATATATCGAAAATACTTTTCAAAAATATCTCTCCATTGCTACTATAAGATTATGATACTTCGGCGTAGCGAAAATTTGAAGTATCATGCTTGTTGTTTAAGCCAATAATAAGAGTGTAATTG
>MGOY01000035.1 GCA_001797275.1 Clostridiales bacterium GWF2_38_85 | reverse complement strand
AGGACTATTGTCCTGGAACAACAGATTTCAAGTTTATCAAGGAAAAGAAAGGCGCCTTTGAGGGTGTTGAAGAAGATATTGAAATCGTAGGCTTTATTAACTGTGGAGGATGTCCCGGCAAAAAAGCTGTTTTACGGGCGAGAGAACTTGTGAAAAAAGGCGCCGACACAATCGTTTTTGCCTCTTGCATTCAACGCGGCAATCCCATCGGCTATCCCTGTCCTTTTGCCAAAAAGATGAAAGAACTGATACAAAAGGATTTGCCGGAACAAATAAAATACTTGGATTATACCCATTAAATTATGCATTATCTATAACTAAACAAAGAACTTTACGATGTATTCGTGGAGTTCTTTGTTTAGTTATAGATAATATTCTAAGCTGCTTTTCCACATGATGAAAGCACATATCAAATGTGTTGGGTCCAATAAATTTAATGATGAATATAATAGATTATATAATAGAAACAAACTGTGGGGGTGGAATTTATTGAACGATTCTTTACTTAATTTATTAAGAAATGGAGGATATATACTCTATGCAAGGCACGGGGAGGCAACAGTTGGGGAAGATCAGCCTGATTTAAGTTTTCAGTACTGTTATACCCAAAGAAATCTTTCTGAAATGGGGAAAAGGCAGGCCGTTTACTATGGGGAAGCCCTTCGCCATTTGCAAATTCCTGTTAGCTACCCTATCCTAACCAGCCCTTTTTGCAGGACTGTAATAACGGCACAATTGGCTTTCGGAAGAGCAAATGTTCAGACTGATCCATTTTGGGTTGCAATTTATAATTTGAGCAGAAATATATCTGCTTCAGAACAAGAAAGAATACTTAATGCTCTCCGGTCAAAACTGGAAATTATACCTCCTCAGGGAACCAATCAGGTTATCATCGCACACAGTTTTCCAATGGGTATAGGATTGGGACAGATTCCCGATATGGGGACAGTCATAATTAAACCGCTGGGTCAGGGAAACGGTTTTGAAATCATCTCAAAATTATCCTTATCAGACTTAGTGAATTTGTCAAGTCAGTAAAAAATTATTGCATAGATTATTGTAAAAATCTAAAATAAAGCAGTATAAGAATACCCAGAACAACTCTGTAATATCCGAAAGGTTTAAAATCACGCTTGCTTATAAACTTCATAAATCCTGCGATTACTAACCAGGCAACCAGAAATGATACGATAAACCCTATTACAAGTAACTGGATTTGCGACGTATTGAGATTAAAGCCTGTTTTAATGAGAGAGTACGCCGAAGCTGCGAACAAGGTTGGAATTGCCAAAAAGAAGGAATACTCTGCAGCAACCACCCTTGAAGCCCCTAAAAGCATTGCCCCGATAATGGTTGCAGCAGACCGTGAAGTCCCCGGTATCATTGCAAGGCATTGGATCAAACCAATAAAAAACGCTGTTTTGTAGCTTAATGAAGTAATAGAGGTAATTTGAGCCTGTGTTTTACTTCGCTCAAGAATAATGAGTACGATACCACCGATAAGTAACGCCGACGCGACGGTAATAGGGTTAAAAAAATACTCTTCAATCTGTTTTCCAAACATCGCCCCCAAAATAAGCGCGGGAAGGACACCCACAACGGTCTTCTTCCATATGTTCCATGTTTCCGACTTTTCTAATTTTGTTTTACTTCTCCCGAATGGAAATAGTTTACGCCAGAAGTAGACAATGACTGAGAGGATAGCTCCAAGCTGGATAACTATATCAAATAATTTTGCATAGCTGCCCGTAAAGTTAACAAATTCATTGACTATAATCAAATGGCCTGTTGAGGATATTGGCAAAAACTCTGTCAGTCCCTCTACAATACCTAATATAACTGCTTTAATGATGTCATTCAAAGCACCGCCGCCTTATCTGATCAATTTTTCGTTTGTTATAGAGTGCAATATTTATCCCTAAAGCTACAAAATATTTTATAAAAAAGTCTGATATAGCAACGGGAACACTTGAAATGATATCGGTGGGGGAAAACAACCGTCAGGCATCATACTGCCAGCCAAGGCCTTCAAGCTGTGTGAACACGTTGTACCATCCTTTTTCTCCCGCCAGTTTTTCCGGAGGCCCTGACTGAACTATTTTCCCGGAAGCCATGATATACACTTCGTCCGCATCAATAATTCCCGACAGCCTGTGGCTGATGGTAATGATTGTACGCTTTGCTCCAATTGCCCTGAAAGCTTTGAAAATCATTTCTTCTGTCATGGCATCCAGCCCTGATGTCGGTTCATCCAACAGCAAAAGAGGAGGATCTGTGACAACAGCTCTTGCAAGAGATAATAACTGATTCTGTCCAAAGGACAGCTTAATTCCTGCAACTCCCAATACCGTATTATATTTATCAGGTAAGCCCTGGATATAGTCATCAAGCCCCACAAGCCTTGCAGCCTTCTCTACCGACTCAAGGCTTATTTTATCGTCTCTTAAGGTAATGTTATCTTTGAGGCTACCCTCAAACAGGTTGGTATTCTGGGGGACAACACCGATTAATTTTCTCCTGTCTGTCGGGCTTAATCTGAAAGGGTCTATGCCGGAAATACTTATTTCACCGCTCCAACAGCTGTACAAACCTGCGACAAGATTCATAAGACTCGTTTTGCCTGCACCGGTTCTGCCTACAATGGCCACCTTTTTACCGCTTTCAATCGTTAATGAAACATCCTTGAGTATGGTTTTATCCTTTGAATATCCGAAGCTGACATTTTTTATATCCACCCGGATGCTTTCTATGTTTAATGCGATATCATCACTTAAATGCTGAACCGCTCCTTTTTCTTCCTGTTCTTCAGATAGAAATTCTTCGATACGGTTAAGACCAGCCATTGCCTGTTGTATAGTCTGAAACTGCATACTTAACGCTTCTATGGGATTGAACAGTCTTGCCGCCAGGTCAATAAATGCCGCCAATCCTCCTATGCTGACTGCCAGATGATCCGAATTCCCGGTTTTGGCACCCATCCATAGAATCACTGCAATTGCAAAAGCCCTGATTACCTGCAATACGCAAGGGAAATATGCGTCATATACGGCAGCATGGTTGTTTACATTAAGATATTCATTAAGATGGGGTTGGAACCTACTTTTATATTCCTCTTCCTTGCCATAGGATTTGACAATCCTTATACCATTAAAAAGCTCCTGAAGATAGGTATTGACGCCTCCTACAACCTTCCGGATGCCGACTTGCGCCTTGAACATATTTTTTCTGAAATAGTTCGCAGTCGCAAATATTACCGGAGCAGCCCCTAAAGCGATTAGGCAAAGTATGGGGCTAATAAAATACATTGCAGCTACTATGCCGAATACCTTCATTAAGTCGGTAATAGCATTGATAAGTCCGGATGAAAACAGTGTGTTGACAGATTCCACATCCGAGGTCATACGGCTCATGATTTCGCCAACGGGAGTTTTACTGTAATAGCTCATGGGGAGTTTTTTTAAGTGGTTAGCCATAAGAAGCCGTAATTCGATCAGTATATTCTGTCCTATATATGTCGTATTATAGGTTTGAATAAAGCTGAAGGTACTGCTGCCAAGCGATGCCAGGAGATAGAAAACCGCAGTAATCCATGTCCCGTAAACATCTCCCGATTTAAGATTCACATCAACGATATTTTTAAGAAGCATGGGAGGCAGGAGTTCAAGAAGCATTAATATGACAGCGGAAATGCCAAGTATAATGTAATAATATTTAAGCTTTCCGAAGGTGGACCGCAGCACAGTCCATACTATGGACAGTTTTTTACCCTTGGATTTTTGATCGGTACTCATTTTCTTCACTCTCCATCCAGCTTTGAGCCGAGTAAATTTTATTGTAAATGCCACCGATACTCATCAACTCGTCATGATTGCCCTGTTCTGCAATCCGACCGCCGCTAAGCACGAGGATTTTGTCTGCATCCTTAAATGCAGCAAGCCGATGTGAAAACAAGAATATAGTCTTGCCACCATGTTTCGTCCTGAGCCTCTCGATCATTCTTTTTTCAGTGCCTATGTCTACGGCGGAGAAAGGGTCATCCAGTATCAAGATGGCATTACCGGTATATAATGCTCTTGACAGTGCGATTCTTTGCCTTTGTCCGCCTGAAACTCTGACGCCTTTTTCCCCGACAAGGGCGTCTGTCCCATGCTCAAACAAAGCAAGATCCTCTGTCAGGGCCGTCGTATGCAGTGTATCCTGAAGCCTCTTATAATCATCAGAGCCTTCTTTTATCTGTCTAAAGGCGATGTTTTCTGCAATGGATGTGGAAAACAGGAAGGAATCCTGACCGGAGTAAGCGATGCGGCTTACGCGCTCTTCATTTGAAAACGACCTTAATTCCTTTTCTTCCATCGTGACGCTTCCTTCATAAGGATAAAGCCCCGTGAGCACGGCTGCCAGTGAGCTCTTTCCGGAGCCTACCGGTCCTGTAACTCCAACCAGCCAGCCTTGCTGTACGCTGAAATTGATGTTTTGTAAAACCTCATGCTGGGAGGCAGGATATTTAAAGCTTAGATTCCTTACATTTATATAGGGTATCCCTTCTGAAGAATTGGGTGCTACTGATGCTTCGGCAGTGCTGCTGGAAGGTGGAACCTCAGTGCATACTGCTTCAGCTTCACCTCTCAGCTTCTCTTTAATTCTATCCCAGGCAGCCTTTGCGGCATGAAATTGGTTGAAAACCCTTGCGGCTACCCAGGTTCTGGTTGACATGGCAACGAACATGGAGAGATAAGCGGTAAAATGACCTATGCTCCAGGAGCCGCCAATTACCTGTGTTCCGCCAAGTCCTATTACTCCGACCACCCCAAGGGAAGCAAGTGTGGAATATACAGGCATCATCCCGGTTTGAAGCAAGTTAGTTTTTATGTTCCAGGTCATCTGATTTTTACTGAATTCCTTAAGCCTTTCATTTTCAACTTCCTCTCTGCCGAAAAGCCTTAGGGTGATGATGCCATTCAGCGTATTTTGCAGATGGGAGCTGATTAAGGACGCAGCCTTTCTTGACTCTGTTGAGTTTTTGTACAGCGGATGCCTCACGGCTTCGGCAGCGTATATCGCGACCGGTATTGGTATGGAACAGAGCAGGGTAATATACGGATTGTAAAAAAGCAGCACGGCAAAATAAGAGATCATGAGAAGCCATGTATCCCAAGCTTCATTGATGGTAGACTGCACAGTTGATACGATCTGGTCTACATCGCCGACGGTCCGTGACATCAGATCTCCAACAGACTCCCTGTCAATTTGCTCCATGCGAAGGTTCAGTGTCTTTGAAATAAGTCCTGCCCGCATATCATTGGCAATCCGGTTGCTCATATTGCGTATATACCATCGTTTAATATATCTGGCATACTGAAAGAATATTGTAACCAATACAAAGGCTGCGCAAATCAACGCAAGGTTCCTTATTCTTTCGGGAGATACTCCGTTTATATATAATTCGGAAGCTGCATCAATGGCTTTCCCTAATAGGATTGGCCCGGCTACTATTACGGTGTTATAGAGGATGCCGCCGATAGCTTGAATCCAGAACTGCTTCTTATATTTTTTTAGATACGAAATCAGCTTTAAAGGATTCTCTTTTGGTAATTGAAATTTAATCGTCTCCACTCAAATCACCCCCGAGTTCCATTTCTGAAGAGAATAGGCATTCTTTTTGTACGTTGGTCAGCAATTCGCCAAGCAACTCCTTTAGTATTTCTTTCTTTTGCGCATCTAAAGTATTAAACAGGTTTTTAGAAAATAGTTTATCCTCTGTGATGTGTTTTTCAACGACGTCTTTTCCTTCTGCAGTAGCTACCAATTCTATTGCTCGTCTGTCGACATTTGTCCGAAGCCTTTTAATTAGTTTTTTATTCTCCAGCCTGTCGATAATCCCTGTCATAGTAGACGGTGGAATGCTGTACTGCTTTGAAAGGTCTTTAACTACTATTTTTCCGTGGAAAAATATTCTTTCCAGGACATACATATCTTGTGGCTGAATATTTGAGGTTTGAAGCTGATATGTGTTCTTATACTCAAAAACATCCAGTAGTTTGTGAATTATTGTGTTCTCGTCCAAAACGATGCCTCCTTATTATATAAAATTTGAGTATCATAAATTACGAGTATCGAACTATATAAATCATATCATCTTTAAGAATAAATTTCAATAAGAGATTTATTGTTTAGAATATCAAATTGGGGGGGCTTGTCCTGTTAACGTGCAGCCAAAGCATGAATGCTATGGCGAACATGCTAAATATTACAATTAGGAGTATATTGACCTATATCGAAAATTCCTAAAGATTGTTCAATTTGTGCTATTTGTTGGACAATTGAATGAAAACCATTCATTCCGAATTTTTGTTCTTCAATTTCTTCAAAATTTTCTCCTAATTCCTTAAATGTTTCTTCGGAAACCAAGCTATGGAAAGCAGGAAATACCACGGTATCCTCACGCGATGAATGAGGTTCATACATACGAATATACGTTGATAACAAATTTTCTAATTGATAGCGTTGTGAAGCACTGCCTGTAAACGAAGCCAAAAGCCTTAATATCATATTGGACAGGCACCTTGCCGCATTATGCTGTACCAATAACGTTTGGATTAACTGAATATGCTGCTGACTTTGTTGAAACCTTGGGAAGATATATTGTTCTTCAAGTACCTGGTGGTATTCCTCAATAAAGGCTTTTGAGATGTTAGCAGCATTTAGCGTGGCATTACAGATTAAGTAAAGGTCGTAAGGTTTTTCACCCCTTAACCGGCTTATAATGTCTTTGTATATTAAAAGCACTCTATGTAAAACTCCGTGTTCGCGCATTAGGTCTTCAACCGGGGAAATTTGCATTTCTTGATTTTCATGTTTGTTACTGTCCAAATCCATTTTTTAAGCCCACCTTTTTAGATTAAATAGATTTAAATATTATATGTGTTTTATCTTGCTTGTGGAACATCGTGGAATATCCTCTTAAGAGACGTGTACTTGTTTTCACCCCTATTCATTTATATCCACTGATATGCCGGACTTAAATTCTGCGGCGAATTTGTCCTCATAGACGGTGACTTTTTCAATCAGCCCCCAGACAAGCGGCTCGTCGCATTCGACTATGTCGGTAGGCTGTTCCCGCAGTAAAGTTCCCATATTGGCAATCTATTTGCACAACTCATACCTCCTAACGTTTTCCAACAGTTAATAACCCCATTCCCTTGATAGTCGTTCACCAACTTTGTGTTTAATGGAAGACATTTAGAGTAAATATTTAGTTAATGGGTACCGCCTGAACACCCTAAATGCACCTTGCACACCCTAAGCCTTATAGGGGGTGTGCATTGTATCATTTATGACGGTTATTCACATATAAGAACGCTAATTTTGATACGGTAGGTATTGAGGTTGGCGTTCTTATTTTATGCCCAAAAAGCCTGTAAATACAGCCTTTTTTGCACTTTATGATTTATGTAATTTTCTGCCACAACTAAAAATATAGCTCGTCACTATACTGCTTTACTCTATACCGATACCCTCGCAGAACGATTACTCGTGAGGGGGTGCAAATCGATAAAAAAAGAGGTCAAGCCTCACAGCTCAACCTCAATTTCAATGCCGTTCTTAAATTTAAATACCATTCTGTCATCGTGAAAAACCGTGGCTCTTTCGAGTAATCCGACCCACAGCCTTTCGTTCCATACTTGAAGGACGAGGGGCTGTTTTTTGATTGATTCGATGAATAACCGCAGTTCACGGTCGCGCTCTTGCTTCCTTGTTCGCTCAGCGCTCAACTCATCCAAACGTCGTGTAGCTTTCTCGTAGCGTTTTACAAGTCCCTTGTATTTCTTGTTGTACTCCTCTTGGGAATGTACTGCCGAAGCGTTCTCCTTAACGCAGGCTTTGATCATCTCGGCAACCACCTCGATTTCCTCAGTCAGCTTGTCAATTTCGGCATCCAGTCCTGTACTGTCGGAAAGCGTCCGACGTATCAGTTTGCAGTCGTCAATCACTCCGTCCCGGTTTTCCATCAGCCGATTGTAGGCAAGCAGAAACTTCTGCTGTATTGTGTCCGTGTCGAGATGAGGTGTAGAACATTTCTTTTCACTCTTGAATTTACTGTTGCAGCGCCATATCACCTTGCGATAGGCGTCGGTGGAGTGCCACACTTTTTGACCGAAGAATCCGCCGCAGTCTCCGCATACCAGCTTCGAAGAAAAGATACTGTTTCCGCTGTAGGCTCTGCCGAGCGTCTTGCGTCTGTCGATTTCAACCTGCACAATGTCCCAATCAGTAGGGCTGATGATGGCGTCGTGGCTGTGTTCCACATAGTACTGCGGGACTTCGCCCTCGTTGACCTTCATCTTTTTCATAAGAAAGTCCACAGTGAACCTTTTCTGTAAAAGTGCATCACCCTTGTATTTCTCGTTGGTGAGAATGCTGTTCACCGTAGTCTGGCTCCATTTCTGTTTGCCGGACGGCGTAGGCGTACCACGCTTATCCAAAAGTCTGCAAATCCCTGCTGGAGTTTTACCCTCAAGGAAAAGTTGGTATATGAGCCGCACGGTTTCTGCTTCTTCCTTGATAATAACCGGGGTGCCATCCTCGCCCTTTTCGTATACACATAATTCAATTGCTTCTTTGTAGACCTTGCCAAAATAAGCTGCATCGGTTAAGTTGTCTTCACATATCTCGAACCCAATATAATCGGTGTTGTTCGCGTTCCTGGAGCTGCCTAAGGAACCTGTACCGCTGTGCCAGCCAACATAATCCCACGGAAGCGTCTGATAGGTTGCTATACTTCCATCCTGTAGCTTACCTACGAAGGCATGTACACAAACGTTCTGTCCACCTGGTTTAGCTGCGTTCCAGTGGTTGTTGTACTTATTCACTCCAAGCAGTCCATCATCAGGGCCGACATAGCGTTTCAGCATAGGGTTATTTGCTCCGGTGGAGTGAACCATTATAGCTTTTACTTCATGCTTCTGTCCGACCTTATAACAATTGTTCTGGGTAAGGTAATACTGTTTTAGATTCATATTAATCTCCATTCTACCGCGAAGCGGCCAACACAAATAGTCAATGAAATTCTTTGAAAATGAGTGTGTTCTCATTTTAAAGAATTTTTAAGCGTGAAACGAATTAACTTTAAACTATTATGAAGCTTATTTTCACGTTATTCATCCTTTCCATTATCGCTGTTCAGCTGTTCCAGTACATCCTTGAGCTTCTCAGGTATAGGTAGTCCTATGTACGCAACGTTTTCAATTATTGACACACCCTCGTTTGAGACAAAAAAGAAGATGACTGCTGTTCTTAGAACAGAGCCATCTCCGATTACATATTTATCAATGATATGCCCGACTCCAACAAGTGTAAATATCGCCACCTTCTTGAAGATTCCTCGGAAACCTATTTCACTTGAAAGCTTCTTATCAAGGACAGCACACATAACACCGGTGATATAATCTATCACGACAAACGCTACCAGTGCATACAAGAATCCATCCCACCCTCCAAGAAAATATCCGAGCCAGCCGCCTACTACTGCTATTGCAGTCTGTATCCAGTTCCATGTTTGTTTCATACGTTTTATCCTTTCGTTTGTGAGTATATATAAAAAAGCACCTCTGCTGTGTAACAGGGGTGCTTATAGATATCTTATTAGTCAACTATATTTTAACAGAACGAAATAGAATACTGTTTTAATATGTACTCCACTGTTATTAATTATATAAAATTAATTGTTATAAATGAGCGAATACTTATTTTTCTTTTTGAACTATAATTTTATTAGATGCATGTAAATGTTTTGGAACATTTGGATGTTCATCTTCGAATACATAAGATTTATATTGTATAATATTCCAATCGCTATATAACTCCTTAATTTCACCATCAGATGCTAAGCCGACAGTAAATGGGGCTATATCAAAGGAAGCTGGAATTTGATCAGTAAATAGCTGAATAATATGAAATCCCCCAACCACAGTATTTTCTTTTGCATTTAAAATAAATTTATACCAACTATCTTTTTTTACAAAATGAAGTGTTCCAAAAGATATGATTAAATCATATTTTTTTTCAAAACGAAAACTGCATAAATCATTTACAGAAGCATTTATATTAACTTCATTTTTTTGCGATAATCTTTTTAATTTGTTTATCGCATTTTCCGATATATCAAAAGCATCAATATTTAGGAAACCTTCTTTTGCAAGATATAATGAATTTTTTCCGTCACCGCAACCAATGTCTAAAATATTTCCCGTTTTGTTAAATAAATATTGAAATTCAACTATAGTGTTATTAGGTTCCGAACCAAAAGTGAAAACAGTATCATTTTTATATGTTTCTTCCCAAAATGGTATATTCATATTATCAGATCTTCCTTCGTTCTATATTTCAATTATTGTACACTGAATTATGTTTATTGTCAATTATGGTTTATACCATTATGACATAATAACCACATTTCCAGCAGTCTTCCCACCACTTATCTGGCTTACATAGTCCTTCATCATCGGCTTGCCCTTGCGACCTCCGCTGTCAACAGTGAACTCAGTGTAGAACCCTTTCCTACCGAGCGTGTGACGGATAGAGGTTACAGTGCCGATTAGTTCAATGTTTCCATCTGCAATCATCCGGATAGCATCACCTATTATCATTTGTGGAGTGAATCGACCTGCGAAGGTTTCTACACGTCCTGATATAGCAATGCTTTCTGAAAGGTTGCTTGCATATGTTAGAAGCTCTGATTGACTCGTACCGTCAGGTACTGTTATATATAAGGTTCTGTGCGAAGGCATAGGCCATAACTTGTGTGGTGGTAAGTCAACATACAATGTATTTGATGGCTCGTTGCATATAACACAAACACGCGAGAATGTCTGCTCGTCGCTGTATTCGGTGGAATAGCTCCAGCAGTTCTTATCACGTTCGAACTCGTATGTAGACGGTTGTTCGAATCGAGAGTCGGATATATGACCTATGCCTACAACACCATAAGAGGTTTCGTCAAGCTTGAATCCGGGTAGTAGTTGTATTATATTCTCTATGCCATCAAGCAAGGTTTCTTCTGCTTTAAACGAAAGCTTCCAGCTCTTGCTTGTATCACCAACAAAGAAATCTTCAACAGCTGCATATCCAAGAATTGCTTTCAGGTTATCTGTAAGTGTAGGTTCTGTGAAGGTGTTGTTCTCATCAAAGGTCTGTTCCTTCAATAACTTACCTATGGTGTTTCGAGCAGTAACAGATATGTTGTTACCTGGTATTGATGTACTTACTCTGTCTATATACCACTTGCCAAGTGAGATCTCATCTGAACTTCCCATTGACAGATACAGTTCAATCTTTGCGTTGGGAGATACCAACGAACGATATCGACGGAGCAGAAACCCATTCGCATTCATGAAGTTGAAGCTTGCACTTGATACGGCACTATCTTTCGTATAATTGAGGTTACCGTCAATAAAAGTATGGGATATATCTGTCGGTAACATATACATTATGAACCGATGGTCACCACTGCTGCCGTTCTCATACGCAGACGCACTCCAAAAACCATACACACCATAATGAGCTATCTTCTTCATACTTGGGTATGATACCCCATCATCAGGTGACATTCGTTTGTTTTCTTTCCATGACAGTGAATCGTAAAGTCCATACTCTGGCTTCGCTACCTGTCCTTTTACAATACCCGTTTCGTCTGTATATACAATAACGAAGGAATTATCCATCATATGTACAGCTTGTGGTGAAAAGCCTGGAGCTGATTGTGATGTGTATTCGAATTCTAGTATCATAATTTTTAACCTCATTGACTTTTTATTGTTTTAAATATATACTACAAAGGAATAAGATTAGATCATTCTTATAAAATGAAACCTGCTAATAAAAGTCAAGTCCTAAATCAGAAAAATTATCATGTAAATAATGGGAGTGATCTGCAGAAAAATATGTATAACAA
>MGOY01000034.1 GCA_001797275.1 Clostridiales bacterium GWF2_38_85 | reverse complement strand
TCCTTTTCGTATTGTTGCATTTTTCTTTCCTCTTTCCTTTATAGTTATTATACTATATTAGGTCAAGGTGTTACAACTTTATTATACCATGACAACTTAATGGGATTTAGTATAAATAATATTGAAATAAGCAAGATGCAAAACTATACTATCTCGATAAATAAGAGTCCCTTCAATCCTACATGGACTTCAAATAACGATTTTATTTGGGAAAGAATTTCTGGTTCATCATATGTTGCTTCTATAAATTCGCTTGGTGTTATCACAGGTTTGACAACAGGGATTATAACAATAAAAGCAACTCATAAAATTACTGGACTTATAAATACTTTTACGATTAAAGTGTTGAAAGAAGCTATAATTGTTATTCCAGGATATATGGGAACCGAATTATATTTAGAATATAGTGAATCAGTTAATGAAACAGTTAACGGTATCAATTATTCAGAACAATTTACTGCTGGTACAAAAATATGGCCTCCTATTGAAGAAGATGTTACTCCTTCGTTAGATACATTGCCAAAATTATTGCTTTTAAAATGTGATACTGATGGTATACCAAAATACGATCTTACACCTGTATCAGAAAATAATAGTCCATATGGGGCTTATGATGCATACGAAACGCTTATAACTCGTCTAAACACTGAATATAGTTCACAATATGATATTCGGTTTTTCCCATATGATTGGAGAAGATCAAATAGTAGAGCCGGAAATTTACTTGATAGTTTTATTACTACAAATTCATATGATAAAGTGATAATTATTGCGCATAGCAATGGAGGTCTTGTTGCTTCAAATTATCTATCAAAAGGTGTTTCGCAACGAAATAAAGTTGAAAAATTTATAACTCTTGGTTCACCTCTTCTTGGTTCATTAGAAGTTGCTCGTCCTATTGTGGATGGTTATATAGAAAGTATTGCTGATGTACCACCTTTTATAAGCGACAATTTTGTAAAACCAATATTGCAATCAATTATTGTTGATCTACCAAGTGCATATGAGCTTTTACCAACACCTCAGTTCTTTTCTGAACCGAATAGGAGTTATTTAACATGCAATTTATTTCAAATTTTAGAAAGACATACAACATACAATGATACTATAACTCATTTAGAAGCTCATATAGAAAATTGGAATACAGATTTAATGTCAAGTGCTGAAAATGTTAATAGTTTATTATATATTAACGGACAGCACATTACTACTCTGGTGCCAGCACATTATATTGTAGGGTGGGGAACAGATACAATTTCGGAATATCAATATAATATTGATGTGTATGGTTTAGGTATTCAAACCAAAGAAACCACACCTAATGGGGATAATACTGTATTATCATTTAGCGCTAGCTTAAATGATGCATATAGTTCAAATACATATTATTCCTCTGACACCTCACATGCTATTTCAGATATTGGTGTTGAAAATGGACTTTTAAAATTATCAAAAGTATGGGATACGATAAAAAATATTATTAATACACCTAATGGTTCAACTGTTACATTACCATCCGGGATTTCACATGAAGTACCTTAAAACATATAAAGTATACCCCTAGTTTATTTGATTTTTGGATTTATTATAATTTCTATATTACCGAATGAGGTGAAATAATATGCTAAAGAAAGCTCTAATAATAGTAGTTATTATAATACTAGTTTCTTTTGTTTTTTTAACAATTACCACTTTATTACCCAAACCTAAATATCATATATCTTATGATGATTGGACAAGGACTGAATATGTTGTAATGGATTACGGGAAATATTTAGGTCAATATTGGGATAACGGGCCCTATGATTATTATCAGATTAAAGGATTGGACGAAGATAACTGGATATATGAAGCGAACCGTCCAATTATTCCCATGAATACTTTTTCAAGTTGTGTTTACAAATCAAAAGATGTAAGCATCGATCCAATCTATGACTGGGAAGTCGATCGTATAATTATCAGCACAAAAACCGAACGAGCAAAAACGAGAGTTAACTATATTACAGATACTAAAATTTATGACAAAGAAATAATAGATTCAATTACTGACATTCTAAAAAGCAATCCTTACGATGTTAGTAAAATAGAAAATCTAAAATTTATAGTTAATACTCATATTTTATTAGTATTCAACGAATATCCTGCTTTAGCATGGAAAGGCAGCATATGGAAGGATGATAATGGCAGATATTATGTATCGCACGATGATAAATTCTATGATATAGGTGTTGAAATAAGCAAATACTTAGAATAAAGAGACGATAAATCATAAGAGTTTAATAAACTAATCTAAAATCCAAACTACCAACCTTCGGATTAAACACCTTTGATATAAAAAATGCAATAACAAAGTGGAAAGATGGAACATTTGATATATCAAAAGGGTTGCTTATCTATAACAATAATCAAAGCAGTACAACATACTGCAAGACCTTTGGTTCAGCGGAGTATTCAAGCTATAAACCTTCGCTTGTAATCACTTACAACCCTACAATTTCAATTTCTACCACTTCTGCGGCAATAAATATAGGTTCTACACTTCAACTTTCCGCGATAACATATCCATCTGGTCAGTCTGTCACTTGGATTACAATGGATTCAAGCATAGCTACAGTTAGTTCATCGGGATTAGTTACAGGATTAAATGTAGGAAGTACCGTTATAATAGCGCGACTCACAAACGATGCTTCGATATATTCAGTGTGCAGTCTCGTCGTAAAAGTACCTAATGGCTTTTATTATTTAAAAAATTATCAGACAAATAAATATCTTGATGTTTCAGGTGGAAGTATTTTATCCGGAGCAAATGTTCAACAATGGGAAAAAGCGAATGTTACACAACAAAAATGGCTTATCAGCTATCAAAGCAGCGGTTTGTATACACTGACACCCGTTTCCTGCGGAAATATGCGGCTTGATGTTGAGGGCGGAGGTTCTGCTTCCGATACAAATGTCCAACAATATACATCCAACTACACTGCTGCTCAGATGTGGTATATTATAGACAGCGGTAATAATACATACAAGTTGATGCCGCAATGTGGTTCATCAAACGCATTGACAGTCAAGGATGGCTCAACTTCTAATGGTGCTGATGTAAGAGTTTATGCTTATCAAGGGGAATCGAAACAAAAATGGATATTTGAAGCAGCAACAATTTCCGACTCTATCATAAATAACGGAGTGTATAGAATCAGAAATCGTGTTACCGGACAATATCTGACGCTCGAAGGAAATACCTTTGATTCTGTGAACTTAAATCATAACTATAATATCAATGTAAAAATGAGTAATCGTGTATATGGGTCAAGAAATCAAATGTGGCGTGTCGAGATAATAGATGGTTATTACAAGTTGTGGGCTAACGAATTATCTTTTGAAGATGACTATGTTTATGAGGAAAACGGTGTAAATTACGCGACAAATTATGCTCGTAACGGCAGACGGGTAATGAATATATCAGGGGATAATGCTGAGGTCGTAATAAATGATTCACTCACAAGCAGATATTTCAACTTAATTAGTGCCGGAGGATTTTATTATATAAAAACCTTAGCATCAGCTCAAAGCAAGGTCATTACTTATTCAGACAGTAATGCAATACAGTCGAACTATGCGACCAGCTATTCACAGATGTGGATTTTTGAGCTTATAGGCTACAAGAATTTCTCAACAGAAATTAGTGATACGGTTGAATTGCCAATAACTACCGCGGATAAATTGCAAAGTGATATAATATATAACTCAGCAACCCCTGCGGAAAGATTATTATATCAAAATGATGTTTTCTCAAATTATTTCGCTGCTGGAGTAGCAAGTGATTTAGCAGAAGTAAATTATCCAGATGCATCATATGCTTTAGATTGGTATCTAAATGAATTTGGGGATGATCGTTATAATATTAACTTTATAAAGTTAATAGATGAAATTCCAGAAAATAATGAAGCAGATTTCAATGATTTATATGAAGCTGCGCGAGCATTGATTAATAATACTAATCAATCATCTCTAAATATATCAACAATAAATGAATGGAATTACGAAATTACAGAGCAAAATAATAATTGGAGATATGCTATTGGAAATTACAGAACTACTATATCTGCAAGTGTTAATAAAAACGATGTTCTTGATACCTTGACGCTAAACTTTTATTATAATTTTAGAGATTTTTATGACTGGGATCCAAACGCAGAAGACGAATATGGTTAAGACAGCAATCTTGCACTTTGCAACACAAGAATTATATAAAATGCATTATTACGGTATAACAGGAGTTAAGAACTACAATTCGTTTGCATCTCGTCAATACATTGGTGATATATGGTATTAGAAATGAATAAATCTAATTTAAAGAAATTTTCTTTCATTTCTATTATATCGGCATTTTTATTAGCTTTTGTTTCTTTTGTTATCATCTTGTTTTTCTGTTCAATAATAAGGTATGTTAACCCATCAGACATACCGGATAACACGATGAATGACTTAAAGCAATATTATTTCAACAGTTCATCAAATGAAATAAGCTTAATTTCTTATTTTAAAAAAAGAAATTTATCATGGCATACATTCTCCGATGGGTATACAGTATTATACTTTGAAACATCAAATAAATATTATAACGATCTTATTGAAAAGGGTAATATTAATAATTTAAATGTATCATACATATCAAACGGAAACGTTCCGCTGTTTAAGTCAAATAAAAATGTTCCACCTAATCTAGCAAATGAGATAGAGTCATATGGATACTCAAAAATTGTTTTCTCAAATGTAGATTACAATGCACCCATTATACCAGCGACATGGTTTATTGTTATAAATAGTATCATCACAATTTTTCTATTGATAAGCGGTATAATTACAAGATATTTATTTTCCAAAAGAAAGGGATAATTATGAATATTTCAAAAAAGCTTATATTAATTTGTAGTGTTATGATTGTGCTGGTCAAGCGAAATTGTAACAATCTGACCTAATATTTTTCGAATTGAAGCGAGCTTCGAACGGAGTCAGTCCGTTATTATAGGAATG
>MGOY01000033.1 GCA_001797275.1 Clostridiales bacterium GWF2_38_85 | reverse complement strand
TCTCACGTGCGCGAATCAGCCTGCCTATGCTGTCGTACTCGTAGCAGGGTAGTGCTGTTGATCGCATCGGTCATGGAATATAACTGACCGCTGCCGCTGTTCCAATTACTACGCGGTAAAAGTGTACTCTCTCTACGACAGTATATTTCTACGCAATGTTTACAGGGAATTTACCATGGTAGGCGTATTTGTGGGTCTGTATTCACAAATTCAGCGAGTTTTTTGTTTATAATGAACCCACTAAATTATTACCGTTTGTGTTCTTTTTCATCTATAAAACTAAATTTGTTTATGTTATATTTTTTTATATAAACTAACATTGGAATAAATATTTTTCCTAAATAAAATGCATAAAGACAGCAACAAATTGAACTTATTATTATTAAAATAAATGCTTGTGTTGTAATAGGCGTTCTACTAACAAACCTCCTCATAAAAATAGTCCAACTACCAGAAAGAAATGCTATTATTGAAATTGTTAATGGGGTTGCTTCTTTGCGTTCTTTTATTTTATTATTCTGAATAGATAAATAAGTGTAATAATAACCAATAATTATACATATAATTTCAAATACAATAATTAATAATATAATTAAGTTTAGATTAAGTCCCATTAGTTTTGGAATACTATATAGGAATAAGTTGAACACTAAAAAAAGATAAATAATCATTATAAAATATGATATGAATATTTTCTTGAAAGTAGAAGGTTTATTTATTATATTATAATTATATACACACCCTGCAATACAATAAAGCGAAACAATAGTTAAGCCAGCTATACCAATAACACCACCGACAAAAGGCAACAAACATAACATTAGTACCAAAAATATTATATATACTTTATATAGTAAATTTATTTTTTCGATTTTCATTATCTTACCATTTGCATTTATAAATTTATTAATTTTTTCCACTTTAATTACTCCTAAAATTCAAAAATAGTAGTTTCACTCCCCGCAGCGTTCGCGGGGAATGAAACGAGAATTATTTAAATAGCTTCTAAATTTATTTTCCATCGTTAATATTCAGGTCTACATGTAGTATCATAATAATCACCACCAGATGTCATAGCATAAACAACACTACCAGCACCTTCTTTAATCCAACTAACTACAGGTGTGTATTCTGTTATTAAATATGATACACCACCAACACCAAATCCTGCTAGTGTTCCCAGCAAAGGACAAAATGCGGTGCCTACAGCTGAGCCTATTGCAGCTGATCCCCAAAAAGTACCTGCAGAAATTGCTACATCAACAACTGAATCAGAAATTTTTCTTTGATAAGTTAAGTCGTCATTATTTATATTATTAATTACTGAAGCTGTGCAATCAACTACAAGCAATGTATATCCAATTGATTTAGAAACAATTCTTGTTGTATCTGAAAGTGCTACCATTTTATTTGACTGTCCAAGCTGCCTTGCTCCATATTGACTAGCAACATTCATTCTTACAGCATAGCCTGTCATAACAATGGTTGTATGCGATGTAGCATCTGCAGCAAGGCTTATCGATTCAGCTTTAAAAATATCACTTGCTAAATTAAAACCAGTACCAATGATATCCATATGCCTTGAATATATTGTAGGGATTTCTTTTGTAATAATTGGTGCTGTTGTTCCTGTATCACGGCAAGGTTTTGCATGATATGTTGAACTACCGCCACCATCATTTACAATTGTATATGCTTGTATATGACCACTCGCGTCGGAGAATGCTACTGGATTATTACTGCAATATGTGAAAATATTTAATGATAAATTACTATTACCACCAACTACATTATCCGCATTAATAAACCTACCAACCTGTGGATCGTAGTATCTGCTGTTGAGGTAGTAGAAGCCTGTTTCGCTGTCGTAGTAGTAGCTGCGGTAACGGAAGGGGTTGATTACACCGATTGTCGAAGCAAGCGAGCCTGTGACGCTGATTATATTCCCCCAAGCATCGTAACAGTATTCAACTACAACCGTTCCGCTGGTATTGTAGATATACTTAACATCACCTTGAATATTTTTGCCATAATAATAGTTCGTTCCGTTGTAAGTAAATCCGGTTACTGAGCCTGCATCGTCGTAATAATAGTAAAGGGTAGTCGATGCTCCTCTGGTTTCCTTAAGGATTTTCGAACCGTCGAGGATGTAGCTGTAAACCGTGCCATTTCTGTTCTTTGATGTTCTTATACCCGCATCGTTATAAGTATAGGTGGTATTATCCATACCCATAATATTGACCGAATCAAGCTGGCGCCCGGTCCAGCTCATATAATAATCGTTATACCCTACCCAATATGTTGTAGGGTTACCGATACTGTATTGCCTGTTGATTTCACAATAATGGTCAATCCGAAGCAGCTTGATTGCTGCTCCGGATTCCATAAATTCTTTCGAAATTTTTCTGTTTGTTTTTTATAATAATTCTTCCTTTATTAAATTATTCAATTTATTATTAAAGTATTTAGCTCCATCTCGAATATCAATATTCGAAGAATCGATACCTTTATCAATTGCCCACTTTAAAATTTTTGGAGCTACTAAATATAACAATTCAAGTAATCGACAATACTCCCAATCATCCTCATAGCATAAGCATTTATCTGCTATTTCAATAAAATGCCGATATAACCAATCTTCTGGTATTTGTTTTATTAAATCCCTTGATATCATTATAGGATTAAGGTTATATGATTTACAAGCATATTCAATAAGAACTATAAATAATTTTCTTCCTATTTCTTCTGGATACCTATCAATTTTATCAATTTTTTCAAATGCATCTGAAGATATTTTATCCAGCGTTTCCTTTATCATTGAGGCGTAAGTTGGATTATATTCCTCTTTCATTTTAGTTTCCTCCAATCCATGGCAATGTTCTAAATAGTGTGTTAAACATCAACACTGTCATTTGCGTGGTTGGATAAATTGTACAATGATTTTGACCATCTTGTAATATACCCAAACCATCTACTAATTGTGTTCCTGCAAGAAGAGTATAATAATGTCCATTTAAACCAGAAGTTTCTGGATCAAGAACGGTTGATGCGCCCTTTGGATGAGATGAAGTTTCTGGTCCAACGAGATCAGACTGACTTGTGACATTAAAGTCTTGCCGCGCTCTAGCACCACGTGGTTGTGATTTCCCACTATAATGATAGACTGTACTTGTTGTATATGAAGAGGAACTGCTCTTCATTTGATAACTTGATTGTGAATTACTATTTGAATTTCCTTGTCCTTGTGTATTATCTCCTTTTGTACTTCCTGCATTCCCTTTTGTATAAGGATCTTCGTCTATTCCATCATAATCATTATTAGGAAGACCAGTCTGATCATCTATACCATCGCCATTATAATCTTCATCGGTTAAGTCAACTTCTCCATCATTATCACTATCCATAACAGATGCAAAAGAACCTTCACAACAACGTTTTCCACTTGGATCCACATATCGAATAGGATTATTGCTGCAGTAAGCAAAGAGATTATATCCAACTAAATCTTGGTTAGCCCCAAGAAGTCCGTCCGCATTGATGAACCTGCCGGTGTAAGGATCGTAGTATCTGCTGTTGAGGTAGTAGAAGCCGCTATCTCTTAGTTAAGGAGTAATCATTGCAGATTGCCCCAAAAGAGGGGCAGCTCCGCATATTCATTTGTGTTAATCAATCTTGCCTACGAAACGGTAATAAATATCAACATCTTGAATTCTGTTGCCGTTTTCGTCATTTTTGGCTTGATGTATCACAATTTTTTCAATTAGTTCATTTAGCAGTGGTGCTGTAAGCTCGGATAAATCCTCATACTTTTTAATGAGTGTAATCCACTTTTTTGCACCTTGTTTATCCTGCTCGGTTTGTTTTAGCTTTTTTGTTAGGCTCTCAATTAAGGCTTCAAGCTGTTGCTGTTCTGTTTGATACTTGCCCGATAACATTGCATAATTTCGCTCTGTAATGCCACCGTTGGCTCTGTCCTCATACAGCTTGGCAAAGAGATTATCAAGCTCCTTTTGCCTTTTTTCTGCCTTTTGAAGCTCTTTCTTTGCGTGCTTCAATTCTGCTTCTCGTTGTTTGTCACCTGATTTTAACAGCCTGTTTAAAAGCTCTGTTTCATTTCTTTGCACCTCTTGCAACCAATACTGTAACCTGCCTAGAACAAAAGCATAAAGCATATCATAGCGTATGGAGTGAATCGTACAAACCTCTTTACCGTGTTCGGCATACTTCGTGCAGTTATAATACTTACGCTTGTTTCCGTATTTATCGTAGTTGGTAGACATTCTAAGTCCCCAACCGCAATCACTGCATTTCAGTATTCCTGCGAATATTTGGCTTTCGCCTTTCTTCGTCTGCCTTTTACGGTCATCAATGTGTACCTGTGCTAAATCCCATAATTCCTTTGAGATAATCGGCTCGTGCGTGTTTTCTGTCCGTACCCATTCATCCTTTGGCTTGTTCACTCTTTTTCTGTCCTTAAAGGATATTGTACTTTGCCTGTAATGAATGCTGTTACCGATATAAACCTCATCCGCAAGAATGTGCTTTACCGCTACGATTGTCCAGCGATATTGTTTGTCCTCTTTTTCTTCCGTGAAGAAATGAGCAAACTTTCCGTCACGCTGATACTGTATCCAAGACGGTGTAGGCACTTTTTCATTCCGCAAAATTTTATGGATTTTTCCTGCTCCCATACCGTGCGCTGCAAGGTCAAATATCTTTTCCACAATCCATTTTGTGTTCTCATCAACAATCAGCTTGCCCTTAATTTCAGGATGCTTTTTGTATCCGAGCGGTGCATATGCTCCATAATGTGCGCCACAGTCAAATTTGGTTTTGAGTGCGGATTTTACCTTTCGGCTTGTATCTCTCGCTACCCATTCATTGATGATATTTTTAAATGGGACTATTTCATTTTCACCATTTGCGGTATCCACATTGTCATTGATTGCAATGTAGCGGACACCCTTGCTCGGAAAATATAACTCTGTATACTGTCCTGTGAGAATGTAGTTTCTGCCGAGTCGGGATAAATCCTTTGTGATAACACAATTTATTTTTCCGTCCTCAATGTCAATAATCATTCTCTCAAAGCTTGGTCTTTGAAAATTTGTCCCTGACCATCCGTCATCCAAATATTCATCAATTATGTTCCAACCTCGCTCAGTTGCATATTGCCTTAACATTTGCCTTTGTGTGGAAATACTTGAGCTTTCGCCTTGCAGTTCGTCATCTCGGCTGAGTCTGCAATAAAGTGCTGTATTGTATATCTGTTGTTTCACCTTTAACCTCCTTAATGTTGGAAACAACCCACGCTACAATACATTGTTTACGATCATATTATATCATAGCGTGGGTCAATTTTCCAGCGTTATTTTGTTAAATCAATACTACGACACACTTTTTCGGAAAGCTCATTTCGTGCAATTCTGCTCTCATAACGAATGGTGTTCTCAACAAGGTCAGTTACGGTTTTATCTGTTTCGGAAAAGCACTCTTTAATGCGGATTCTTGATTTTCCCATTACAAAACACAAGATTCCGTCAACAATCTCAAAAGAACCTTCTCCCGAATTGTTTTTAAAAACGCTCATACAGCGTTGCCAAAATTCTTTTATTTTCAAATACAAGCCCCCTTTACATACTCAAATCATAATCATTTTTATGCTTTTGATCCTGCTTTTTCCGTTGTTTCCCATTATGCTGTTTTTGTTTCTTTTTCTGCTTTTCATTGTCTTTTCTTCCTCCTACCATAGTTTCGATAGCAGCTCCCAAAGCAATAGCACCGAGGGCAATGTCGCCCCAATCAGCGCCCATTTTACTTTGATTTTCCGAGGTGTCAAATCCCTCATTTTCATCTGCTCCATCATATCCGAATTCAATCTCGTCATTGTATTCGCCAGAGAATTGCTGAGACTCGTCATTTTGGAATTCATATCGTTGTTTATTGAGTTCATCCCCTTGGTAATCCTCTGCTGTGTCTGTTCGAGGTGATATTGCACCTCGTCTGTCAGCAATCTGTTCAGACCTTGCTGCGTTGGCAGCTTGGATATCAGATCCGTATTCTTGACTAATTCTGTTCCAACCATTGTTGTGTGCTTCACCAGAGCGTTCCATTGCTCCAGCTTTACTCCAATCAACTGTGGCTGATACGGCTCGGTCAGGATATCTATCGTTTCTTTGTTGAGTTCCTTCAACTCGCTTAAATTCATTAAACATTTCCTCCATATTGGATTTTAAATACTTATCATCAAACAGGCGGTTATCTCTGCATTTCTGGTCATTCGACGCGGTATAAGTGATATATTTATAATGGTCTATCCATTTCACACCATATCCCATCTTCTTCATATTATCGATAAACTGTTCTTTTGAATTACTATAATAAACCGCTTTATCTATGGCAGTGATCAGCTTCATTTTCCAACTGTCGCCCCGCAACGCCGCGCGATATTCACGTTGATTCATCGTTCTCTTCTTCGGCTTTTGATATGGTTTCAATATTTCCATCCCAAAATCTTTGCAGATTTCATCCGATTTATTTCGAAGCTCCGCGAGTTCTTTTTCATCTATCTGGATTTTCAGTCCCGTCTCACAGCTTACGGAATTGACAATCAGGTGATTATGCCAATGATCCGCGTCAATGTGAGTTGCGACCAGCACTTCATAACCGTCAAAGGCTTTTGCCATCTCCATTCCCATAGCGTGGATTTCCTGCGGTGTCTTTCCGCAGTCCGGCTGAAAGCTCTGCACATATTGCTTGAAGAACACGCCCTTCGCTTTGTTATGCTGATGTTTGGTTGCCATATATTCATCATAGGCGGTTTCAGCAACACAGTGCTGACCCTTTATTAAGCGGTAACTTTGTTGTGTTTGCTCATCATAGAATAGCGTCTTTTTATCTTGCACCACATAATCCATAACACGCTTCATAGCGGTGGCGGTTTGCGTTTTTTCGGGTATTGCTGTAAAGGTAGCCATTAGCTACACCTACTCATAATCTCGGAAAGTGCAACCGCCACATTACCAAAACCTTGCTTGACCTCACTTAAATCAAGGCATTGGATTTTTCCCATGTTGCAAAGTGTAGTTAGCTGATTGAGATTTCTGCCGATGGCTTTCTGCTCTTTCAGCACATTATTTATACCATCAATAATGGTGATAGGTTTATTTAGTGCCGATGTGGTAACAAATTCAGTAAAGTTCATTTTTACTTTTTCGGCTCGTTTTTTAATAGTTGTATAATCGTTTTCGTTGAAACGCATAGCAACCATTTTTGATTTGTTTTCTTTGTTCTTAATAATATCAACCTTCCTTTCTGCAATACATTTCTGTACTGCTCGTCCGTTCTAAAAGGGGGATTGGGGGATACCCCCAACAAGCTGTTTGTATGGGCGGGGCGGCGGAAGCTGCGCCGTCTATACAAACAATATGCTTGCCTACCTCCGCAGAGGTAGTATACTGCCGCAAAATCCGAGCGGTCTTTTTGAATTCGCCCGTTCTCCTGCGGCAGTAAAACATCCGCCCCGCGACAGCGGGGATATACCGTCCATCCTGCGGATGTTTTGAATACAGGCATAAAAATAATTGCATATTTTGTCTGTTTTGTGTTATACTTTAATCGATACAGTTTTTTAAAAGTGACTGCTGTTGTCTCAAATGGAATAAATTCTGCAAAATTTATTCCGTTGCAAAGAGATATACATATAGCGGTCATTTTTCTTTTGCCTGAAAATAGAAACACCACTCCCTTGTTTTCTTTTTCTGTTGTTCCACACATACACCCATTACCGTTCCCTACGCCGTCTCCCGCCGCGTTTTAATCCAGTCCGCAGGTATCAGCCGTTTCCGGCTGGCTCGCTCTCGCCCTTTTAAGGGGGTCATGGCGTAGCTGCTTACGCGCCACAATTGGTGGCATTGACTTTCTGTATCTCTCACAGGTATATGCTATTCAGTTTTGGAAACCTTCATTTATCACCTTCTCAAATCATATATAGATTTAAGATAAAATATTATCTATAATCTAAATTTAATTATAGCTTGCCATTGACTTCTTGTCAATACTTTTGTATAATGGAATTATAAATTATTTATTTTCTAAAAATTGGGTGAAAAAGATGGGTTCTAACTTTAAGGTTTATGTGAGCGGCGGCAGGGAGTTTTTTGTCTGGGAATGCGATACAGCTTTTTACGCCACAAAAAAGGAAATAAAAAAAGACTTTGAGCTTTCCCAAAGTCTGCTTGATTTGCTGTATATGAATATGAACGATTATTTTGACGTTTTTAACCGCATGGGGAAAGATGTACAAAGTTTGGACAGCAGAAGCGATACCGCCAGAGAAATACCGCCAACGCTGATAAGCGCCTTTGACACTCTTGCAGGGAAACATATCTTTTTTGAGCTTTTGCGTTTGGATTGGTTTGACCGATTAGACCGCTATACAAAGGGTGAATCCATCACATTCAGATACAAAGACTTAACCCATATCCCCATGAATATTATTACATTTCAAAACGGAATGAAAGCCATTTTTTCAAAGGTACTAGACGTACTGTCCTCCGACAAGCCCATCCAAAAGAAAATGTCAAATCTGTATAAAGATCAATATGCCGGAGTAAACAGCAGATTTGCTTTTAAACCGATCTCCACTAATTTTGAACGTGTTGACAGCAGTACCTTTGCCGAAGTGCTGTACCCGAAAACAATCGGTGATATTGTGGATTTCTTTTTACGTGAGATTGTAAAGCGGGAATTTACTTTTAAACAATGCAGAAGCTGCGGCAAATACTTTCCCGCTATCACCGCGCACGGCAATTCGGAGTACTGCAACCGCTTGTTCCAAGATACCGGCAAGACCTGTAAAGAGATCGGTTCGGCAAAGGTGTATCAGGCAAAGGTTGAAAACAGTCCGGCTATTCAGGCATACAACAGAGCTTACAAAACACATTTTGCAAGGATAAAATACAAGAAGATGACAAAAGAAGATTTTCAGGCTTGGGCGGAAGAAGCCCGAAAATTTCGTGATGAAACAACGGCTGGTAAAATGAGCTTGGATGAGTATGAAGATTGGCTGAAAAGGTAAGTAAATTTTATTCTCTGTATTCTAAAATGTCTACCATGCAAAATATTAAGCATCCTCGAATTATTGTATTTATTGTACCATATTATCCAATTATTTCTTATTAAGGTATTGACTGTATGGAAATTTATATTATAATTATGTCAAACATATATGCTTATTTAAAAAAGTGCGGTTCATCGTTTTATAGATATGAACTTTCGTGCAGAACAGTGAAATTTCTTCTGAAATTTATCATTTAATGCGTATGAATCTCAGTGTATACCTGTAAGTTTATGTGCTACTTTAATAAATTCGCCTTTTGTTCTCATAAAATGTTTTGAAGAATACCGAATTTAAGGGATTTTAATTTGGTATATTTGATTGCTACGTAAGGTTTATATATGTACTTAAATTATCGCTAAAAATTAAAATTAAAATAATTATGATTTTTTGTCCAATAATACGGCGTTAAAGGTATATATATATAGGAGCTGAGAAAGGAGGTTGAAGATGTGCATCAGAGCTTTTTCAACAATGCTGTCTGCGATAAAGCTATTATTAGCATAACGGAGGGAGATATAAATGCCCTGTCTGTAATATATGATTTAATGAGCAGGCAGATTTACTCGTTGGCCATGTCGATTTTGAGAAATATACACGATGCGGAGGATGTCTTACAGGATACGCTTTACGAAATCGTAAAATGCAGCCATGCTTACCGAAAAGGTAGCAATGCGAAAGCGTGGGTATTGTCCATCACACGTAATTTGGCGTTAAAGAAAGTAAGAAACCGCAAGATAACCGTTCCGCTTGATGAAGCGGAGAACACATTGAATGCTTCAGTCTCTGATGACACCTTCATTAAACCTCTTTTGTTTTTCGATACTCTTAAGATACTGCCGGATGATGAACAGCAGATTATTGTCTTAAAAATTCACAGCGGTTTAAAGCACAAGGAAATAGCCGATGTGATGGAAATGTCTGTTACGGCAGTCCAGAAAAAGTATCAAAGGGCATGCAAAAAATTATCAGCTTACTTTAAATAACAGGTGGTTTACAAATATGAGAATTAATTGGAAAAAGGGGCTGCAAAAGGATATTGATTCCTTCCAATTACCCGACAAGGAGAAAATGCTTTCTTTTTACCAGCCTGATACTGCTCACAAAAAAGCAAAAATGCAGTGGAAAAAAGCGCTGGCGGTTTGTTCCTGCTTCCTGATTATCATTGTCGGCATTTCAGGCTTTGCGATTAATGCCGAGGCGCGGGAATATAAAGCGGCAGTGCAGTTTTTTGAGGAAAATGACTTATCAACTGAGGGATTTACCCGTTCGGAAATCAAAAAGATTTACAAGGATATCGATATGGGAGTCTTTTCATATGAAAAAACGATTGAGATACTAAATAAAATTTCAGTCGAAATGTATTCGGTTGAACTGGAATCGCAGGATACGGAATCTTTGGAAAAGCTGTGGAGCTTACGGAATTTCTATATGGAATATAAAAATGGAAATGCGGAAAATGGTATGAAATTTAAATTTACAGTTTCAGATGAAACAATCGGATCTTCCTACAAGACAAATTTTGAAAAATATGAAGGTAATAAGCTTGTCTGGAGCACAACGCTGGAGCACGCCCTGACGGATGAAAATTATATTGTTTCCGATACCGGGATCGTAATAACCGGAACTGCTGCAGAAAACGATTCAGATTGGAGCGGTATAATTATTCTGCTGGATACCAGTGGCAGCTTGAAGTGGGAAAAGGAATTCAAAGCGAATTCGAGTTATCATAAAGCGATAATATCGAATGATAATATTTATGTCTTTGGAAACAGCTATGAAGGCGAAGGAAGCGACCGGAAATGGAATCTGTGTATCAACAAATACGACATAGACGGGAACCTCATTTCTGCAACCGAAACGGTAAGGGAAAATTCGTTTAGGGTTAAGGCAGCAGGCTTTATAAACGACCTTTACCTTGTAAAGATAACCAGCAGCGATAACGATCAATTAATAACCGTCTCGCCGCAGGGTGAAATACAACAGGAAATAAAGTATTCGCTTGACGGCAAAGCATATACGGTAAAAGACATTCTCAATTATAACGGCAAGGTATACCTGAGCACTGTTTTGCTCAACGAAGCTACTGAGGATTTTTATAAGGAATTTACAGAGCTGAAAAAGAAATACGACGAGGAATGCCAAAGAAGCGGAAAAGATGAAATCGATATGCCGCAGGAATATTATGACAGATTGCTAGATTTATTTACAAACCAATATTCCTCTGCGCTTCTGGTATGTGATTCAGAAATGGTCATAACTAAGGTTTTTTCCGTAGAAGGAACAGTATGCGGCGAACTGGCGGTCTCGGATGACGGCGGTCTGCTGTGGATCATACACCGTATCGATGCGGTAAAGCCTCAATATCTGCTATCCAGTTGTATGGCAAATATATATTTAACAGAGTTTACTTTCCGAATGGATCCGTCTGGATATCTCATTGACAAATCTGAAGATGAGAATCATGTCCAGTGGGATCAATGGCTCTATCAGTAAATCTAATAGCGCCGTAGGTATACCCTGCGGCGCTTTTGAATTAAGAAAGGATGTGATGTAATTATGATTCTTTAAAGGCTTTCTCTAATGCATGGCGACTTTGTTTGCAAATGTAAGGATTAATTAATTTAAAGGAGAACTTCAGATGAAAAAGGACAGCATTAAAAAAGTATCTTTGTTTCTCATTATTGCTCTATTGCTTTCATCTATATCAAGTATAGGTGTTAATGCAGGCATAGCAAAGGAAAATACTGAATTATTGTCAAAACAAAATCTGCATGATGTAGTGGAATATGAAAACGCTGTAGAAAAAGAACATGTTAAACGTCTGTACGATGAAGAACAAGATTTAAATACTTTGATTTATCAAAATGCTGACGGCACCAATACAATGTATTTATACAGTTATCCCGTTAAATATATAAATGAATCCGGTGCTGTCAGAGATAAGTCTTTAAAAATTGAAGAAACCGATGAATCGTTTATGTCCGCTCAGAACGATATTGTCACTACTTTTGGTAAAACTATAACAGATGGGATTCGTCTTTCATACGATGATGAAGGTATCAATGTTCTGTTAATTCCTCAAGTAAATTCTTCTTTAAAAGCTTCGGAAGGAATCTTATCCGACGATCAGAAATCATTGACATATCTGTTAGATAAAAATGTAAGCTTGGATTATTCGCTTACTTTTAACGGTTTTAAAGAAGATATTGTTCTCCAAAAATATACCGGAACAAACCAATTCGTATTTACATTACTTACCAACGGTCTTGCTTTAAAGGAAAACGAATCGGGAAGTTTAATACTGACCAATGAAGACGGCGATTCCTTAGTCAACATAGGAGACATTATAATATTTTCAGCCGACGAAAAAAATAACACATATGGTAGCATATCCTTTGATGTCGTTGAAGAAAATGAGGAATATCTGCTCTATATTACTGTCGATGAGGAATATTTAACAAATGAGAATACTGCATATCCAATCCGCATCGATCCTACAATAGAAATCAATTATGATAATAACGGAAGCGGTGCTATTGAAGATGTTACGCTGAACAGTCTTGCAGGCTCAGATGGCAGTTCCGGTTCAATTTCTATTGGAAAACGAAACACATATGGAGTATCACGGATATTAATGAAATTTCCGGCATTAAATTTAAGTGTTATACCTGTCGCCTCAGACATCTTGAGTGCAACCGTATATATCCGTGATTTAATGTGTGAAGGGGAAGAAATGTCCGTTTATTGCTATCCATTTACCGGAAATACTTGGTCTGAGAGTACAGCTAATTGGAGTAATGTAAATCCCGATAGTTTTGGCTCGCTTGCTTCATCAAGGACTGTTTCATATTCAAATGGCGTAACTTTGAGTCCTGCACACAGATATGGGTTCAATATTTTATCTATTGTGAGAGGATGGAAGACGGGAACATATTCACAAAGTAAAGGCATAATGTTTAAAGCCTCCAGCACAGTAGAAAACGGCAGTGAACTATATAAAACCTTTAGTTCATATAACAGAAGCAGTATTTATAGACCAAGCCTTACTGTTACATATGCATCAATTGCAGGCACAGTTACCGTTTCATCTGTTCCCTATAGCAGTTACAGATATTTATCTGCAAGTTACAAATATCCATTCAAATTTACTCCATCTGTGACTACCAGATACTCGGTATGGACTACCGGAAGCATCGATACCAAGGTCTATGTTTACGATAATGCAGCCATGACAAACCAAATCGCTTATAATGATGACAGCGGCCACAGTTTAAATCCTTGTTTAACCGTATCCCTTACCGCAGGGCATTCATATTATTTCGTAATACAAGGTTATTCTGCTACAACGAGCGGATATTACACTTTTAGATTAAATCGCGGACTGCCTATGTCCGGTTATGAACAATCAAAGAATTTTACCACTTTTAACAGCAGTACCTATCAATATTATACAAATTGCTATACATATGCTCTTAATATGTGGTTGAATCCTTTAACCAACCAACGCTTCAGACCCAATGGCCAAAACCCTGGTGAGATGGCAGGAAGTCCCATTACGCTATCTGACCTTGTAAATGCATCAACAGCAAAGGCGGCAATTACAGAAGCTGTTAAAGATGATTGTGTCTACTGGGGCGGATCAAGAAATGATTTTTATGAGACTACCGAAACAGCCATGGTGCCGGAAGGTTATTATAAAGTTGCGTTGGTCTTGTATCCTGGTCATGATTATCATTGGTACAGACATGTTTCGGATTTAAGTGGACGATGGGCTCATAAAATGAGCATCGATCCAGCATCAGAATATGACAATGGTGGCAGTTTAATTTATTTCCCTCAATCCGCTAACCGAGGAAATTATACTGAATTCTTAGGATATTTTGCAATAAAGGTTCCATCCAGTTCATCAGACGGTTTACAGTCATCCGCACTATCTACTTCATCGGAAACACTAACCGAAGCTCAAGAAACATATGACTTCAAAAATGATTTAACAATCTCACAATTTGAAGGCTTCACGAACGGCATATCCAACAGAGATGAGGTTAAATCTGTGGTTGGCGAACATCATGACGTATACGGTTCGGGATATATTGCAGATGTATACTATATAAAAGACGGAACAAAAGTCGCTGTTTATTACGCATGTGACATTGTTGATCAGATCAGAATAATCAATGCAGACGATTCTTATGAGATTATAGTTGGATAACAACATAAAGGTTGAGTTGTAAGTTTACCCAATAAAAATGGCAATGGAGCGCTGAAGTCATAACTTCAACGCTCCGTTGTTTATAAACCAAATATCGTTCGTTTCATTTTTCAGAGTAGTCGTAAACAATGTATTGTGAGGTTGTTTTTATTATGTTTACTTAACTATGGTATACTCCGGTTTCACTGTCGTAGTAGTAGCTGCGATAACGGAAGGGGTTGATTACGCCGATTGTTGATGCAAGTGAACCTGTTGTGGATAAAATATTTCCCCATGCATCGTAGGCGTATTCAACAACAACTGCTCCAGTTGTGTCGTATATGTACTTAACATCGCCCTGAATGTTCTTGCCGAAGTAATAGTCGACGTTGTTGTAGGTGAAGCCTGTTATACTGCCTGCGTCATCGTAATAATAGTACAGTGTGGCATTTTGAGCACCAGTTCTTGTTTCTTTTAATATCTTCGAACCATCGAGGATATAATTGAAATCAGTGTTACCAGATGGAAGCCATGCATATTTTCTAGTTCTTATACCGTCAGCATTATATGTATATGAAATTCCATAATCTAAGCCATCTAAGGATGCATATGTTAAGTTTCTGCCCTGCCATTGCAGCCCCGCAATGTTCTTCCAATTTGTCGGATTACCGATCGCATCATAGGTTATTGCGCTGCCGGCATAGCTTGTCAGCAGATCTCCCCAGTTAGCGTTATTATAACCATAAGATATAGTTGACTGTACCAAACCTAATGTGCCTGTTGTGTATGCATAGGTGCGTTTGTACAGGATATTTCCCGCATCGTCATACTCATATGTGCAGCTCTGGTTTGCGTATGCGTTGTTTTCGCGAGTAAGCTGGTTCAGTGCGTCATATTCATAAGATGATTTTGAAACGCCATTAAATTTTACATTCGTAATGTTGCCTACCGCATCATACTCATATGAATAAACCGTGCTGACATCGTTGAATATCTCGGAGTTAACAAGAGTTGTTGTTTTCGCCGAGGTCGCTCCGTCAAGGTACGAATAACCCTTCAACAATATTCTTGCAGCTCCATGATCGAGAGTTGTCTGATACAGCCTGTCGAACTTGTCATATGTATACGACTTGGTTGTCGTTACACTGTCGCGATTGAGTGTAAAGCTGCTAATTAAGTTAGAGTTTGCTTTGTAATTTATCGCATATGTTTCAGTAAAACCTTCAATGTCGTAAACAGAAGACGAGGGTCTGCCCAACGAATCATACAGGTTCTGCACGCCAAGCTTCTTAGTCGTGCCGCTCATCTCGCGTGCGCGGATAAGTCTGCCGATGCTGTCGTACTCGTAGCAGGTGGTCGTACTGTTGATTGCATCGGTCATGGAATATAGCTGACCGTTGCCATTGTAGGTATAGGTAAACTTTGTAACTCCATTATACTTCGTTTCTATCACTCTGTCAAGCTCATCATAAACGTTTTGAACATAAAATCCGTTTTTTAACTTCGCGTTTGAGCAGATACAGCTGCATGGCAATCAAAGCATTTCAAACCTTCTACCGTGGTCGCCAACCATACCCGAATACTGCCGAATGAGAAGTGAGAACAAAAATTAAATTATTAATTCAAGAAATTGCCGCCAGATGGCGGCTCTTTGTTATGTGGTCGTTATTTAACGGTTACATTTTTCTTAATGATATTTTGAAGATCAGGTACATGGTTTTGCACAGTGCAAATCATCGGAACGGCGGTAGACCGTCGAAATACAAGACAGCGATAGCATTAGCTCTGAAATGTATGAGAGCAAAAACTATTCGCCGTCTGAGATTAAAAAAACCACAGGGGTTAGTAAAAGCACAGTTTATAGATACAAAGATTCAGACAAATAATGACTCAGTATTTTATCTCAAATTTAATTGTTATGATACAATTACTCGATACCAATTATATTGACGAGCTGTTGTAATAATGAAAATATTTTTCGGCAACGCGAAGAATTTTGTATATACTTTATCGTCAACCACAATACGTAAAATTCGAATACTCGTTTTTACTTGAGCCTCCATTCATTATAATCCTCCTCGTAGTAATACCATCCGCTTTCTGACAAAGGTTCTATCTTTGTAAGGAACTGTAGTTCAGGTTCTTTTTCTTTGGATATGGTATATGCAATACCGCTGCCAAAATCCATCAATCGCGTCCATCTTACAAAACAAATTGTATTGCCTGTTCTTTCAATTGAACTATATCCTCGTTCTCTAAATAGTTGATCAATGGCCTCCACTACCGCTTCGTCTGTAATTTTTACTCTGTCGCTATGAACATACATATAACCGCTTTCCATAGTTTCGTAAATGTACACACTCTCATATTCAGAGTTTTCGAGATAGCATATGACCGTTTCGAGCAATTTACAATCTTTGTTAAAAATAAGTTCAGCACTGTTTTTATTTGATGGCAATAAAGAATATATATTCCCCCATATCAAACCGAATATAACAACAATTAATATTACCGCAGAAATAATCATTATGATAATAATCTTATGTTTTTTCATTTTAATCCTTTCCTTACGCATTTATATGTCTCTTGGACGAAGCATAGTAAAAAAATTGAAGTATTATAAGGTTAATATGAAATATATATAACGTCAAAATATCCTAAATTTATATATTGCCAATCTAGAATTTCATTAGTAAGTGCTTGATCTTGAGTCGGGAATCCTGCCGCATAAAATGAGCCGAAAAGTAACTCATCATATGAAAAACCATAAGCTGCCCCAAGATAGCCATAAGTATAATTGTCATGGTATAATAAAGTTGTAACACCTTGACCTAATATAGTATAATAACTATAAAGGAAAGAGGAAAGAAAAATGCAACAATACG
>MGOY01000032.1 GCA_001797275.1 Clostridiales bacterium GWF2_38_85 | reverse complement strand
AATAAAAGAACTTACGCTGTTGCTTCGAAGGCAATCAGTGATAATCCAAATTATCGCCAACAGTCGATTAAGCAGTTTATTGACCAATGGGAGGCAGCGTTATGTCAATTGGTATAACCTATGTAGAAAATAAATCAGCATCCGCTAAGGCAATCGCCGATCTGCGTGAAGCGGTTGGTTGGACCGCATGGAGAACGTATATAAAAATCCATGCATGACCTCATATTTTCATATTACTGTCTATGACGAAGAACGCCTGATCGGCTATATTGATTCTGTTTCTAACGGTGTGACTGACGCGTATATACAGGATTTGATGATTCACCCTGACTATCAGGGAAAGGGTATTGGAACAGAATTGATGAACTGCATGATTGCCAGATTAAAAGAGCGGTATATTTACATGATCTCTGTTGTATACGAAGAAAAGTTGAAAACGTTTTACACCCGTTTCAGATTTTTTAATATGCTCTGCGGACAGATGCAGACTTATGAAAGTGAATAAGACGATGAACCTATTTACCGAGCAAATTAATAGCTGGCAGGATTGGGGGCAGGTATTTCAGTCAATTTCTGCTTTCACACCGCTTGTCAGATACATAATGCAGAAAGAAAATCTGTCGAAAGCAGAAATTAAAAATCTCACACCCGGAACAAATGCGGTGTTCCGGGTCGGCGATTATGTAATAAAAATTTTTGCGCCGAAAGAAAGTGGGAAAGACCAGACACCCGACATGAAAACCGAGATTTTTGCTTCGAAACGTGCAAATGCTCTCGGTATTGCCGCTCCTAAGGTTATTGCCGACGGTTTTATTTGTGATAAATATCGCTTCGGATATTTAATAACCGAATACATAAACGGGCAGGAATTTCTTAAAGCAGACAAAGAAATGACTCCTGATATGAAAATTAACGCCGGGCAGCAGCTCCGCCAAATTTCCGATGCCATGAACACGCCTTGCGAACCGTTCAATGACATTGATATTTTTAGCGACGAATATGTGAAATCTCGTTTTGCTGAGTTCCCGGAAAGGTTTCGAAAGGAGCGCTTGTCATATATAAAGGATCATTGTTATTCCACAAGCGTTTTTGTGCATGGCGACCTTTTTGGAGACAATGTAATCGTTTTCGACAACAGTGAGCTTTATATAATCGATTTTGCCGATGCTGTTCTTGCACCTGTGTGTTATGAATACGCACTTGTAGCTATTGATTTTTTCCGATTTGATAAGCACCTGATGAAAGGTTTTTTCGGTGATATCGGGCTTGACAGGCTTACGGAAATTTGCTTTGATGGTGTGTTGATACATAATTTCGGTGACGATGTGGTTAATGAACACCTCGGCAAACCCGAGGAATTCAAGTGTCTTGACGATTTACGAAAACGGATGTATGAAAAAATACAGTTGTAAATATGAAAGCGAATGATTGATATGAAAAACGTTTTCAATCAAATAGAAACCAACATGAACGATCTTGTTGATAAACAGGTGTGTTGGTCTGCTTGTGCCACTCCAGAGCAGATGGAAAACGCACGAAACGGCAAGCTTGAACTATACCTCGGAATAAGTAAAAGAGTGCCGCCAGAATGGATAAAAGATATAAGCGGTAAAGATGTTTTATGCCTTGCAGGAGCCGGAGGATTGCAAGCTCCGTTACTTGCAGTTGCCGGTGTAAATGTTACAGTCATTGACATCTCCGAAAAAATGCTAGATAAAGACAGATATATGGCTTATGAATATGGATTAAACATAAGCATTGAACACGGTAATATGAATGATCTTTCACGATTTCCAGACGACAGCTTCGATTATGTTATCAATCCGGCTTCCTTGTTTTATGTTCCGGATGTGATAACGGTTTTTAAGGAGTGTTATCGGGTGTTGCGGAAAGGCGGTTCTTTCATTCTTGCCGCACCGAATCCGATTGCTTATGTATGTGATTTCGTAAACGATGATAATGGCGGTTATTATAAAGCGGTCAACCGTATGCCATATATTTCGTCAGAGCATCCGGAACAAAGCGACTGGGTGGAATTCGGTCATTCAATGCAGGATTATATCGGTGGACAGATCGCTTCCGGCTTTGTAATTTCGGGTTATCTTGAGCATCAATGTGAGGATATTACCGATTTGCCATTTATGACAAAGGCGGACAAGCTATGATCCTCTCTGCTTCACGGCGTACGGATATTCCGTGCTATTATGCACAGTGGTTCATGAACCGCATTCGGGCGGGCTATGTGCTGACGCGCAATCCCATAAGCCATGCTCAAGTTTCACAAATTTCGCTGTCTCCGGATATTGTGGAATGCATTGCGTTCTGGACCAAGGATGCAGCGAATATGCTTCTTCATCTTGATGAACTGGACGCTCTGGGATATAATTACTATTTTCAGTTTACGCTGACACCCTACGGCAAGAATATTGAGCAAAATCTCCGTCCGAAATCGGAAATCGAAGATACCTTCATCACCCTGTCGAAACGCATCGGGCGTGAGTGTGTGGTGTGGAGGTATGATCCCATTATTCTAAATGACGATTTTACGGTGGAATATCACAAAACCCAGTTCCGCCGGATGTGCGAAAGGCTTTCGTTCTATACGGATACGGTAACGATCAGTTTCGTGGATATGTATCCGAAGCTTAAAACACCGCACATTCGCACCATAACTGCCAATGAAATAGCGGAACTTTCGGAATATATCGGTGTTACTGCCACGGAATACGGACTGAGTGCCGTCGCTTGCTGTGAAAAGGACGATTTGACGAAATACGGAATCGGACGATCAAGCTGTATCGACCGTGAGCGCATCGAAAAAATCATAGGTTGTCCGCTGAACAACAAAGCGGATAAGAACCAACGAGAAGGTTGCAGTTGCGTAGAAAGCATCGACATTGGCGCTTATAACACCTGCCTAAATGGCTGTGTTTACTGCTACGCAAACGACAGCTTTACCACAACACTCCGTCGACACGAATCCCATAACCCCGAAAGCGAGCTTCTCATCGGTAAAGTTTCTGACGGTGAAAAGATTACGGATAGAAAAGTGGAATCAAACAGACAGGAACAGATGAAATTGTTTTAGAAGAGGTTTTAGAAATGACTTGCATCACAAATCAACTTAACAAAATGAATATCAATTATAACGCACTGACCGAAATCCGTTCAAAGGACAGTGTTTCGGTATATCGTGTTACCTGCTGTGATGGCATTTCGTATGTTCTCAAATACTTTGAAAAAGAAAGCGATCGCAGAGAAATTAAAAATTATGAGATTTTGCACACGCTGGGTGTACAAACACTTGAAATCATTGCAAAAACCGATTGTGCTTTGCTTATGGAGGACATAGAGCAAAGCAAGGATTACCGGCTTGGTATCGTTGAAGATATGGACGATCCGTCCGTAATGGCTGCACTTGCAAAATGGTACAAGCACTTACATAGCAAAGGAAAAGCCTATGTATCCGAGCATGGCGAGAGGATGTATGATGAAACTGATTGTATAACCCTTGAAAACATAAAAATTATTGCCGGCAAAACTAATACCGTTGATAATCCTGTTTGGGCATTAATGGAAATCAACTTTGAAGCAATAAAAAGTAAAATCACACAAGTGCAAAGAACTCTTACCTATAACGATTTTTATTACACGAATTTCATCATAGCAAAAGATAAGTCGACCGCATTTATGTTTGATTATAATTTGCTTGGCAAAGGTTATGTGTATGCTGATATTCGTAATGTTACCTATTCACTTGGAGATGCAGCCAAAACCGTATTTTTAGAGGAATATGGATCGTTTGACGAAAGTGAAAAGCTAATTGACGATGTGGCAAGTGCCATTACTACATTATTTTTTGCTTGTAATAAGGAAATAATGCCTAACTGGGCTTTGAAATACATAGAACAAATAAGAAGCGGCAAGCTTTTGAAAGCCGTGGAAAGGATGCTACACAATGAACCTTATAATAAAACCGCTAACACATGATCTTATACTGGATTATCTGGATTTCTTTGATAATCGAGCCTTTTCTGATAACAATCCTTGCGGCCCGTGTTATTGCACCGGTGGTAGCATGGATGCCGAAACCGAACGGCAGATGGTTAGTGAATTTGGCAATGATATAAAAGGCGTACTTCGCAGATATGCTGTGCATTTGTTAGAACAAGAAAAAATACACGGCTATCTTGCTTTTGATGATAACAAAGCTATTGCATGGTGCAACGCCGGAAATATGGACGATTACCTCAGTCGCATCCCCGACTTTGCCCGACAAAACGCTTGCGGTAAAACTATGTCTGTGATTTGCTTTGCAATAGCACCCGAATACCGTGGCATGGGGATTGCTTCTGCATTACTGGAACGTGTGATTGACGATGCAAAAGCAGGAAAACATACAGCGGTTGAGGGATATGCCAGAGCAGAAAAAGACCGTGTGTACTACGATTACAACGGCCCCACCAGATTATATGATAAGTTCGAATTTAAAGAAGTTGCGATCTGTGACGAGCAAGTTATTATGAGAAAAATGTTGGAGGAAAAAACAATATGATTGATGCACACATACATATTGAACGAGGTCCATACACGCTTGAATGGATAAATGAGTTTGTAAAAACAGCCATAAATAAAGATATAGATGAAATATGGCTACTTGAACATTGCTACCGCTTTTCGGAATTTGTACCGATGTACGACTCGGCGTGTGCTTACTCTGATTATATTGACAAGTGGTTTCATAGAAAAGCGGGCGTTTTAAGGTTATCTAATTATCTTCAACTGATTGACAAGGTCAGGAATCAAAACTACCCTATAAAAATACGCTTTGGAATTGAGGTTTGTTACTTCAAAGAGTACGAAAATCTTGTCTGCGATCTTACTCGGAATAAAGGGCTTAATTTTCTTGTTGGAAGCGTGCATTTCATTGGCAATTTTGCTTTTGATCATAAAACTGAATTTTGGGAAGGTGAAGATGTAGATAAATGCTACCTGCAGTATTTTGAAACCGCTGTTGACCTTGTAAAAAGCGGTATTTTCAACGGCATTGCTCATCCCGACTGTATAAAGCTATTCGGACATAAGCCGTCCTTTTCGCTTTTACCCTACTATGAAGAACTTGCAAAAGTGCTTTCGGAAAATCATATGTATGCCGAACAAAGTAGTGGTATACACAGGCGAACAGATGCAGAAATCGGCATGAATTCCGATATGATTTCTGCAATGAAACTGCATAATGTACAGATTATCACTGTATCTGATGCGCATTGCCCTGAGGATGTAGGATTGTATTTGAAGGAAGCAGAGGAATTATTGAGATGAATAATATCGCCTATTGCGGGCTTGCGTGCTGTGTCTGCTCCGAGAACGATAATTGTATCGGTTGTCAGGCTGGTGGCTGTGATATTCACGGTTGGTGCAAGAATTATAATTGTTGCCGTGAAAAGGAGTTGAACGGTTGTTGGGAATGTGATGAATTCCCCTGCCAAGGTAGTATGTTAGATAAGGCACGCATCCGAGCCTTTGCACGTTTTGCCAAAGAATACGGTACGGAAGAGCTCACAAAATGTTTGCTACAAAACAAGAAAAACGGCATTGTCTATCACTATGACGGTCAACTCGTTGGAGATTATGATAAATGTGAAACTGAGGATGAAATCATAGCGATGATAAAACACGGCTGTGTTCTTCCAAAAGAACATTACGATACCTTAATTGATGAAAACAACGATCCTGTTCATGATCCTGCACCACTGAAAGAATACATGAATAAGTGGGATGGACAGGCGTTTATTGATGAATTGCAGTTATCAACAGATAAAAACATACTTGAAATCGGTGTCGGAACAGGCAGACTTGCAATGCAGGTTGCACCTCTATGCAAGCAATTCACAGGCATTGATATTTCAACGAAAACGATTGAGCGTGCAAAAGAAAATCTTTTTGCTTTCTAGAACATCAATCTTATTTGCGCTGATTTTATGGTATATGCCTTTGAAGAACAGTTTAATATGATTTATTCATCAATCACCTTTATGCATATTGAGGACAAGCTGACTGCCATTAACAAAGTTGCCGGACTGCTTAAATCAGGCGGTAGATTTGTTATTTCCATTGATAAAAACCAAAATGAATATATAGATATTGGTAACAGAAAAATTAAAATCTATCCCGACAACCCAAATGATATAACAGGATATATAAAAGCCGCAAGGCTGTTGCTCGAAAAGCAGTTTGAAACAAAGTTTGCCCACATTTTTGTGGCAAGGAAATTATAGCATATGAAAATTGATCGCCTAATCGGTATCATCACCGAATTGCAACAGAATAAACAAGTCACTGCTCCATATCTTGCGGAGAAGTTTGAAGTGTCACGGCGGACGATTAACCGTGACATAGAGGATATCTGCAAGGCTGGTATTCCGATTGTGACGATGCAGGGTTCGGGCGGCGGTATTGCCATCATGGATGGCTTTAGCCTTGACACAACAGTGTTTACAGAGGAGGAGCTATCGGCAATATTCACAGGGCTAAAATCTCTTGACAGCGTTTCCAACTCGTCAAGTGCGGACAAGCTTGCAAGTAAAATCGGTGGTGAGACTGCCGTTAGGTTGTCTGATCATATGATGATTGACTTGTCCTCCTTTTATAAGGATGCTCTTGCCTTAAAAATCGAGCAAATCAAGACGGCAATCCGTGTTCGGCCGTATCTGATCGTGTTCAAATGGTCGGATTGGTATGTCTTCGGATTTTGCCGAGAACGACAGGATTTTCGCATGTATAAGCTGCGCAGATTATGGGAGCTGAGCGTCACTGACGAACCATATAGCCTTCGTGAAATACCCGATGAAAAGAAGCAGTTTGGTAGCCATATGACAGATGATTACCTGATTACAACACTTTACGATCCGTCGATAAAATACCGCCTTGTGGAGGAATACGGTCCTGACTCCTTTACCGTTATGGATGACGGCAGATTGTATACTAAATGGGGATTTACCAATTCTGATGAAGCGGTGCTGTGGTTTCTTGGCTTTGGCAACAAGGTAGAAGTGATTGATCCTCCCGAGATGGTAGAAAAGATGAAAACGGAGATTGAAAAGATTAAGGGAAAGTATGAGGATAACTACCATGAGTAATGAGTTCACTGATATTACATCAAAAAGTGAAGCAGAAAGGCTTGGTAGACTTTATCCGATAATAATAGAAAAACACAATCCTAAATGGAAACAGTATTACGAGGAAGAAAAGGCATTTTTACAAGAGATTTTCGGTGATGCAGTTTTGCGTATCAGCCACATCGGCAGCACTGCCGTTATAGGACTTATGGCAAAGCCAACGGTGGATATTCTTCTTGAAATCAAAGAAAGCACTGACATTACAGCAATAACCGAGATTATGGTTGACAAAGGATATGTTGTAAACACACCGCCAAAAGATATTATTGTGTATCTAAAAGGTTATGGAGCAACGGGTTTTGAGGGGCAAGTATTTCATATTCATGTGCGAAATATTGGTGACCATGGGGAGTTGTATTTCCGTGATTATCTTATAACTCACCCCGAAACATCAAAAGAGTATGAAAAACTGAAGCTTACCTTAAAAGAAAAGTACGCGCATGACCGTGACGGCTACACCGACGCAAAGGGTAAATTTATTGATAGAATCACCAATCTTGCAAGAATAGAATTTAAGGATAAATATAACCTTTAATATAATATAAACATGACATACTGTTGTCGTGTTTAGTGTGGTATGATAAAATCAAAAACGGAGGGTATTTATGAAAAGATCAATGATGCAGATGTATGTCAAAAATAGCGCAGAAGCGGTTGAACTTTATCAAAAAGCTTTTAATGCGACAATAGGTAACGACTGGAGAAATTCTGATGGAAGCTGTGCGCATGTGGAGCTGAATTCCTACGGTCAGATACTTGCCATTTCAGAATCAACGGATGATATTATCATCGGAAATAATATGCAATTTTGTTTTCACTTTGAAGAAAATGAAGCTGAAAAAGTAAACCACGCTTATGAAGTGTTAAAAGATGGTGCGAAAATCGTAGGCCCCATTGGTGAATGTCCTTTTAGTAAATGCATGTTCGCACTTATAGATAAATTCGGTGTGCACTGGTGCATATTTAATTAAAACGGAGGATTTGTTATGAGTAAAATCGAATCAAGATGCGGTCTGCTTTGCGGAAGTTGCGACTACAAAGAAAGCTGCGGTTGCGGTGGTTGCATAGAAACCAACGGACACCCGTTTCACGGCGAATGTCCTGTGGCAAAATGCTGTCAGGATAAGGGCTTTACGCACTGTGGCGAATGCCCTGATATTCCCGAGCATTGTGGTGTAAGTGACTGTAAAAAGAAGGATGCAAACGGCTTCACACCATGTGACACCTGCGACAAAACCACCTGCGGCAAGCTCCACGCATACTCCTACACCGATCCCGATCACGGCGACAACCCTCCAGGTGCGAGAGTACAGCAATGCAAAAAATGGGCAAAGGAGAATAGGAAATGAAAATAACAAAAGAAGTAGAAGAAATAATGGACAGGCGTTTTGGACATGACACGCTTTTGTCTGTTGCTACTATTGATGGTAATCACCCTGCTGTAAGAATCGTTAATAGTTATTATGAAAATGGAGCGTTTTATACGGTTACATATGCTTTATCAAATAAAATTAAGCAAATAAACAAAAATCCTCAAATTGCAATCTGTTGTGAGTGGTTTACAGCAAACGCTATTGGTGAAAATCTCGGTTGGGTGCGTGATGAAAAAAATAGCGAAATGATGTCAAAACTTCGAACAGTTTTTGACGAGTGGTATGATAATGGACACACAAACGAAGAAGATGAAAATACTTGTTTATTGAAAATAAAGCTGACTGATGCAGTGCTTTTTAATCATGGCACAAGATATGATATTGAGTTTTGAGGGGAGAATAAAAATGAACATAATTATAAAACCACTTACACCAGAGCTTGCCGATGATTACTTCGACTTTTTCGAAAATCGGGCATTCACCGACAACTCCCCTTATCGGTGCTATTGCCAGCCCTATCAGATGACCAAAGAACAAGCTAAAGCAGCATATGAAAATATATCTGGAGCTGACATCGGGCGTGTGGCTCGAAAAATTGCAGAGGCACAGATTGAAACCGGAGTTTTGCAAGGATATCTGGCATATGCTGACGGTATATCAATTGGCTGGTGCAACTGTAATGACAAATCCAACTTTCCCATCGAATCGTGCAATTTTACGCAATTCTACAAGCCGGCAGAAAATCGTGTAAAAGCTGTGGTCTGTTATGAAATTGCCCCTGAATTTCGTGGAAAAGGTGTGGCAACAACCCTTTTACAACGTGTTATTGATGATGCAAAAGCAGCCGATTATATTGCCGTCGAAGGTTTCCCAGTCGAGCGTAGCGAGCGATTCGAATGGGATAATCCCGGTCCTATCCGGTTATATGAGAAGCTCGGATTTATTAAAGTGGCAGAACAGGACGATCGTATCGTCATGCGAAAAGAGTTGTAAAAATGAAATATGAATTTGACAGCGAAATCAAACAGCTTGAAGGTAAAATCAAATGGAGCGTTTTCTACTTTCCTTATGAAGCGGTAAAAGAATTTAGCTCAAAGGGTAACATCCCAGTTCTGATAACGGTAGACGGACATAGCTTTGATCATACCTTGCTTCCGTCGAGAAACGGTCATTACTTAGTTTACAACGAATTTATAAGACAAGCAGTCGGCAAAGACATCGGCGACACGGTTCATGTTACTTTGGAAAAAGATACTAAGGTTCGCAAATATGTTGTGCCTGCTCACATAGAAAAAGCTCTTAAAGAAAGCGGTGTGTTAGAGCAATATTTGAAACAGCCGGATTACTTAAAGCGTGAACAGGTGAATTTTATCGAGGTTGCGAGAAAAGACGAAACGAAGCAAAACAGACTGAATAAATTAATAAAAATGTTAGGGGAGCAATCGTGAAACAATATAACATAATAATCGTTTTCAGTCCTGATAAACAGAAGGTACTGATGTGTTCCCGAAGAAAAAAACCATATAAAGGTATTTTGAATTTTGTCGGTGGAAAGATAGAATTTGGAGAGAATTACGAATCAGCTGCTTACCGTGAGCTTTATGAAGAAACATCCATATCAAAAGAAAATATAACATTATTTCACCTAATGGATTTTTCTTATATAGAAAGCGGTATATTGCTGGAGGTTTATTACGGCGTGCTAACATCTCCAGTGGAAGTCAGCGGAGAGGAAAACGACCTGTTATGGGTAAATTCAAACGAGGATTTCTCTAATGTAAAGCGTTTTGCCGGTGAAGGAAACATTCATCATATGATGGAATACATAAAGAGATATGTAAAGTTATAGGAGAATATTAAGTGAGAAACAAAATCATCTCCCTGCGCATGGAGCGACAACATCTGACCCGCAAAGCAACCGAAGATAAATACATACAGCTTTACCGTGATATGCAACCGGGGCAGAATGTTTATTGGAACGGCTTTGGTGATCCGCCGTCGCTTAGTTTCCGTGCGGATTTTAACGACATTGAATTCAACCGTCAGCGTCAGGCGAAGCGTGAGCTGATTAAAGGCAGATTTGCAGGCGGTAATCTCGGTTGGATAGAGCCTTCGGATTTGGAGCTGTTTGCGACACTTTATATTAAGCCCTTGAAAAATCCTACCGAAAAACATCTGCGCATTTTGGAGCTGATCGAGCGTGAGGGGCCGCTGAACATTCAGCAAATGAAGGAAGAAACAGGAATGCTTGTCAAGGAAATCACACCTGTGCTTCACCGCTTGCAGGAAGCGTTTTTGATTTATGAGGATCAGTATGATGGTGAGTGGGATCGTGGTTGGTATAAGTTTTCGGAAGCTTTTCCTGATGTAAATTTGCGAAAATACACCCGGCATGAAGCACTCAAAATCATATTGCAACGTTTCTCTTACCGTCATGTGTTGTTTGACACCACAATGGCGAAGTCCTTTTATAAACTGCCGGAAAAGGAAATTAAGGCGGCGATAAACGATCTTGTTTCAGACGGAATATTGTGTTTGGTTGATAACGGATATATGCTCAAAAGCGATGCAAATTTTCTGCAATCATATACTGACAAGCCACTTCATTTTGTATATGCCATCCACCGTAATGATTTTCTTTATAAATCTAACGAGCATATGTTAAAAGAGCAATTCAAACCGCTGTATGAGAACCTTCCGTATGACCATGAACCGCTGCAATATTTGCTGATTGACGGCGAGTTTCACGGAGCTTCCGTCGGTCATTTCCGAAATGGTCCGTATGATTTGAATGATGTTGTCTGCGACCTGCCCAATGCAGAGGAGCGCCATGACGAAATTATCGAAACAATTACAGCCGAGAATTACGGTAGAAGCCCGGCACGATTTATGAGAGAAGAATTATGAAAACCGATAGATTATACGCCATAACCGTATACTTATTGAATCATGGAAAAACCACCGCAGCGGAGCTTTCCCATAAATTTGAGGTGTCTCGGGATATAGACTCACTCTGTCAAGCTGAAATACCCGTTGTAGCAGAAACCGGAGCGAACGGCGGTTATTATCTACCGGACAGCTATCGTATGGATAAGCATACAGTGACAAAAGACGACTATTCCTTTATACTTACAGCCCTCAAGGGCTTTGCCTCAGCCATGGGTGATTCCAAAGTTAATGCAACCATGGAGAAAATTACCTCACTTGCCGATAATCCTAAAAACAGTATCATTCTTGACTTTTCTGTTCTACGCGAGGGCGATACTCGGCTGCTGCAAACGCTTGAGGAATCCGTTCGGGAAAAGCGTCCCGTCAGCTTTGAGTATACCAACGCGGGCAATGTCACACGAATCCATACCGTTGAGCCTATCGCCGTCGTGTATCGCTGGTACGCGTGGTATTTGCTCGCTTATTCGAGAGTGAAGAACGATTACAGAACCTACAAGCTCATTCGGATGAGAAACGCTGAAATTGTTGACGGAGATTTCGTAAAAGAACACGAAAGTGCGGAAAAAATATTGCAAAAAAGCGATGACAATATTCCGCAGCAATGCACCGAAATAACCGTCCGCTGTAAAGCCGAAGCACGGGCAAAAGCCGTTGAATACCTGAACGGCAAGATAACGTGCGAATACGACAACGGCGACTGCGACATGACCTTGTATGTTATCGAAAGCGAGCATTTTTGGTTCGGTACGTTGCTGTCGCTTGGCGACGGAGTTGAAATCATTTCACCGGAACATATAAGAGCGCGTGTATTTGAGGCTGCAAAAAATATTTTATTTTTATATCAAAAACTATGACATGCTGCTGTCGTAATTGCTTTGTTATAATAATGTCATCAAATAACGGAAGTGGATTTTATGGAAACATCAAATATAAAAAGAATGCCGACACATTGTGGGGACGAGACCTGTCCGTCCTGTGTCGTTGCCGGGAATTTTATTTATCTTGCGCATCACGCGGGTGGCTTTGACAAAAGAGATATCACACACCAAATGAGAGCCGTTTTTGAGCGTGCAAAAAACACGTTAGCTCAGGCAGGTGCAACACTGAACGATATGACTTGTCGGATTTTGACGGAGCAATAGAGGTTTTTTATGAGTAGGGCTGCTTCCCGGCGAGAATGACCTCGACAAGCAAATTTCTCGATTCGGAGTGCCTGTGCATGATCGACGGGGTAGCATATAAACCGCAAGATAAACGAGAAGTATGAAATTGAATATTACCAAAGAACAAGCCCGCCGATTTATTCTTTTAAAACAAAGCTTACTCGGCGAACACAAATTCACCGGCAAGCAGGGTGCGCTTGAATATGTCAGGCAGGCTGGCTGTATTCAGTTCGACCCGGTCGATGTTTGCGGGAAAATGGCTGAATTGACGCTCCAATCGCGGGTCAAGGGCTTTAAGAAGGAGTTTCTTTCCGAGCTGCTGTACTGTGACAGAGCACTGTTTGATTATCCGGACAAGCAACTCTCGATTATCCCAACGGAGTATTGGCCGTATTTTGAGCGTTACCGCAAAGCGGCTCGCGCGGGTGGTAAAAAGTTCGAAGGACTGTCAGAACTTGAGGAACAGGCAAAGGAATTTATCGAAAGAAACGGCGCTGTAAGTGCCGAAGAATTGCCGCTGACCGGTAAAATGCGCTGGCATTCACAAATTCATTGGAGCGGTAATTGGGGCGGCGAGTCTAACACCGCGCGGTCTGTGCTCGAGCAGCTTTATTCCACAGGCGAGCTGGTTATCCATCATAAAAAAGGAAGCCGTAAATATTACGACCTTGCCCGGCGGTACATCCCCGCCGAGATATTAAACGCTCCCGAACCGCTGTCGGATGATTTCGAGTATCAGAAATGGCGTATGTTGCACAGGATAGGTGCCGCGGGGCTTATTTGGGATCGACCGTCCGGCTTCTCGAACAACGTGTGGAACTTGACTACCGAAAACCGTCATCGAATTTTCAGTATGTTGTCGGATGATGGGACGATATCCGAACTGACTGTCGACGGCTTGAAAAACACACTTTACTACCTGACCGAAAACAAGCCGCTCCTTAATCAAGTGCTGTCAACCTCCGATTTCAAGCCGCGCTGTGAGCTGATAGCTCCTCTTGATCCGTTTCTGTGGGACAAGCAGCTTATCAGAACGATCTTCGGCTTTGAATACAGCTGGGAGATCTATACACCCGACGAAAAACGGAAATATGGCGCATATGTTCTGCCGATTCTTTACGGCGGCCGATTTGTCGGGCGCGTAGAGGCGATAAACAACCGTTGGTACGAGGATGGCGTAAGACAAACAAAAACTCTTGCGTTTGCCGTCGAGCGATGTCTGAAACGCTTTGCGGAATTCAATGATTGTAATACTGTTGTTTGTTGATTCCTGCCCACAAAAAGTCGGATGTTTTTATTCTGCTCCTGTTAAAATCATAATTGGGAGGTGAAACGGATGGATATGTTAAAACAACTCAACTCTGCCGTCATGTATATTGAATCAAATCTATGTGATGAAGTTGATTTAGATGCGGTTGCCAGAATAGCCTGCGTGAACAAAGACAGCTTTACTCGATTTTTCAGTTACATGACCGGTATGACGCTGAATGAATACATACGCCGCAGAAGGCTAACACTTGCAGCATATGAACTGCAAAACAGCAATTCAAAAGTAATTGATATTGCAGTGAAATATGGCTGGGACAGCGCAGATGCTTTTACTAAAGCATTCATTCGGCAGCATGGTATTACGCCGACACTGGCACGAAATTCACATGAATCGTTAAAGATATATCCGCCTGCTTCCTTCTACATTATGATAAAAGGAGCAAAGGAAATGGATTTCAGAATTATTGATACCCCGCAAACCGAAGTTTACGGCGTGTCAAAGCTGTTTGACGGACAGGGGTACAAAACAAGAGAAGAATTACGACATATCATGTGGTCGGAAGAATGCGACTTTGTACCCGGACAAATATGCGAAGGTTGCTGGAACCAACCGTCAAACCATTCCTATGACGGTGTGTGGTACGGTATTTGGCAAGACGGTAAATACACAATTGCACGAGCAAAAGCAGATACAAAAAATGATGCACTTGAAAAGCATATCATTCTGTCAGGGACTTATGCAGCTTTCAAGACAGAGTGTGGAGGGCTTGCGTGGGAAGAATTTCCTAAGCTGTTTGAACTTATTTTTGATTCATGGCTGCCAAACTCGGAGTACAAGCAAAAAGGCAACCTGATTGTTGAAATCTATCATCTTTGGACGGATTATGATATGCGGAATAAAAACAGATATTATGAGGTTTGGATTCCGGTTGAAAAGAAATAAGCATCACCATGCCATCTGCTTTGTTGGACGACATAATTTTTTAAATTCCATCGAATCAAATCCAAAATCTGCGACTAATAAGTGAAAGCTTTCAAAAAGAGGTGTACGAATGTACTTAACCGAAATTGAAAAACATATGGAGTATTTGTTCTCGATCGCGTTGAAGAAATGCAGAAGTCTGGAGGATGCAGAAGATCTGACGCAAGAAGTGTTACTGGTAGCACTGAGATATGATAAGGCTGTTGATAACACAAAAGCCTGGCTGTCCTCCGTTTTGAATCACAAGTATTATGATATGCTCAGAAAAAAGTACAAGCTTCCGACTGTCAGCATCGATTTTATTCCGGAAGAAGCGGAGCCAATCGACGATGCCGAAGAAGATAGCAAACCGAACGCTGAGACGGTACGGCGTGAGGTAGCCTATCTTGCCGAAAAGTACCGTGAGGTGATTGTTCGCCATTATCTTTACGGTGAAAAGGTGCAGGATATTGCCGACAAATCAGGTCTACCCAAAGGGACGGTGCTATCACGACTGGCTTATGGCAGAGAGCAAATGCGGAAAGGATTTGATGAGATGGAATCTTACGAAAAACAAAGTTATCAACCCGAAAAGTTGGATGTCAGTTGCAATGGAAGAATGGGCTTGAATGGTGAGCCTTGGTCGCTTGTTACTGATGATATGATGAAGCAAAACATTCTTATTGCAGCTTATGAAAAGCCTTTAACCCCAGTAGAAATAGCACGTGCTCTTGGAATTCCGACGGCATATATTGAAAAGGCAGTAGACGATCTGGTCGTCGGACAGCTCATGACAAGAGCAGGCAATAAAGTATTTACAGACTTTATGATCACTACACCTGAAGAGATTCTTGGAGTCTTGGATTATCAGATAGATTTTTCAGCGAAGCATTACAATGAAATCTGGAAATGCATTAAAGAAGCTGTAAAATCGCTTGAAAAATTTCAATGGTATCAAGAAATGCCGACTGTGTGGCAAGGCAAATGTGCTTACTATTACATTCTTCATATCTTCTCCACAGGCATTTTCACAGCCGAGCGCCAATTTGCTCCGGCAGAAGAAGAATTTCCACTTCGTCCGGATGGCGGCAAATGGATTGCTATGGGTAGCCGATATCCGCTGAACTTTGTCTTTGAAAATTATAAATTCAGGTATTATACCTATGGCGGTGAACGGCGTTCTGAATATGAGAATTTTCTCAGCGAAAAATCGGTGTGCCTGCATGTTTACGATACACAACCCGATTTAAACAGATATGAGCGTGGACCGGTGGAAATCCACGATGATAAACTATGCGCTCTTGTGTATCTGATTTATAAGGGAATTCCGATAGATGCTGTCACCTTTGATCCGCTGTATTTACAAGCGATTCCACACCTCGCCGAATGCGGTATATTCAAATATGTAAACGACAAGCCGTCAGTAAATATTCCCGTCATTCAAAAATCGGAATATCTTGAAATGGATCAGCTTCGCATCGAATACATGTATAAACTAACGGAAGTACTGACAGAACCGCTGCGAAGCGAACTTTCTAAAATAAAGTTGCCAATACCATCACATCTGGAAAACCGCATCACGGAATTTCGAAAATACGCCTGCTATGCTATTCCAATGGCTACAATAAAACAAGCTATTGAAAAAGGTGATTTTATTGATAATAGCAATAAAACACCGCCGATGGTTCTTGTAATCGATTCGTAAGACGGAGTTATAAAGTAGTATTATTATATATCGCCCCATAGATTTCAGAATAAATGAAATTTGTGGGGCGATAGTTTATTTATAAATTATATCTTGGTTTACGATTTCTGCTGCTGCATTACGAATATTATTCATGGCACCTACCCAAGCCATTTGGTTAGTGGCTTTAAGTTGCTCGGTAACGCCTTCCTTTTCGGCAAGTTGCTTTACCAACCGAGAAAGCATTTCTTCCGCTTGCCGGTTAATATCCGCAAGATAACTATTTAGTTTGCCTGATGTCAGCAGCGAAGTGTAAAGGATTCGTTTGTGTTGACAGATATACCGCAAATGGCGCCGTCCCCAAATGCCGAGAGGTTTTTCCTCCGGTTCATCGTTCGGAAAGTCGCCGAACGGGTAGTAATAATGCCCGATCAAAGTATACGGAATTCCGGTTTTTTCATCTATGATATGCTTCTCCATGTTCAACCCTCCTTGTGAATGACTTTGATTTTTTTCGTGGGTGCATCGATAACTTTGAGCAGAATTTCATCCACCGGGTCACTATGCTTGCCTTCCGACAAACAGTTCACCATGATTCTGCGTTCATAGTCATCAAGGTAAATATGATATTTCTTTTGCATAGTCGATTCCTCCTTCGTATTGTGTATCTTAATTGTACGAAGAAAGCCGAAAAATCACAAATGTGCGCGCTGGAATATGTACATGATTGCCGTAAAAATAGTGATTTTTTCAAGTTTGTTATGAACACTCGCATCAAAGCAATATAATCCGAACCATCTAACCATTATTGGAGATGCGTTCGGATTTATTGTTTCTTATGATGAATTTATGCCAAAAGGCAAGGGTACAGTTCAATTGTTGCTCCGGATTCCACAAATTCTTACAGGGTTTCTTCACCTCATCTATTGAAACAGAGCCAATTTTTAAGTCCACTATCATAAATCAGTAAGTGTTACAAAGAATCACTCGAAGTTAATAACTTCGAGTGATTCTGAATTAATATTAGAATTTTACTTCGGGTACTTTTGCTTCAGCTTCTGTTATCTGGAAGAAAGGTTTTTGTTCAAATTTGAACATTGAAGCAATGATGTTCGAAGGAATAGTAATTATAAGTTTGTTGTATCTCATAACAATATCATTGTAGAACTGTCTGAAATCTGCTATTTTCTTTTCGATTGATGTTAGTTGATGTTGAAGCTCAAGAAAGTTTACATTTGCTTTTAAATCGGGATAGGCTTCCGCAACTGCGAACAATCTGCCGAGAGCTGCTGACATTTCACCGGCTGCCTTCATTTCATCGGCAGGAGTTTTGGCAGACATACTGCGTGCTCTTGCTTCGGAAAGGTTGTTGAAAATCTCCTTCTCATGGCTTGCATAGCCTGAAACTGTATTGACAATGTTGGGTATCAAATCAGTTCTTTGCTTTAATATAATGTTGACCTGGCTCCACTGATTGCCGACCTTAAGTCTTTCGTTTACCAGCCTGTTGTATGTTGAAATAACATACAAAATAATTAATACAATAATACCGCCTGCTATGATGTATGGCATATTAATTTCCCTTTCTTATTTATAATTTATATTTACTATTTAATCGATGCCGCCACCGCCGCCGCCACTGAATCCTCCACCACCGCCAAAGGATGATGTACCACCAAAACCTCCTCCGCCTGATGAAGCACTATTGAAGTTAACGGCAGCTTGAGTAGCGTTTTCGAATACTGATAATGCTCCGATTAAGTTTTCAGTACTTGAACCGAATAAATTAGATGACCTGTTTATATCACTCATCATAATATAAAGGAATGTACCCTGGTTAAGCTGTGTCTGGTCAATATCCGGATAAAGAATCGGAATTTTCTTTAAAACTTTCTTGCTTACACCGGCAGCAGTTGCATATACAAGATACTTTTCCCATATTTTTATCTCAGGTATTTCACGATCTTCAAACATAGTGAAATCCTCAAGGAACCTTACGAAAGCAGCCCATAATGCAGCCTCGTCTTCGCCCTTTTGAGCAAGATATTTTTTGTCTTTTCTACTACTGTAAAGTACTAAAATGATTATAAATACAATGATTCCAACTAAGGAAATTATACCGTAACCTAAGAACATACCTGCTATCAAAAAAATAGTACCGATTGCAGTCAGTGTAATGTTTAATTTTTTTATATCAGACTTCTCTTTATTTTGGAACACCTTCTCGTTAATCCTCGAATGATTCTCATAAATAAAATAATTTTTATCCGATAAATACTCATTCACATGATTGTCAAAGTTCCGTAGAAGAGATTGTACTGTTGATGCATGAGATTTTATATATCTTGTCAGCTCTTTAACAGTTAATCGGTTATTTCCCTTTGAAGCATCTTGTAGGATGTTCCATAATGAACGTTCATGTGTCAGCATGGAATTTGGATCAACATTTTCGTTAAATGTAATAATTATATCCTTCTTAATCGAATCGACATTTATATATCCTTTAACATTCAAATCAAGAAGCGTCGCACTGTATTGCGATGATGTTGATGTTTTTAATTTACCAATAAATCTTAGCAACTGTGCAGCTTCAGCAGGTGATACATCAGAAGGCAGCTCACGGAAATACTGAGGATTATTGATAGGCTTATAAAATCTTTTTATATTGTTTGAAAGACTTCTTCCATTATTCTTCTTTGACAAAAATGCAGTCAAAGCAAAGAAAGTAAAAGGTATAGCTATAATAAAAATACTTTTTATAACTTCAACTGTTGCTGAATCTATACCAAGTATATTACCAAGAAAATTACTAAACCAATCTGAATCATTATTATTGTTTGAATATGATGTATTCTCTGCTAAATTGGCTTCCTCGGCAACGATAGCATTAAATCTATTTTCGCCTGAAAGTCTTGTTGAATCAGGAAAAAGCGATAATGGCATTAGAATTCTTAACTCAGTATATTCATTAGAAGGTACATTTTCACTGTAATATGAAAACTTTGTTTCGGTATCAATTGCTGAAACACCTTTTACAGGCGAATGTGCCCATATTCGTAAATCGCTTTTTTGCGCTCCAGTTGGAATTATTACAACAGCTTGAACCACATCAATAGTTCCATATTCCATGTTAGTATTTAAAAACATATGATAAAATTCAGCAATGTCGTTATGTTTGATGACTAAATTACTTAGTTTATATGATAGGACAAAGGTTTTTGATGAATTTATTAATTTTGTATAAAACTCAACATGAACATTATTACCTTGATTTTCATAAGCAAAATATCCTGAAGGACGTAAAATATCTAAAGAATCTAATTTAATAAAATCATTACCAAAGCCATCTTTCGCTGTTATATCGCTGATAGTTGAATCATCAGGAATATTAATATCTCGATAAAAACGGGTTATCTCTCCAGATGATGTAAATTCCCAGCTTTCAGTAATTATTGCACTACCATCAAACTGTAATTCAACAACAAATTTTGCTTCATTACATTCAGCAGATGCAGCAAAGGTAATAATGGAGTTTATACTAAAAATAATTATCAAAGTAACAATAAATATCGTAATTATTTTATTAAATTTCATATAAATCCCCCTTGATTAATAATTAAAGTATATCACAAGGTTTTATTTTATGCAATACTTAATATTCAGATTATGTCACATGCTTAATTAAGACAATATGTTATATTATCATATATATTAACATAATACATTATTAATGTAATTATAATAACAGCATTTTAAAATAATAATATAGCACAAATGAACATAAATTCATCATTTATTTTATAAAAATTGCTGAAATTTATATATTATTCAATTATATATTGATAAAATATAATATATAGTATAAAATATATTCATACTTGCAGGGGAGTATGTTATATTATGATGGATAGTATGAAATTCAATATGAAAAGTTGCATCGATAAAATTATAGATGATTTAGGTATTACTCATCAACTTTGTGGGTGTAACTATATAAAATTCTGTATAATGTACATATTAGAAAACGATGCTGAAGCCTCTTTGACAAAAGAAATATACCCTGCTTGTGCAAAATATTATAATTGCAGTATAGAATCGGTTGACCGCTCTATAAGATTTTGTATAAAACGAAATTGGATATATGGTAACAGCAGTAAACAGGCAGAAATATTTGATGGGTATGTCAATTACGAATCAGCATATCCATCTTCAAACATATTTATCAATATAATAGCTCAGTATGTTTACAGAATTATGATTTACAATGTTTAATTAATATTTTAAGCTGATACATATTCCAAATGAAATATTATAGCATTTCATTTGGTAGCTTTATATAAGTCATATTATCTCAACTTTATATTTTTTAAGCCAATAATTTAATTGTATAAAATATGCGATAATCTGAGGTTTTTGCATCAACTGTCCGTACCATGGGACACCGCTTCCCTCTTTTTCAATTAAATTTTTAATTTTATCTTTTTTCAATATTTGAAGTATAGGATTATAATTATCAGATAATATATTCATAAGTTCTTTTGTTACCGCAATCAAAAAATCTGGATTGTGTGTTTTCGGATATGGACTTTTTTTACGCTGTAAAATTTCATTTGGTAATATATCTTTCATGGCTTCTCTAAGAAGCCCCTTTTCATTATTATTCAGATATTTAATTTGCCATGGAACTGTATACAGATATTCTGTTATTCTATGATCGCAAAACGGCACTCTGACTTCAAGTCCGCTTCTCATACTCATTCTGTCTTTCCTATCAAGCAGTGTCTGCATAAACCAATCAATATTGAGCGTCATCATCTGTTTCATTTGCTTTGTATATTCTGTATTATCCTGATTTATATGTGCTTTATTGATACTTTCGTTATATTTTTTATTTACATATTCAACAAAATTGATTTCCTTCAGAAATTCATCTTTTATAAAGGATGCTCTGTACTCATTTGATTGAGACCATGGGAATCCTTTTCTATTTCTGACTGTTTCGTCAGTGTACCAGGGATAACCACCGAATATTTCATCTGCACATTCTCCCGACAAGGCAACAGTACAATATTTCTTTACTTCACGGCAGAACAGCAATAATGAGGAATCAATATCAGCCATCCCAGGTAAGTCACGTGCTTCAACCGCGTCATATAAAGCTTCAACAAGCATCGGGGTATCAAGCATAATTTCTATATGTTCGATATCAAGGTATTTATTCATTACTTTGATATATTCGGCATCACTGTTCGGCTGGTATTTGTTGCAGACAAAATTTTTATCATTATCTTTATAATTTACCGATAAAGTTTTGAATGGAATATTATTTTCTTTGCAATGAGTTGCTGTAATAGATGAAATTATACTTGAGTCAAGTCCTCCGGATAAGAATGTGCAAATAGGAACATCAGAAATCAGCTGTTTTTTGATTGCATCGGTTACAAGAAACCTGACTTTGTCTATTGTTTCGCCTAAAGAATCTTTATATAATGAATCTTTAATACTCCAATAATTATTAATTAATAATTGGTTATCAGCGTTAAAATAACCATAACATGCTCTTGGCAATTCATTAATACCGACAAAAACGCCATATCCGGGCGTTCTGCCAGGACCAATTAAAAGAAGCTCTGCAATAGAATTTTTGTCAATTTTTGCACTCATAAGTGGGTGCTTTAATATTGCTTTAATTTCTGATCCGAATATAAAGGTGTTGTTTTTTACCGTATAGAAAAATGGCTTGACTCCCATTCTATCTCGTGCAAAGAATAAACATTTATTATGACATTCCCATACGGCAAAAGCAAAAATACCGTTCAGCCTTCCGAGACAACTCTGGCCCCATTCAACATAAGCTTTCAATAATACCTCTGTATCGGAATATCCGTTAAAAACATACCCAGTCTTGATAAGTTCATTTCTTATTTTTGCTGTATTATATAACTCACCGTTGTAAACAATTATAAACTTTTTATATCCTTGTTCAAAAATCATCGGCTGCCTGCCGTTTTCCTTATCAATTACGCAAAGTCTTGTATGCAGCAATGCAATATTACTGTCTATATACATTGATTGTGAATCCGGTCCTCTGTTTATAAGGCTTAATTGCATATCAGAAAAAAGATTAAATTGATTTTCATTATATGTTTTTCCTGTCACTCCGGCTATACCACACATATATATTCCTCACTTATTAAATAAATTAAGCGTACCATCATTATAAAAGACTTTATTAAAGTATTTTATATAATAATAGAACGCTTTATATAAGTATATGCAGAAGTTGTAATATGTTTCAGATAAGGTCAGCTAAAATTGAGTTTGAAATATAGAATGCTCTTTCAGTCATGCAACAATTATCCCCTTCAATATGCATAAATCCTGCATTAATATATTTTTGAATTTTAGCAAAAAAACTATCTGTGATATTTATTTTTTTAAGATTGAGACCGTCAGAGGTTCTCAGCGACATCATAATATAAACTTCATTAATCTCTTCAACTGTCAGAGTATTTACGTCATTGTAGTTGCTGATTTCAAAAATATTTTTCCCGCTAAATGCTGACTCAATAAAATTGTGAATATCCGGTTCGATATAAAAAAGTTTATTTAAAAATCTTGAATGCGCCGAAGCACCGAAACCAAGAAAATCGCCGCAGGTCCAGTATTTTAAATTATGTTTTGAACGATATCCTGATCGTGCAAAATTTGAGATTTCGTAATGTTCAAATTTATTGTTTCGTAATAATTCACATGCTTCAAAATACATATCGGCTTCTTCGTCTTCAACGGGGAATTCATATGAGTTCCTTTTATTATACATCCTTGTTCCCTCTTCAAGCTTAAGACCATAAAGCGAGATATGTTTAATTTTTTCTCCCAATGCCAAGACTTTATTTATTGTATCAAATAAATCATTTGAACTTTGCTCCGGCAGTCCATACATTATATCAACAGAAATATTTTTAATCCCTGCATTTACTGCTGCATTAAAGCAAGAAAAAAAATCATCGGAATTATGTGTTCTGCCAATATCGGCAAGTATGTCATTATTAAGGCTTTGAAGACCAATACTAATTCTGTTTACCCCGTTATCCTTGAGTATTTTTAATTCGTTTTCTTTTGCACTGTTCGGATTTGTTTCGACGGTTATCTCGCAATCATCTGATAAATTAAATGATGATTGAATCTTCTTTATGATCTTCACAAGATTCTCAGCATCTAGCATCGTCGGAGTACCACCGCCAAAATAGACTGTATCAATGCTGTATTCCATTTTATCTATGGGTACATTCATTGAAGTAATCAAAGCTTTTGTATACTTTGATTGCAATTCATTGCTGCAATCTGTATTTGAGTAAAAATCGCAATAATGGCAGCGATTTTTACAAAACGGTATATGTATATATAGAGACAGATTTTTTATCATTCGTATAAAAGCCTCTCAGATATAGTGTTAAAAAGGCAGCTTAATTTGAAGCTGCCTTTTTCTTTGGTTTTTTGATTATTGTTGGTTCTGTACCATTAATTACAGTATCTTCATCTATTTTTACTGACTTGATTGAATCTGAAGGTGTTGAAAACATCAAATTTGTCATAATTTTTTCCATGATTGTTCTCAGCCCTCTTGCTCCGGTCTTTAACTCAATGGTTTTATCAGCAATAGCTTCAAGCGCAGCCTTTGTAAATTCAAGCTTAACATTGTCAAGTTCAAACAACTTCTGGTATTGTTTTATGAGTGCACTCTTCGGTTCCGATAAGATTCGGACAAACGCATCTTTGTTCAATTCAGATAACGAAACAACAACCGGCAAACGTCCTACAAGCTCAGGAATCAAGCCATATTTGACGAGATCATGAGGAGTAATGTCTTTATTGCGATCATCATCAAATCGTTTAATTTCACCGCTAAAACCAATCGTGGAGCCACCAAGCCTTTTATCAATTATTTCGGTGATACCATCAAATGCGCCACCGCAGATAAACAGAATATTCCGAGTATCAATTTCAATAAAATCTTGCTGCGGATGCTTTCTTCCACCATTCGGAGGTACATTGGAAACTGTACCTTCTATTATTTTTAATAATGCCTGCTGAACACCTTCACCGGAAACATCACGAGTTATTGATCTATTCTCACTGCGTCTTGAAATTTTATCGATTTCATCAATATATATAATTCCGCGTTCGGCTTTTGCAACATTATAATCTGCCGCTTGGATAAGTTTGAGTAATATGTTTTCCACATCCTCACCGACATAACCTGCTTCAGTTAAGGTTGTTGCATCTGCAATTGCAAAAGGGACATCAAGAAGCTTTGCAAGTGTTTCAGCTAACAGTGTTTTACCGACACCTGTCGGACCGAGAAGAAGAACGTTGCTTTTTCTCAATTCAACATCATTTTCATCTTTAACTTTTGATTTACTCTTCTTATCTGCTTCAATGCTTAATATTCTTTTATAATGATTATATACGGCAACAGATAAAACAACCTTTGCTTCATCCTGACCTATTACATGTAGATCAAGAATTTGTTTAATTTCAATAGGTTTCGGTAAAGTAGTTAAGGATAATCCTTTTGCTGATGTTTGCAATATATCATTTTTTGCAGGACCTTCATTAAGCATTTGTGTCATTATTTGAATGCAGTCACTGCAAATTACCGCATCACCAATACCAGATATATAACCGGTTATTTCATTTTTTGGCCTGCCGCAAAATGAACAACCTTTGATTTCCTTTTTGGGCATATGATTTTCCTCGTTTAAATTCTCTTATCGCTGATTTTATCGATAAGACCATATTTCAATGCTTCTTCAGCAGTCATAAAATTATCACGTTCAGTATCTCTTTCTATAACTTCAAGTGGCTGACCGGTCATTTGAGATAACATCTCATTCAACTTCGAACGTATTCTTACAAATCTGTCCAAATGAATTTTCATATCTGTAACTTGACCTTGTGTGCCTGCTGAGGGCTGATGAATCATTATTTCGCTGTTTGGAAGAGCGAATCTCTTCCCTTTTGTACCTGCTGTAAGTAAGAATGCACCCATACTTGCAGCAATGCCGACACACATAGTCGAAACATCACACTTAATAAAATTCATTGTATCATAAATAGCCATACCGGATGTGATTGAACCGCCTGGGCTGTTAATGTATAAATAAATATCTTTTTGAGGGTCCTGTGCTTCAAGATACAATAATTGAGCGACCACAAGTGATGCTGTTGTATCATTGACTTCATCACCGAGAAAAACGATTCTGTCGTTTAATAAACGTGAAAAAATATCGTATGAACGCTCACCTCTGCTCGTCTGCTCGATAACCATTGGGACTAATGACATAATAAAACTCCTTTCTGAGTTAAACTGAACAAATGAATAGCTTTTACTATTCATTTGCATTAAAATATCAACTATTCAACTGTGATTTCAGCAGCTTCTTTGACTTTGTCAAATGCCATTCTTGTTTTAATATCCCCGACAAGCATTTCATCGGTTACAGATTTTTTTACTGTATCGACATCAATACCATATGAATCTGCAATCTTCTTGTATTCAACTTCAAACATATCGTCTGTTACTACAAACTTCTCGGTTTCTGCAATTTTTTCAAGAGCCAGACGGCATTTTATTGCTCTTTCAGCGCGGGGTTTAAATTGTTCTTTTAGCTGATCCAAGTTCATACCTGTATACTTAAAATACATATCAAGCGAACCGCCCTGCATTTTTAACCTTTGATCATAATCACTTATGTAGTGTTCAACCTCATCTTCTATCATAACATTGGGAACGTCAACTTCAGTGATGGCAACTATTGCATCTTCAATCATTGTCTCAAGTTCAGAATCAGCAGCCTTCTCTTTTCTATCTGTTATCTTAGCCTTGATACTGTCTCTGTATTCAACAAAGGTATCGAATTCCGATACATCTTTTGCAAAATCATCATCGAGTTCCGGAAGTTCAAATTTCTTAACCTCATGAAGTTTTATTTTGAATACAGCAGGCTGACCTTTAAGGTTTTCAACATGATAATCTTCAGGGAATGATATATTGACATCAAATTCTTCACCAACATTATGTCCAACCATTTGTTCTTCGAATCCAGGAATAAATTGACCTGAACCTAAAACAAGTGAGAAGTTTTCGGATTTTCCACCTTCGAAGGTTTTACCGTCGACAAATCCTTCAAAATCAAATACTACAGTGTCGTTCATTACAGCTGAACGACCTTCAGCTGTAAGCATGCGGCCATTGCGTTCACGAGTAACATTTATTTCAGCATCGATTTCGCTGTTTTCAACATTTACAGCTTTCTTTGAAACTTTCAGACCATTATATTCACCGACGGTGGGAACAGGCTTCGTAAATATTGTTGCTTTGACAACAACGCCGTCTTCGTCGATGTTTGCTACTTCTATTTCAGGTCTTGCAACTGCTTCTAACTTAGATTCATCAAGAGCATCTTTATAAAGTGTGGGAAGAACTATATCAATAGCATCATCATAGAAAACTGATGCTCCGTACATTTTTTCAATTATACCTTTTGGAGCTTTTCCTTTACGGAATCCGGGAACATTGATTTTATCAACATTCTTTTGATATGCCTTTTGAATTGCATCATCAAAATCTTTTTTTGGGATAACAATTTCAAGTTCATATTTATTTGTTTCTAAATTGTTTACTGCTTTTAAGCTCATATTATTAATACCATACTTTCTTAGAATATTGCGGACATTAATCCAATCTATTTTATTTTATACGATTTTCTATAAAAGTCAACCCAATTTTGAAAATTAAATTATAAATGTAACAACTTTTGAAACTTTTCACATTTTTGTTGATATTTTTAATTAATTTTTGTATAATGCATATATACTGTTATTTCAAAATAATACTTAAAAATTTATTACACTCAACGGAAGAGCAAAAGAAATGTTAAAGAAAAAAGCAAACCAAAATAAACATAAGAATTATAATACAACGACCGGACATCGTGTTTTTTTAATAGAAGATATGGTAACCGATAACAATGGCATCGAAATTATTCGTGATAAAAAAGACACCCATCAGCATACTCATAATAACACCAAAAAAAGAGATGATATAAAAAGTAATAATAAATCAAATAACTTTAATAAACATTTTTCAAAAGAAGATTTTAAACGACTTCCAAAGAAAAAGAAAAAACGATTCGGAATGGTTTGGTTTTTGTTTTTTATTATTTTTATGGCTGTATTTGCATATTCGATTATAATGCTTATTGACTGGGGTATTGATTCGTTTGCTGCAAAGAAAGAATATGAAAGTATTCTTAGTATATTAAACCGTGGAAAAGATGGAAATCAAACTACTTCAAGAAATCTTGGCGAGCTTCTTGATATTTCTGAATGTGATATAGATTATGCTCTTGATGATATTGAAAATCTTAATAATATCCGACAGAATCTTGTTACTATTTCAGAATTAAACGATGATTTTTATAGTTGGGTTCAAATTTCAAATACGAATGTTGATTACCCTGTTGTTCAAACAGATAACAATTCAGAGTACTTATCAAAAACCTATGGTGGCAGAGAAAACACTAAAAGTGGAGCAATTTTTGCTGATTATAGATGTAGCAAAGATATAGATAATGTTAAGCATCTCGTTCTGTATGGTCATAATATGACTGACAGAACTATGTTCGGCTCTCTCAAAGATTTTTTTAATCATGACGATCGAGCATGGAAATTATATAATGAATCTACAGTACGAATATATACACTTGATGCAATATACATTTACGAACCTTTTTCAATATATGCAACAACAAAATTTGATAATTATGTAAAACAAGATTTTGCAAGTGAGAATGAATGGATCAACTTTCTTATAGCTATATATGATAAAGGGGTATATTATGGGAAAAAAGATATGAGTAGTTATATAAAAGCAGATACACACCTTATAACTTTGTCTACCTGTACAAATTACAGTGCAAATTATTCACAGCAAAGATTTGTCCTTCATGCTATACTGACAAATATAATACTGTTGAATTAATTCGAATTTATTTCCTTGCAAAACAAGAGAAACGGAGCTTTTATGTTAAAAAATCTTAGAAACAAAAAAAAGCACCAAAACGAATCTGATGAAATATTTCTAATCGAAGACTGTATATCAGAAGAAGAGAAATGTAATAATTTAATAACTCTGGAAATGATTGAAGATAAACAATCCGATAATACGAAAAACATTTTTCCGATAAAGAATGATTTCCAAACTAAAAATGAAATAACGTCAGAAAATGAATTATCGAAATTTGAAACCGCTTCAGAAGCATCATTTCTCAGCTCTTTAGAAAATTTCTCTTCTGATAAAATCGATTATTTTGAGATACCAAAGAAAAAGAAAAAGAACAACGCAGCCACATATATTAGAGCCGGAGTTCTTGTTGCTTGTGTAGGAACTTTTATATTCTCAGGGATAAAAATTATAAATTGGTATGTTGATTCAATAAAAGCAAATAATATATATAACCAGATTCAAGATGAATTTAATAGGACAAGCGCTCTTTCCGCCGCAAAAGTATCAATTAAAAATTCAAAAACGCTGACTCTTAACGAGATGATCGGTTCTGATGTAGATGGTATAGATTTCACGCCACCAGAATTATTAAGCTTATATCAGGATTTAAAGAAAAAACTAAATGATGCAATACAAACAGGCAAATATCCAGATACAATCGGTTGGATAAAGATCCCCGGTACACGAATCGATTATCTTATTGTTCAAGGTATCGATAATGAACAATATCTTACCAAGACACCTGATGGTATCGAAAATAAGCATGGTTCGATTTTCGCTGATTTCAGAACGGATAAAATCTACTCAAACAACCGACATATAGTTTTATACGGTCATAATATGTCTGACGGCAGTATGTTCTCCGCTGTTGAAGATTTCTTCTGGCCATATTCTAACTGGGATCTTTTCAATACAACAGAAATACAAGTTATAAACCCTGATGGATTGTATATTTATAAACCGTTCTCGATGTACAAAGCAACCAAAGGCAATAATTATATCAAATACGAGTTTGAAAATGATGGGCAATGGGTTGAATTTCTTCAAAATATATATGATCAAAGTTTATTTGCAGGTTGGACTTCGAATTATAAAAAGTATATCAACAAATCAACTAAAATACTCACATTCTCAACCTGTACGAATAATATGCTTGACGAACATGAAAGATATGTACTTCATGCAGTGCTTGTAGATATTATCCGTGATGATGATTAAAACTATATTATAAATAAGATCAGGATGCTTTTTATGGCATCCTGATCTTATTTATAACCTAATTAAACTTAGTCATTCAATGATGAAAATGCATCTATTGTTGTGTTCATAGCATTTGTAACAGAGGCTTCAGCTGCTTCCCATGTAGAAGCGAATGTATTCTGACCATTTGTAACAGATGTGCTGATTACATCTCTGATTCCAGACCAGTTGAATACAACACCTAAATCATAAACACGATTTTCAAAAATAATATCAAGCATTTCTTTGGATTCGTTATCAACGAAACGACGGTTCTTTAACATCTGATCATAGTATGCTGTGTTGAGTGTATCCTCGGAAGCTTCGCAAAGAGCGGAAAGAACCAATGCTGAGAAATCTTTGTCTGCTGCTTGGATCGGAATACAATAGCCCGGTACCGGGAAGGTAGATACATTGCTGTAATAATTATCTTGGTTCATGTCATATTTCGGAAGTGGCAAAATACCATATTCGAAATACTTGTCTGCTAAATCACGTAAGTCAACAAGACACATTGTTCTGAGAAGAGTTTTACCTGCTGCAAGCTGTTCAGATGCGAGATAATAACAATCTTCGAATCCTTCACCAAGAGCTGTTGACTGGAGATCTTCGATTATAATCGAAGATTGTCTGTCACCCATTACTTCGGCAAGTTTAGCTATAACTGCTTGAGCTTGGGGTGTATCAATTGTTATAATTGGATTTCCATTGCCGTCTTTATCAACAAATCTTTGTCCGGCTGCAATAAACATATGTGTAGGTTCACCGCTGTTTATATATAAGCCCCACATATCTTTATATGTCATTCCGGCTTCACCATCGGTATCTGCTGTAACGTCTCTTGTTATTTGAAGCATTTTATCGATAGTCCATTCGCCGTTCAAAACGAGATCGTACAGATTTGGAACACTGTAGTTTTCAACAACATCTTTGTTAAAAATCATACACTGCGTACATTCATTATCAAGAATGCTGATATAACCAGTTGTGAAATATAATTTATTCATAATTTCAAGGTCTTCGTTTGCTCTCTGATCCCAATAAGCACCGTCAAGACGCATATTGTCGATTTCCTTGAGGTTGTAGAAGAAACCTTCACTTGCCATAACTGCCGCATCATTCATAAATGGAGCAAGAATGTCATATGTGGCATCCTGGCTTTGGTTTAGTGCTCTGATCATAGTGGTGATGCTTTCACCAGCTCCGGTTGCATAACCGGTGATTTTAATATCGAACTTTTCTTCGACAATGCTGTTACGTGCAAGAACCGCATCATTGATAAGCTCGTTGATCGTCTCATCACCAAAAATTTCTCTTGATTGGTAACGATCTCCCTGTTGTAAGCCACCGACAAGAATATTAACTTCCCTTCCGTCATAGGTATCGGTAGGAAGGCCTTCGAACAATACTTTTTCAGATGTAGTCGACTCTGTTGAAACTGTGGAATCTGTCAGTGAAACTGTACCTGAATTCGTATTGTCTTGGTTACATGCTGCAAATGGCAAAAGCAATAAAACTACGAGCAATAGAATGCTTAACTTTTTCAAACTCATGAAAATAAATCCTCCTGTTAAATTTGTTTTGTAATTCAACCAGTCTGATAAATAACCAGTTAGAAGTTGAATCTGCACTTATCAGTACAAACTAATATTAATATGATTATAATACAGAAGAATTGAAAAATCAACAAAAAAATATGAGAATATTTATGACTTTTTAGATATTTTATAAGTCAAATATTAATATATATTTAATTTAATATTAACAATATATAGTTTGTATTAATATTTCATCTAAATAAATTAAAATTGCTAAAATTGATTTTTTCACTTGACATTTAAAAACGTGTATGCTATACTTTTTAAGCACTTGAAAATGATGCGGAATTGTGTAATGGTAGCACGACAGACTCTGACTCTGTTTGTCTGGGTTCAAATCCTAGTTCCGCAGCCAAAACTGACTGCCGTAATTGATACAAATTGGTATTAGTTATGAAAGTTTATTCCATTGATGTAAATGAAATTATTTATATTTTGTGGGGCAAATTATTATGAGCATAACATATAGAGAAGCAACCATAGCGGATATAGAGATGCTTGTTAAGCTGCGACTTGAGTATTTGACTGCGGATAGAGGAACTTTATCAGAAAAAGAGATAATTGAAATAAGCAATCAATTATATAGTTATTTTCAAGAAAGTATTGAGGTTTCTTTTGTTGCAATTTTTGCCGAAGAAAACTCGAGTGTTGTTTCAACAGCTTATCTTGCTATTTCAACTAAGCCTGCAAATCCCAGCTTCATTACAGGAAAAAATGGTACAATTTTGAATGTTTATACAAAACCTGAATTTAGAAATCAAGGAATTGCAACGCATGTGCTGACGCTATTAATTGAAAAAGCTAAAAACTATAATATTTCTAAACTCGAATTATCCGCAACTGAAATGGGGAAGCCTTTATATCAAAAATTAGGATTTATTGATAAGCACTCCAAATATACTGATATGCAACTTCAAATATTATAAATAACCGGAAATCATGAACATTTCATTCATCAATTCAAACCTTTTAACGATACCTGTACTTTTTTAATTTTTCCTCTATTGCTTGTGGAAAAATTAAATTGTATCAATAACAGTTATGTTGAACAAAGCAGCCAATGTTATTGGTTGCTTATTTTTTTGTATTTTAAGTTACTCTTCACTTAACAAATAATTAACCTACATTATAATATTTACATGTTGCTTTATTGCGTAGTTTTGTTATAATAATATTCAATGTAAGATGAGAAAATTAAGATATAAGTCTTTAAATTTAGGTTACTTAAGAAAGAGGATGGTCATAATTATGAGATACTTGATTAATACACTCGTAGTCATAACTATATATTTATATTTTCTCAAGCCCAGCATGAGAAGAAAACCGGTAAAGCACTTTCTCGGAGTGAAATTTGCTCATCGTGGATTACATAATTATCTGACACCTGAAAATACACTATCATCGTTTTCGAGAGCAGTGAATGACGGTTTTGGCATTGAGCTTGATATCCATCTGACAAAAGACGGCGAAATAGTTGTTTTCCATGATTATGATTTATTGCGAGCGTGCAATGTAAATAAAAAAATATCCGATTTAACATATACTCAGATTAAACAATATATGATTTTTGATTCTGATAACAGTATACCTACATTCAAAGAAGTTCTTAAACTGGTCAGTGGAAAGGTTCCATTGCTTATTGAAATTAAAGCAAGTAATAAAATTCTCGGTTTCAGGATATGCAGAGCTGTAGTAAAACTGTTGGATAATTATAATGGCAGCTATTGTATAGAGAGTTTTAATCCGTTATATTTGTTCTGGTTCAGACATAACAGACCTGATATAACACGCGGTCAGTTAATGTGCAAGTTCCCATATCGTCATAAAAAGAGATATTTTTTATTTATTTTTCTGCTGCGTTCAATGCTTCTTAATGTGCTTGCAAGGCCGGATTTTCTTGCATACGACTATAAGCACAAATATTTACTATCGGTTCGTCTTTGCAGGTTGATATTCCGCACTCCAATGTTTGCCTGGACGGTACCGGATGAGCTTCTTGAAAGCGATGCTCTCAGAAAATATAATTCATTTATATTTGAAGAAGAATAAAGGCATGTTGCTGACTGACAGTAACATGCTTTTTTAATTTTTATACAAATCAGCAATTATCAACCTTTAGTTGGGAATTATTGCATCATGGTTCTTTTGAGGGTTAGTATTATACAACTTCAAGATTACTTATCAAAGCTTGGATACCCTTCCCTGTTTTTGCGGAAATGCTGATTGCATCTTTTGGAATCAAATCTTCTTCGATAGCAACATCGTATTTGTTATAAATTGTGATTGTTGGTTTATCTGTAGCTCCAAGCTCCTCGAGCAGTTTATCGGTTACTATCTGCTTCATCATTCTTGTTTCATATTTTTCGGAGGCATCAACCAACCGGATAATTATATCGGCGTATTTGACTTCCTCAAGAGTAGATTTGAATGCTTTAACAAGATGATGAGGTAACCTGCTTACAAAACCAACAGTGTCTGTTATCAGAAATTCCTTCCCGCTCGGCAGACGTAATTTTCTTGTTGTCGGGTCAAGCGTTGCAAAAAGTTTATCCTCTGCAAGTATCCCTGCATTGGTCAATGCATTCATCAGAGTTGATTTGCCGGCATTGGTATAACCGACGATTGCAATTGTTTTAATACCTGACTTCAGTCGTCTGGCTCTTTTTATACTTCTTGTTCTTTCCAGATCGTTAATTTTGCTTTCAAGAGCTGAAATTTGACGTTTAAGATGTCTGCGATCACTTTCTAATTTGCTTTCACCCGGACCTCTTGTACCGATACCACCGGCAAGCCTTGACAGCTGAGCGCCTTTGCCGATAAGTCTGGGTGCTGTATATCGCAAGCAAGCAATTTCTACTTGCAGTTTACCTTCGGCTGTAGTCGCATGCTGGGCAAAAATATCAAGTATAAGCATTGTTCGGTCAATAACCGGACAATCTAAAATATCCTCAAGATTTGCAATCTGGGAAGGTGACAACTCATCGTCAAATACAACCAGAGAAATTTCATCATCAGAGTCGTATCTTGTCTTTATAAATTCAGAAAGCTCTTTTGCCTTTCCGCTTCCGATATAAGTTTTAGTATCCGGCTTATCCTTGGGCTGTGTAATTCTTGCAACACAAACTGCTCCTGCCGTATCAAGCAGTCTTTCCAGCTCCGATATTGATTCCTCAGTAGTTTCATCGTTTCCCAATGCAACAAGTACAGCATTAGGCTTTTTTTCATTAAATTCTTTTAATATCATGTATTTTCTACCTCACTATTATAAACTGATAAATGAATATAATTTTTTAGTATTAATATTTTAATTCATTTAATGGTTAAAATAAAAAAATATCTCGCAGCGGTAATAACCAGTGCGAGATCAACCTTATCGGTAACCTTAAAGGTAAACAATTATTGAATGTTGAACTTTTTCTTAAATTTATCAACACGACCGCCGGCATCAACAAACTTTTGCTTACCGGTGAAAAACGGATGACATTTTGAGCATATATCAACTTTAATATTTTGTTTTGTTGACCGAGTGGTAAATTCCTCGCCGCATGCACACTTTATAGTAGTTTCTTTATATTGCGGATGTATTCCTGTTTTCATCTTCCTAATGCTCCTCTCTTTTGATAACACTTAGTAATATAACATATTCCGCAGAAAAATGCAATAGTTTTTTTCATTTTTTATACTAAAACAACCCTAAATTTATTAATTTCGTATAGTTTCATAACTTTATAATATGACGACAATTTAATCTTATACATTCATTATAATATTTTGGCTTGCATTTTTATATTTTTAAAGATATAATAAATATATAAAATGTAATGGCTAAGTACCATGAAGGAGAAAACCTAAGATGAAAAAAATATTAGCATTCATTCTTGCAACATTTATGATTTTTGCTTTTTCTGCTTGCGAAGAAGAAAAAGTGTCGCTTGATATATTGACACTAAAAGGGCCAACCGGTATAGGTATGGTAAAGCTCATGAAGGATAATCCAGACTACAACTTCACAATTTCCAGTGCACCTGATGAAATTGTTGCTGCTGTTATTAAGGGCGAATATGATATTGCAGCTGTACCGATCAATCTAGCATCAACCTTATATGCAAAAACTAACGGTGAGCTTCAGATAGCTGCTATAAATACATTAGGTGTTCTTTATATCCTTGAAAACGGTAATACAATCAATTCACTTGAAGACCTGGAAGGTAAAAAAATCTATGCAACCGGTCAGGGTTCAACACCGGAATATATATTAAATGCTCTACTTGAGAAAAAAGGTGTAAACTGCGAAGTTGAATATTTGACCGAACATACCGCGCTTGTTACTCAGATGGTCAGCGGAGATATTCTCATTGGTATGCTGCCGGAACCTAATGTAACAACTGCATTATCAAGTAATCAAGACCTCAGAATTGCTCTCGATTTAACTGAGGAATGGAACAAGTTATTTGATTATGAGCTTATTCAGGGTTGTATAATTGTAAATAAAAAATTTGCTGAAGAAAACGAAAATACTCTTAAAACTTTCTTGAAGGATTATAAAGCTTCTGTTGACTATGTAAATGCAAATCTCGATGATGCAGCAACTTTATGTGAAACATATGAAATTATACCAAAAGCAGCACTTGCAAAAAAAGCTATTCCCAACTGTAACATCACATATATTGACGGTGATGAAATGAAGTCAATGACTCAGGGTATATTCAATATGCTTTACGAACAAAATCCTCAGTCCATCGGAGGAGCTATACCCGATGAAGCAATATATCGTTAAGCATCCAAAAATAAAAAATATTTTATACACCACAGCTTCAGCTCTTTTTTGGGTTGGGCTGTGGTGGTTTGCTTCCTTTTTAATAAATAAAGAAGTGGTACTTCCCTCCCCCGTTGCTGTTATAATGAGATTATTCATTAACGCGGCAAAACCTGATTTTTGGATTATAACATTTCTATCCTTACTCAGAATAATAATCGGATTTTTATCTGCTTTGATTTTAGGTATTATAATATCCTTTCTTTCATATTATATAAAAATATTCAGAACATTGTTTTCACCGATAATAAATATTTTTAAAGCAGCTCCGGTTGCCTCATTTATTATATTGCTGTATATTTGGCTCAGCACAAATATAATACCTGCGGTTACAGCTTTTATTATTGTTCTACCTATTATATGGGAAAATATCCATGCAGGTTTAAATAATACGGATAAGAATTTGAATGAAGTCTGTGAAATATACAGAATCAAAGGTTTTAAAAAAATTAAACTATTCTACATTCCTTCAATAAAACCATACCTGTCTGCGGCAGTTCTATCATCCTTCGGAATGGCGTGGAAAGCAGGTGTTGCTGCTGAAGTTCTGACAACACCTAAGTATTCAATTGGAAAGCAATTGTATAATGCAAAAATATATCTTGAATCTGCAGACTTATTCGCATGGACTGTTGTTATAATAGTTATAAGCTTTATTATTGAACGGATTTTTATAAAAAGGTTAAAAAAGAAAATATGATTAAAGCAGATGAAATATTTAAATCATTCAATTCAAAACCGGTACTTTCTGATCTGTCATTCAACCTGCCGTCCAACGGATTTTTTGCTATAACAGGTATATCTGGCAGCGGTAAAACAACGCTTATACGCCTCATCGCAGGTCTTGAGAAGCCTGATAGCGGGACAATCAAGGTTGATGGTCAGGTCAGTGTTGTATTTCAAGAAAATAGATTATTTTCCTGGCTGAATGTTAAAGAAAACATAATACTTGCCGGTAATACGAATACAGATATTTCGAATATGTTGAAAACTCTTGGACTTGAAAGCGAAGAAAGCAAGATGCCTTCTGAACTTTCAGGAGGAATGCAAAGACGAGTTGAATTAGCAAGAGCCTTATCTTCAGACTTCGATATTTTATTGCTTGACGAACCTTTCAACGGGCTTGACGATGATAATATTAATAACATTACTTCTGTATTGCTTGAAATCGCACAGGATAAAGCAGTTATTATAATAACTCATGACAGAAATTATGTTTCGAAATACGCTGATAAAATAATCGAAATTGAAAATTAGCATCTGTCCTTCAATGTCATTCCTGCGCTTGAATATCCGAGAACTGTAAGAGATATATTATCACCCGACACATAATTCAATGAAAATACAAGCATAATTCTTGTGTTTTCGTTTAACTTAATTTTTAAGTTATTTCTTTGTCCTAAAAATGAGGTTCCGGCAATAATAGATCCTATAATCTGAGGCTGCAGCGTTACAACTGCATCATTTAAAGGTGTAAAGGTATTATCTGGTGTTGTTGAAATATAAACCTGAGCCTTGATTACTTGGGTGGTTACAGATGTTGATAACGGATTTGTATTCGTAAAATAAATGTTCAGATCGGATAATATCGATTTTTCCGGCAATAAAAAAGCAATATTCTGCTGACCGGTTATTATCTGTCCACTGCTTGTTATTGTTAAAGAATTAAATGTACTACCGAAACCGATAGCCGATGCCTGACCGTTTTCAGTACCTGATGGCGTTATTAAAATTATTTGCTCACCTGAAGAGTACGGTATTAGAAATTCATTATTTTCTCTGTGTCTTCCATGATTACATCCTGGACAGTCAAATCCCATGAAACCGATACCCGAAACAATATTTGTATCTCTGCTGTTACAGTTATCAGTACTTGGCATAGCGGTATTTCGCCTGCTATTTCTGAAAAAGCTCATATATTTATTAACCCCTTACATATTTTCTTAATAATAAGTATATGCTTTAAAAAATATAGTGATAAAAAACTCCCGTCTTATACGGCAGGAGTTTTTTATGTGATTTAAAAATTATTATTTTTTATTATTCTTTGAGACGAATACAACAAGACCAATTACACCTATTACTGCAACAGCAATAATAATATATACATACCAGTCAAGTCCATCGTTAAGACCGGGAACGACGCTTTCTTCTGAAATTGTTGCGCTTTCTTCAAGTGTACCGAGTGAAAGTTTGATAACTGGTGAATAAATATAAATTTCTTCCGCTATTTCGGTATCAGTCTTCATAAGGTTTGTCTTATATCTGCAATAGAAAGCAGCTTCACCTTCAGCTTTTGCTGTGAATGTGTTGCCATCAACGGTTACAAGGTCATCACCCCAGAGCATTACAATCTCAGCCTCTGCGCTGAGTGCGGTTTCTTTACCGTTGTAGTTTACGGCAGTAAGATCAATTGTCTTTGAAGCATTTAGGTCAATTTGGTAATCGTAACTTTCACTGACAACTTCCTTTGCCATTGTACTGGTCCATTGTGCATAGTTTGTAGTCAATCCAAATATACCCATCATGTAATATTGATCGAAAACACTACGATCTGTATAAGTCCAAGGCCATGAGGTGATTCCTCTGTGATTTGACTCAGTGAGAAATTCCTGATTAATACCATTATAATCTTGATTGAATGTTGTGTTATACAACTGTGTTGACATTAAAACTGAGCGGATACTCTCTACAGGTGTAGCTGCATTTGTCAAGCCACTGCATAGATAGCCCATTGACATACCAGACATTACTTTCTGAAGTGCAAGAAGTTGAGCAGAGTTAAATGAAATGACACACATCTGATCATAAAAATCATATTCTTCAACCAGTCTTGCAAGCTCTGTAATAAGCTCAGCTTTACCAGATTTAATTTCTACAAATATGAGTGTGCCCTTATCCTTGAATTCCTTGAAATAATCTTCAAGCGACGGGATTTTGACATCTGTATACTTTGAATCGCTTGCATGAGTATCTATCAGGAATTCATGTAATTCTGCATATGTATAGTTTTCGATATTCCCGGTTCCGTTTGTAGTTCTTGCAAGATCGCCATCATGCATTACAACAAGAATGTTATCTTTTGTTATGTATATATCGTTCTCTATAATCTGAGCACCAAGCTGCGCAGCAAGTTTAGAGCCTTCAATTGTATTTTCGGGTGCGAGAGAGGGTACGCCTCTGTGTCCAATTACATATATTTCTCTTGTAAATGAGTTTTCTTCAAAATTTTCGGTGAAGCACTTCTCTGCTTGTGCAACATCGCTTACAACGATACCGTTCGCGCCGCTGAGTATGAGTGCCATATCCTGCGCTTCTGTTTCATTTTCGGGAGCTTCAACCCATACGGTTACAAGCAGTTGCTGAAGAAAGCTTACAAGCTCTTTCTTTGCCATTGAATATGGAAGAATTGCAATCTTTGAACTGTTACTGTTTACGGTCTCTCTGATTGTCATTAATGCAGCTTCATCGGTTGCACCGTCAGCAAAAATTATAGCTCCGCGTGCCATCTTATATGATGTTCTCGCATATTGTACTATCACTGTATCAGATGAAGCAATAAGTACATCATCAATTTCATTATCATTAAGATAAGTTACAAGAACATCAACAGATGTATTGCTTGATGGAATGAATCCGGCAATAACCTTATTTTCGAGTTTTGCATAAGCTTCTTCAATAGTAGCAAGCTTTGTGCCATCCTTATCAACAACTTCGCCTGCATCATTCAAATTGAATATAGCTGTTGCAGGTGAATTAGTCAGTATGTTATCATAATCATCAGCTGTCTTTATGTATGAAACAACTGTTGGAGTTGTTGTAAGGTTTGATGTAAAATCTCGAACATCAACCAAAGCTGGTTTTGCTTTGGGCTGTTCAGGAATTTCAAGTTGCAATGAAACCTTGACGCTGTCAATAATCATTTTACCTGATGATACTTGAAAACCAATTTTACCTTTTGTATAGCTGCTTGCAGCATCGGAATAAAGCAGGATTTTTTTACCGATACTCTCAGATACATAATTCTGATAAGCTTTTACTGTCAATGTATATTGTTTTGTATCACTAATTACTTCGGTATAAGCTGTTTTATTGCTAACTTTCCAAGCATCGGAAGGATCTCTTTCAGCAAATTCAACACCATTTGCTGCTGTTGCATCTTTTCGCACAGCCATCTGATAATAAGGAAAATTATTATTCTGAACTCTGTACATAACAGACATCCATCTTGATGTATCAGATGCTTCCGTAATAGTAGCTGTTGCTTCAATCTTATAATCACCGAAAGAACTAAGGTAATCCGGAAGGAGAAGTCTTGTTGCTCCTGTCGGAGTTGCATCAACAATCAACTTACCATCAGATATTGTTGCATCTTTACCCTGTATTTTAGAAATGCCTTCAAGATCAGCTTCATCATCAAAATCGTTTTCATAGATAACATAATCCTCTTCATCAGCTGTTTTAACAACAATGAAAAGTACATAGTCGGTATTTTCATAGGTACCATTGAAAATATACGCACCTCTTGCGGTTGCGGCAAAGGTTGTTCCGTTGAGAGCAGCACCGTCATTAGCGACGGTCCAAGTGATTTTGTCGCAGGAAACTGTGCCGAATGCGTAATCAGCAAGATCAACAGTATCTCCTACTGTTGCCGATATTGCAGGAGATGTGTCGCTGATAATAGTTAAATCATCCGCAATAGTTGTTATTCCCATCATCGGCAATAACATTGTTAGCATTAAAATTAAGCTTAATGCTTTGAATGAAAACTTCTTCATCGTATCTTCCTTTCTAATTCTAATATTAATTGTAAAACAATCAAATATTTTTCTGCATTTAATTTTACGCAGAATTTACATTGTGTATTATTATATAACGACATTTAATAAAAATCAACTGAATAACTTGAAAATATAAAAATTTTTTGGTATAATTAATTTATACCTTTTATATAATGTGTAAATATAATATTAAATTTATTTGAAAGAGATAAAATGAGAACACTAACAATAAATAAAAATGACAGTAATATAAGACTTGATAAATTTCTCGGGAAATATTTTCCTACAATGCCTAAATCACTAATGTATAAATATATTAGGTTGAAATGTATCAAAATCAACGGAAAAAAAGTTGTGGAAACTCAGAACCTTAACGAAAATGATGTTCTGACATTTTTCATCAGTGATGAGTTCTTTGGTGCAAAAAAAGAAAATCAATTTATGTCTGTCAAACCAAACGTTAATGTTGTTTTTGAAGACAGCAATATTATTATTGTTAATAAACCGTCAGGTATGATAGTTCATTCTGATGACAAAGAAGAATTCAATACTCTGATAAATCATGTAAAAGCATATCTATATCAGAAGAAGGAATATAACCCTGAAAGTGAGAACTCATTTTCACCCGCACTCTGCAATCGCATTGACAGAAATACCGAAGGATTGATTATTGCCGCAAAGACAGCTGAGGCTCTCCGAATATTAAATGACAAAATTAAAAACCATGAAATTGAAAAGAAATACCTTTGCGTTGTTCACGGAATACCGAAAAGCAATGAAGAGACACTGACAGATTACATCGAAAAGATATCTGATGAAAACCGTGTTATACTGTCTAAACATAAAAACGCATCAAATAAGATCGCTGTCTTAAAATATAAAAACATACAAACAAACCCAGTAAAAAAGCTTACACTTCTCGAGGTTACATTAATAACCGGCAGAACACACCAGATACGTGCACAGCTTGCAAACATTGGTCATCCATTACTTGGTGACGGAAAATACGCGGAAAATAAAGAAGACAGAAAGGCGGGATTTGTATCCCAAGCACTTTCTGCCTATACATTGACTTTTAAATTCAATCCGCCTGCAACTTCACTCGAATACTTGAACGGAAGGATATTCAATGCGAGTAAACCTGACTTCCTAAAGTTATTTTGAAAGCTTCTTAATTATTACACTCCACAATTCATCCCGTCCGTAACCCTTTAATGATGAAAAAAGCATTATTTCGGTGTTCGGACGGATGTTTTTATCTACTGCAAGTGCAGCAGCTGCCGTTGACAGTTCAGTTTTATTCAGTTTATCGCTTTTAGTTGCGACAATTGTATATGGCACTGAATAAAAATTCATCCATTCGAGCATTGTGATATCATCCGGTGTCAAACCGACCTTGATGTCAACGAGCTGTAAAACCAGCTTTAAAGCATCATTCTGAGCAAAATAAGCTTCCGTTAGCTCAGCCCACTTTTCTTTTTCGGAAAATGGTCGACTTGCAAAACCATATCCCGGTAAGTCGACAAGAAACATTTTTTTATCTATGTTATAATAATTGACGGTGATGGTTTTACCCGGTTCTCCGCTGACTCTTGCAAGCTTTTTGCGACCGAGCATTGTATTTATTAGCGACGATTTACCAACATTGGAGCGTCCTGAAAGCGCAATTTGAAAGAGACTACTTTGAATCAATTGAGATTTTAAACCAGCAGTAATAGTAAGCTCGATATTATGAAGATTCAGATTTCCATAATTCATTTTCATTTTTTTATACTAATATCCTTTCAAGTGTATTGAGAAAACAAATAAAATCTAAATTATTCATTTGAAAGTTTAATGTCAAAGGCATACTTGATAACCTCTGAAATATGAGTAACAGGGATAAAGTTGATACCATCCTTTACACATTGATCAAAATCCTTAATATCACTTTCATTATCCTTAGGAATGATAATAGTTTTTATACCTGCTTTAAATGCAGCTGAGCTTTTCTCACGCAGCCCACCGATTTTCAACACTCTGCCTGTGAGGGTGATTTCGCCCGTCATAGCAACGCTTTGCTTGACAGGCTTATTCAACAACTCGGACAACAGTGCTGTTGTTATTGTTATACCTGCCGATGGTCCATCCTTTGGGATTGCGCCTTCAGGGACATGAATATGTATATCCTTCTTAGTATGGAAGTCTTCATCTACACCAAGTTCGGTTGCATGCTTTCTGATATAACTAACTGCTGCTTTTGCTGATTCCTTCATGACATCACCAAGCGATCCGGTTAGTTCAAGCGTGCCATTGCCCACCATAGAAACAACCTCAATTCTCAGCATATCTCCGCCGTATTGAGTCCATGCCAGACCGTTGACCATACCGATCTCATCGAATTCATTGACATGCTCAGCAAGATATCTTTCAGGCCCGAGTAGATCACGAATTGCATTGGGGGTTACAATGTAAGATTTGATTTCGTTTGCAACGATTTTTTTTGCAACCTTACGGCAAATCGAAGCAATTTCCCTTTCGAGGTTTCTGACACCGGATTCCATGGTATAGCTGTTTATCAGAAGAAGAATGGAACTATCTTCGAATTTTAATAGTCGTTTTGTAAGTCCATGCTTTTTCATCTGCTTGGGTATCAGGTGATTTTTTGTGATTGCCAGCTTCTCACTGTCGGAATAACTATCCATCTTGATTATTTCCATACGATCAATAAGTGCTGACGGAAGAGTATCTATAGTATTCGCTGTCGCAATGAACATACATTTCGACAAATCAAAAGGAAGCTCGATGAAGTTATCTCTGAAGGCTCTGTTCTGTTCCGAATCAAGAACCTCAAGAAGCGCAGCCGATGTATCACCGTAAATCGAATTCCTGCCTAATTTATCTATTTCATCAAGCAGAAGCAACGGGTTTGATGATCCAGCAAGTTTCAGTGCGTTGATTATCCTACCCGGCATTGAGCCTACATAGGTCTTTCTATGCCCTCTGATTTCAGCTTCATCCTTGATACCACCGAGTGAAATGCGTACATATTTTCTGTTTACTGCTCTTGCAATGCTTTTGGCAATCGAGGTTTTGCCAACACCGGGAGGACCTACAAGGCAGAGAATCTGTCCATCGAGTTTAGGAGCAAGCTTTTTAACTGCAATGTATTCGAGGATTCTCTGCTTAACCTTTTCAAGACCATCATGATCAGCATCAAGAATTTTTCTTGTCGAGTCAAGATCAAGTCTTTCTTTAGTTTGCTTTTCCCACGGAAGCTCAAGGCAAACCTCAACATAATTTCTGATAACAGTACCTTCAGCACTCCCGAAGGGTGTGTTGCTGAGTTTTTCGGCTTCCTTTAACAGTTTATCTCTTACAGCAAGCGGTAGCTTTGCTTCAATTATTTCATTATAATACTCGTAAGGTTCCGAATCGTTGTCGTTCTTGTTTAATCCAAGCTCTGCCTGAATGACATTAAGCTGTTCTTTCAGATAAATATCGCGCTGATGTTGTTGCAATCTGTACTGAACCTTGTTATGTATAGTACCTTCAAGCTCAAGTAACTCAATTTCCTGCTCAAGAGCTGTAGTGATTTTATTTAACCTGGTCAGCTCATTGACTTCTTCAAGGATATTTTGTTTATCCTGAGATTTTTTAAGTGCAGTTGCAGCAATAAGGTCGGAGAGATAACCTGCTTCCTCAGTATCCTCGATAAGTTTGATGACTTCATCCGAAGGCTTTGGTACAAAGGTCAGATAATTATAAAATGCTGCTTTAGCACCTAATATTGCAACTTTGATCATTTTATGATCGTAGCTAAAGTTGAATTCATTGGGTAATACTCTTGATACATAAACATCGTCATTGATATCAAAGGTTAACATTTCAGCTCTGAATAATCCTTCAACAACGACCTGATAATGCTTGTTTTCAAGTTTCAGTGATTTTTTTATTTTTGCTACAACACCTATACTATAAAGACCCTCACGAGTAATTTCAATATCTGCAGTATCCTTCTGAGCAACGAGAAAAATTAATCCGTCATCGTCTTCAGCTGTTTTAATCGCATTGATAGACTGGTTGCGGGCAATTTCAAAACTCGTAATCAGACGTGGGAATGCGACAATTCCACGTAGTGGTATTGTATTGTATAAACTTTTTTTAATTAACATGTCTGTCATATAATTTTCTTTATAATGAGAAAAAACATCACAATATTTCTGCGTTTGTGATGTTGCCTCATACCCTTTCTAAGGTAATTTATATTAAACTTATTTTAAATACCAAGCATTGCAGCACCTATTATACCGGCATCATTTCCAAGCTGTGCAATTTTGATTTTTGTTCTTGCTGTGCTGTCTCTCGCATATTCTTCTTTATCAACAATTTTCATGAGCGGTTTCAGAAGATAATCACCTTCGCCGCTAACTCCACCGCCGATGCTTAGAACTTCGGGCTGAAAGATATTGATAACACTGACAATACCGCTTGCAAGATAGCCGATGTATTTATCAACGACCTCCTGCCCTGCCTTGTCGCCTTGCTTTGATGCGGTAAATGCCGTTTTGCCACTGACCTTGTTGATATCATTGCCGGTCATTTCCCACATAATTGTGTCTTTTGTTAATAAAAGTTTTTCCTTTGTCATTCTGATGAGTGCAGTAGCTGAAGAATAGGATTCCCAGCAGCCTTTTCTGCCACAGGAACAGGGTACACCGTCATGTTCAATAACAATATGTCCAAGTTCAGGACCGCAGAAGTTAAATCCGCTATACACTTTTCTGTTAATTATACATCCGCCACCAACACCGGTGCCGAGAGTGATCATGACAGAATTGTTGCAATTTTGTGCAGCACCACAGATTGTTTCGCCAAGTGCTGCTGCATTTGCATCGTTTTCAATAAGTACCTTTTTTATTCCAAGAAAGTTCTGTAATCTTTGAACAAGGGGATAATTGACCATTGGAAGATTACAGGAATAATCAACAGTACCGCGGTTTTGGTTTGCAATACCAGGCGTCGCTACACCGACATATCTGATATCTTTCATTGTAAGGTTCATTCTTTCGGCAAGACTAAGGCAAAGCTTCGCCATATCCTTAACGATTTCATCTGCTTCTCTTTCAGCAAGTGTGGGAACACTGTCCTTAATAAGAATCTTGCCGCTTTCGTCAGTAATACCGGCAGCAATTTTTGTTCCTCCAAGATCTACACCAATATAATAATTCATAAGAATTCCCTTTCTGAATTGATTATTGATTATCAGCTATATTCTGCATTAAACGTTTATTGAATTCAAGAGCAGTATTATAGCCCATTTTTTTCTGTCTGTTATTCATTGCTGCAATTTCGATTATAACTGCAAGGTTTCTACCGGGTTGTACCGGAATTGTTATTGATGGGATTTTGATACCGAGAATTTCTGTATATTCGTCATCCAGCCCAAAACGTTCGTAGAATTTTCCTTTTTCCCACATCTCAAGGTTCAGTATCAGGTCAATTTTCTCGGATAGTTTCACTGCACCCATTCCAAAAATTCTGCGTACATCAATTATACCGATTCCTCGCAGCTCTATGTAGTGTCTGATAAGTTCGGGTGCGCTTCCAACAAGAGTTTTTGCCGAGACTTTTTTGAGTTCAACCGCATCGTCTGCAATAAGACGGTGCCCTCTTTTGACAAGTTCAATTGCAGTTTCGCTTTTACCGATGCCGCTATCGCCGAGTATTAAAATTCCTTCACCGTAAACCTCAACCAGTACACCATGCCGGGTGATACGCTCAGCGAGTGCAATATTCAAATATGCAATAAGCGCTGCCATAAATGATGATGTTGTATCCCAGGTTCGATAAAGTGGGGTATTATATTTCTCACAATAGCATTTTAATTCTTCAAAAATCTCAAGTGAGTTCGAAACAACAACTGCAACAACACCATGTGAAATGAATTTTTCGAGATGCAATACTCTTTCATCATCAGGCAATGTCTGAAGATATTTATGCTCCATATTGCCTATTATCTGAATACGTCCACCTTCGAAATGACTGAAAAAGCCGGCAAGTGGCAACCCTGGACGGCTAACATCGGCTCTCTTTACCGTTATTTCTTCAACAAATGATGGAATAAAAATTTCTTCAAGTTGAAATTCAGCAGCAACCTCTGTTAGTTTTATAGAATATTCTAAGGTATTGCTCATACCTGTAACTTCCTTTCATATTAATATATATGATTGTTTTTTGAGTTTACGATTTCTATTATTATGTTCGAAAACACAAACTCGCTGGTTGAACAAGTTAAAATTAAAAAAGATGTTTCTATCTGTTCAACCTATAAGCCCACCGAACAGTACCATGTTATCTTTATAAAATACCGCAGATTGACCGGGAGTTATTGCTCTTAGCGGTATTTCTGAGGTTACTTTAACATAATTTTCAATAAATTCAACCTTGACGGGATATTTTTTTGAATGATAGCGTGTTTTGACCGTAACATATTCAGGTATGTCTTCAACCATAAAATTCAGGTTATCGGCTTTAAAGGTGTCTGTAAACTCATCACCAGTAACACCAACAGTTATATCGTTCATTTTAGTGTCAATTTTTGTTATGAATGCTCTTTCGCCGAGAACGATTCCGAGTCCGTGCCTCTGACCGATAGTGTAGTTGTGGATGCCCTTATGTCTACCGATTATTTTGCCATCTGAATCAATGAAATTGCCGGGTGGTGGCAGTTGCTCAGCTGAAAGATAATTATTTATGAACGAAACATAATCATTCGAAGGTATAAAACAGATTTCTTGACTTTCGTCATATTCAGCTGCAGAAAACACTTTCTTTGCATCGTTCTTCAAAATATTTTTGTATTCATTTGACAATGGAGTTATCAGCTTCGAAAGCTGTTTCTGGTTGAGTTGCCAGAGCATATAGCTTTGGTCCTTTTTCCCATCCTCAGCACAGAACACAGTGTATCTACCAATTTTCGGATCCTTATCAATCCTCGCATAATGTCCGGTTGCGACAAAGTCATAGCCTCTTTTATCAGCTTCGTCGCAGAGTGTTGCTATTTTTATATTGCTGTTACAGATAACGCAGGGATTTGGGGTTCTGCCCTTAAGGTACTCATTGACAAATTGATTTATGACGATTTCTTTGAATTCATCACGTTTATCAACTGTATCAAAATCAATCTCTGCCTGATCTGCAGCTTGTTTTGCTTTTTGAAGTGAGTCGGTATAGTTTTCGTGCATCATGATGTATAGCCCGAGTACCTGCATTCCGCTGTTTTTCAACTTTAAAGCACTCATTGCGCTGTCAACTCCGCCCGATAGACCGACGACAACCTTCTTATTCATGGTGATGATCGCAAGAACCGCAGCAGCCTTCGCAGACCATCAGATCGCTTGCATCTCTGCCGATTTTCTTGTAGTAGTCAGCAAGAGCGGCCTTTACAGCTTCTTCAGCAAGCACTGAGCAGTGTATCTTCGGTGCGGGCAGACCATCAAGTGCTTCGATTACTGCCTTGTTTGTCAGCTTGACTGCTTCATTGACGCTCTTTCCTTTGATAAGCTCAGTCGCCATGGATGAGGTTGCAATTGCTGCGCCACAACCAAAGGTCTTGAATTTAACATCGACTATAATATCGTCTTTTATTTTAAGATATATTTTCATTATATCGCCGCATTTTGCGTTACCAACTTCACCGACACCGTCAGCATTCTCTATCTCACCGACATTGTGGGGGTTTGCAAAATGGTCCATTACTTTTTCGCTGTACATATATTATTTCGACCTTTCTTCTTTAAGTTTTCTTTCGTACAACGGTGACATCATACGAAGTCTGTTGACTGCCCAGGTTACTTTTTCTGCGATATAGTCCATTTCTTCAAAGGTATTATCTGCAGACAGTGAAATTCTGAGAGAACCATGGCATATCTCGTGCGGTAGTCCCAAAGCACGAAGAACATGCGATGGCTCAAGCGAACTGGTTGAGCATGCAGAGCCGGTGGATGCACATATACCGTTCATATCAAGCAGCATGATAAGCCCCTCGCCCTCGATAAACTCGAAGGACATATTCAGGTTCTCATCAAGTCGGTTCTTAATATCGCCGTTTATTCTTGAATAAGGTATCTTTATTAACTTATCAGCCAGATAATCACGTAGCTTTCCAACCTTGTCTTTATCCGTTAAATCCGCAACAGCTTCCCTGAGCGCTTGCTCAAGAGCTATAACTCCGGCAACATTTTCTGTACCTGAGCGTTTTCCGCGTTCCTGACCGCCGCCTTCAATAAGGTTGCTCAGCCGTACACCCTTGCGTATATATAATGCGCCTATTCCCTTTGGTGCATGTATTTTATGGCCTGAGAGTGAAAGCATGTCCACTCCAAGCTCCTTTACATTAATCGGCAGCTTTCCGACAGCCTGTACAGCGTCGGTAAAGAACGGAATCTTATGCTTCCTCGCAATTTCTGCGAGTGCCTTTATAGGTTGAATTGTGCCTATTTCGTTGTTTGCATACATGACGGTTATAAGAATTGTATCTTCTCTGATGGCTTTTTCAAGGTCTTCGGGTCTTACAATACCGTTGTCATAAACATCAAGATAGGTAACCTCAAAGCCCTGCTTTATCAGAGCATCGAGTGTGTGCAAAATTGCGTGATGTTCTATTTTTGAGGTTATGATATGCCTGCCTTTTGTGGCATAAGCAGTGCCTTTTATTGCCCAGTTATCAGCCTCGGTGCCGCCTGAGGTGAATATTATCTCGTTCGCATCGCATCCGAGCAGTTCGGCAACCCCTTGTCTTGCTTTTTCAAGTGCAGCTTTAGCTTCTCTGCCGAGTGAATAAAGCTGGCTTGACGGATTGCCATAATAAGTTTCCATATATGGTAACATCGCTTCGATGACACTTTTTGACACTTTAGTGGTGGCGGCATTATCTACATAGATTAATTTTTTTTCTTTGTCACTCATTAACAAAACTTCCTTTCGTTTCTTTATTTCTCAGTAGCTTTACTTCTTTCCTGAGTTTTATGAATTTTTCTGTATAATAAGTCAGCGGAACAGCGAGTGATAATGCTGCTACCGCAGATAGTATAATTGCAAGTACACCAACAATCGGTTCTTCCTCTATTTTTTGCTTGAATGCAAAAACAATTTGATAGTTCAGTACAGCTACTGATGCAAGAAATAAAGAAAGGTATAACTGCATTATCGCAGAATAATGCTTCTTGCGGGAAATCGCATCATTGTATTCGGCAAATTCGCCTTCGGTGCGTCTGAAATAAGCAAAGCATTTATAACCGCAGGCAAGCTCGCTGCCATCTTTGGCTATCTCTGTAATTTCAGCTTCGCTGTCACCGTTTTCTACCGGTGCTTTCAAGGTCAGTATTCTGTATTTATAAAATGTTTCGGGTGGCAGCTCTATAAGCTCGAAATAATATGTCAAAGGCGATTTTTTAAACAATACAAGTCCCTTAACAGCCATGTAATTCAGCCATTCTGTCTCGTGTTGTTGATCCATAAAGAACTTATGATATCTAAAAGACATACGTAACACTCCTCTCGGTTTACTTTTTTATATAAAATATTGTTGAGGCAATCATTGTCTGCCCCAGAAAATAAGTAATTGCGTTAGAAAAGAATATCCACTGCGTGTCGTATGGTTTTGGGCAGGAGAACAGCTTCGCTATCTCTGCATTCAAATCAAATGTCATGCTCAGGCCGAGTATTATATCCGATAGACAGAAGAATGCAATCCCGACCGCAAGCAGAATTTGTGTCGGACTGTTAACAAGCGCAGCGGGAATCGAAAATGCTTTGACAGTTACAAAGATCAAGATAAATCCATATACAATCATGGGAATCAATAATGTTTCAAGTTTTTCCCTTCCTGTGATAAACAACAGCAGGAACGGAATATATACGATTGCGGAGATGATTATATCCTTCAATGAAATCCGTTGTATACCTGTGAGAGCGAGGATAAGCAGTATATGTTCAATAAAGAAAAATAACAGTCCTGCTTCAAAGCCCCAGCTCCATTTTAAACCGGCAGTGTATTTTGCTGCAAGCAAAAAGTCACCTATAAATCCGCATGCCAGTCCCGATATTACCAACCAAGAATATTGTAAATTGTTTTTTGAAAGCTTCCTCGCAAGTATACCGCAAACTAAAAAAACTGTTGAAGCAATCATTTTAAGAATGATTGTTGACTTGTTTACAGTAACCCCCGATGAATATATAATAACCGAAATCATCGAAATAACAAGCGATATTGCTGCAAACATAGCTATTACCCCATTATTGTGTTTTTTAATATGAATAATCTGCAATCTTATTCTTCATCAATGTTTCAATACTATTATACAGCAACACCATATTTATGTCAATACGATTTTGGGTTAAAAGTATGAATTCCTATAAAAATAGTAGACAATAAAAATAAATAAAAACAAATAAAAACAAATAAAATTTGTAAGCCTTTACAAGTAGTGCTTTATGATATATAATTAGTCATTATTACAACCCCTCGGAAAGGACTCATAAATGAAAAACAAAAAAATATTGCTGTTCAGCTTAGCAATCATCCTGTTATTTTCAATTGCAGTAGTAACTGCTGCATCTGTAAAGTATGCAACGGGGGACGACAATCCCAATATCGCACTTGGTAAAACAACTATTGCTTCGGGTGTCGAGGTCGAAGGACATAACCTTGAAGGTGAATATGCAACCGACGGCAATGCTTCAACACGCTGGTCGTCAGATAAATCGCTTCCTGGCTCACCAGTCTGGATTTATGTTGATCTCGGAGAAGTCTTACCGATTGCACAGGTCAATATCAGCTGGCAGACCGCAAATTCAAAGGATTACAGCATAGATATAAGCAGCGATTCGAAAAGCTGGGAGACAATTAACAACTTTACTTCCTCAACCCTTGCTTCGAATAACTACACCTCGCAATATCAGCTCCCTGCTATTAAAAATGCCCGTTATGTCAGAATCTATGCCAACAAAGGTAACGGCTACAACACTGTGTCAATATATGAAATTGAAATATATTCTAAATTTAACGTACCTGATGTGCTTTCAAAGCTGAAGAATAAGGCACCAACAATATCCGGTGACGGTACAAAGCTTGTACTTCCTGCTTCACCAAACGACGAATTTAACATCGAGCTTTTTGGTTCAAGTAATCTTCAGGTTATCGACCTTGACGGCAGAATACATACACCGCTTGTTAATACTGAGGTTGCGTTGCTTTACAAAGCGGTTCATAAAGATGATCCTTCGGTTATCCAGAAGGGCGATTTCAATGTAACTGTAACCGTACCCGGCAGGTATGAGATCGAAAGCAGTGACAATACAGTTCCTGCGGTATTGCCTGCACTCCGTGAGTGGAAGGGTGCAACAGGCGACTTTGTTCTGTCTGACAGTTCAAGGCTTGTTATTGCAGACAACAACCTTAACGAAACGGCTGAGATGATAGAGAGCTATTTCTCAGATATGCTCGGAATTTATATAGCTATTGCTTCGGGCGAACCGAAGAAAAGCGATATATATCTTGTATTGGATGACAGTATTCCTGAGCTTGGAGACGAAGGATATTACCTCGAAGTTGAGGATATATTGACTGTCAGTGCGCCTGCGGAAAAGGGTATTTTGTACGGTGGTATCAGTATAACACAAATTCTGTATTCCAACCGTGACAGCCTCACAATTCCTAAAGGTATTGCAAGAGATTATCCTGCTTATGAGGTCCGCTCCGGAATGATTGATGTCGCAAGAGCATGGATTCCGCTTGATTATATCGAGGAGATAACAAAATACTTCGCATGGTTCAAGCTAAACGAAATCCACCTGCATATAAACGATGTCGGTGCGAACAATTATTTCATTTTCAGGCTTGAGAGCGATGTTGAAGGACTGACCGCAACCGACGGTTATTATACTAAGGATGCGTACAGAGCATATCAAAAGCGAATGCTTAAATACGGTATCGAGGTTATTACCGAAATCGATACACCTGCTCATTCAGCCTGCTTCTCAAATGTTACCCCCTCCGTACCCATGCTAGATAATTACCATCTTGATATCAGCAATCCCGAAACGGTTGAGTTTATCAAAAATCTTTTTGATGAATATATAACAGGTGATGATCCTGTCTTTGTAAGCAAGAAGGTACACATCGGCACTGACGAATATCCGATAGAATACAGCGAACAGATGAGAGCATATACAAACGCACTTATCGAACACATAAACAGCCGTGGCTATACTCCCCGCTTCTGGGGTGCATTCGGAAATCAGGGCTTCAACGGAGTAACTCCGGTATCAGGTGATGCTCAGGCAAATTACTGGGCGACCGAGTTGTCCGACTACAAAACTCTGTACGATTACGGTTATGATATCGTAAATACCTGCGGCCCTATTCTTTATATTGTTCCGGCAGGAAATTATGGATTTGCTGACTATTTCGATCTTAAAGCGTTATATAAGGTCTGGCAGGTCAATTACTTTACTTTAGGCGGCGGTAATAAAATGCCTGACGGACACCCTCAGACAATCGGTGCCAGCTTCGCACTCTGGAACGATCTGCATACCGAATACGGCGGATTCACACGCTTTGATATATTTGATCGTCTGAAGGGCGCGGTTGCACTTATGTCCGAGAAGACCTGGTGCGGCACGCAGACAGAGGACATGGATGTCGACAACTTCATATCAAGATTTGAACTGCTCTCAGATAAAGCTGCAAACACCAACCCCGGAAGAGATATCGAGCCTGACGGGAATTCCGTGATTGATACAGAAGGCGCAAAAAGCATCGGCTTCCCATATACTGCTGACTTTGATGTTAAGCTTGACAGTGTTTCGGGCGAAAATATAATTCTGTTTGACGGTTCCGACGGGCAACTGCTCGCCAATATAAACGGAACAGGAAAAATCGGATTTAAGCGAGAAATATATACCTTCATATATGACTATGAAATACCTGCCGGCAAGACAATGCATATCCGCCTGTCTGCCGACAACAAAAAAACTGTTCTGATTATAGATGACACTTACTATTATTATCCTGTGAACCAGGCTGATACCGAACGCAACGACAGCTCAACCTTTGTATTGCCACTCGAAGCAATAAGTGAGAGTGTATCAAATATTGCTGTCAAATACGGTGCTGTCGATTTAAATTCACTGCGGATCAACCGAAATCTTGCATACAAATGCAAGACCACCGTATCCGGACTTGAAGTCAATGACGGCAGACTGACAGACGACCTTGCTGTCGACGGTAATGAATCGACCAGGCTTTCTTTTGCAAGAGACAAGGACGAGCAATGGCTGATTGTCGATCTGGGTGAGGTCATGGATGTAAACAAGGTCGAAATTCTATTCCATGAGCATGTTCCGGAATACAAAGTATTTATTTCTGAAACCGGTTCAGAGGATAGCTGGACTGAGGTATATTACCTGACAGACGGTTCGGAAGGCGACCGGAAGACCGATGAAATAGAGTTTGACACCGCCAAAGCACGCTATATAAAGTATGTTCAGTTAAAGCGTCACTATGTAGAAGCATTCTCAACCTATTACAGCGGCGGTATATTCGAGTTCAGAGTGTATGGGTTCGATCCTGCACCGTACCTTGAAAAGATTGATACTGCTGAAGCAAAGCTCAATGTTTCCGACAGCAACGAAGGCAGAGCAGCAGTCAATCAAGCAATAATAATATTGAATAATTATCTGAAGAAAGAAAATATCTATCAGACACACCTCGACAGTATCACAGAACAGCTGACCAACGCAGTCGCATATTTCGAAAACCCGACAGCATCAAATATAGAAAGCATAACGGATGAATCAAAAATTAAATTCGACGAGTTTCCTGAAACATTATTCTGGATTATAGGTGGAGTTATATTGATTGCAATCGCTGTTGTTGCATTAGTTTTAATAAAACGCAGGAAGAAATAATTATACGATTGATAAAATTATACGAGTGACAAAAGCATTTAATTTCTTTTGTCACTCGTATATATATATGATAATATTTTTAATCTATATAAATATCGGTTTTTATTAAATCACAACGCCCATTCGATGTCTTCGCCGAACCTGTCAAGCATCGATACCGGGTAGAATAACAGGCCATTGTGTGCGCGGCGGCCGCTTTTGAGAAATGCAACGAAGTTACGTTTCAGGGTTGTGCTTGTATCAGCTGTTTCGTGATCGAAGTTGTCGGTTCTGAACACAAAGGTATAGAATCCGCTCTCATCCGACGGTACCGGGCAGAGATAAACCTTGCGGTTGAATATATTGATACCGCTGGTTTCGGGCAGCAGTTCGGTCAGCTGCGGACTGTACAGCCAGGAATAGCAGACAAAGCATTTGATTTCGAGTGCCGGGAAGGTCTTCTTGTAGAACACCAGTGCTTCTCTGAATGACTTCCCTATCTGTTCGGCGTTGTAACCCTCGCCAGATGGAATGTGCATGGACAGTGCCATGTCGCCTCCCTTGACAGCAACCTCCCATTCGGTCTTGTTCAATCTGACCTTTTCCATTAAAATTTTGCCCGACGGATGGATCGGGTTGGCAATAATTTCACTGTCTGTTTCGCTGTAGCTTGTCTTGAAATCAACAACTGCTTCATTGCGGCAGAATTGTCCGTATTCGTTAATATCTGCGGTGTTCTTGTAGACAAATAACAGCTTACCGTCAGCTTTTCTGCGCAGTCCTAAGTAGTTTTCATCTATCATCGAAGGCTCGTATTTGATTCTGCCGATGAGGAACATCATTCCCATCGCTGAATTAAGATGCCAGTTATATATGTTGCGGACTTCCCACCTTTGCTCGCTGCGGTCATGGGTTGCATACGCAACAACACCCTTGAGCTGTGCAATATAGCTTTCATCGATCCCGCTTTGGCGGGCATTTTTCATGCCTTTATCAAGCACTTTAATAAGTAATATCAATGGGAAAACAAACCGTTCGTCTCCAAGTTTTTCGGGAGCCGGTGTTATGTAAAGGTGGTTCTCCCAGGGATTACGCTTTTCGCATATAACAAAGTACAAATACTTTATTGTAAAATCAAGCTCGGAATCGCTTTGGATTTTCTCAAGACAATTTGTAACATCGCCTATGCAGTCGGGGTTGATAAATCCCTGCTCTGCAAGCAAATTCAATGTATCGTCAGTGATAAACTCCTCGTCCTTCAATCCGCTCTCAAATTTTTCTTTGAACTCATTGAAACATGGTTCAAAGTATTCAGGCAACACATTAATTCCGAGAATATTTAAAATATCTTGGTATATCATATTTAAATTTTTAACCTCTTACATCAGATTTGTATTTAAATGGTCCGGCTTTGAGTAGCTCCGCCTGTTCACCGCTCAGCGCATTTGTTGCAAAGAATACAACACCCTTCGCACCGGCATCTCTTGTAGCAACAATCTGTCTTGTCGAATCAATCGATGGCATATGATGATACATCGGTGCAATTCCGGCATAGTTGGGGATGTTCGGGTAGCGGTCAACCATATTTTTGACTTCTTTTCTTACTTCATCGCTGTCTTCATAATACGCCATCGGCGAAATGAAATCCAGCCAGTTGTTTGACATCCAGAACTGCCAGTTCTGACACTTGTGTTTGAGTGCAATATCAGGATCGCCGAACACCGCAGTAGACAGATAGACTCTTCTTCCGGTTCTTTTCTCAAACTCTCTGACCTCATTGTGAATACGGTTGACAAAGCGGGTAACATGGAATGTCTTGAAGTTTGTAAACTGCAGCCATTCGTCAGACTCAAAGTCAGTGATATCCCTTGCATCAATACCGCTCTGAAGCTTAAATTCAGCCAGTGTGTAGTCGTCGAAGCCGACAGTATTTTCTATTGTTGTTCCAAGCGGATAACGGATGTAATCAAGCTGAATACCGTCAATCTCATATCTTTCGAGCATCTCGTTGTAGACATTGGAAATGAAGTCCTGCACCTCGTCCATCGCAGCGTTGATATAGACAAACTTAGGCTCTGTGGTCATATATATGCTGCCGTTTTTGAGCTTTGCCGCCCATTCCGGATGCTTGTCGATGATAGGTGATCCTGATTTTGTACCTTCGGGTACCTCGTAGGGACTGCCGACAAAGAAGTCCTCAACCCAAGCGTGTATTTCAACTCCGTATTTTTTCCCTGCCTTGACAAACTCCTCAAGCATATCAAAATCCTTGTCCGCAAGATTTGGTCTTGTCTCGCAGAATGCGGAGTTTTTATAGATAACATAACCGTTGTAGAAGGCCTCCACCAAAAGCATATTGAACCCGGTGTCAGCTAAATATTTGACTGTGTTTTCAATATCTTCAGCGGTTTTCTCACTCGGTCTGTGCCAGATTCCGCGTGCTTCGACAGCAGGTGATGCTGTTCCGACAATGTATGCCTTCTCATTCAGCTTTTTAACTTCATCAAGCAGCGCAGTAAATTCTGCCTCACCGTCAGTTTTGTCAAGCTGTATCAGCTTGTTTTCTATCTGCTCAATTATCTCCATTGCAAGCACTCTGTTGTCGTTATTGGAATTCTCAGCGATGTGAGCAATATTAAGCTCTGCTGTTGCTCTTGTATCGGTGATATAGGTCTGTTTGTCAATATAAAAAGTCGCTTCGGTCTTTGAATCATTGATTTCAACTTTCGTTCCGATCAGAATCTTCTCCATCAGAAACCTGCACATTTTGCTGTTACCGCTCAATACATATCCGTTTTGCGGGATCTGGTTGTCGTTGGTGCCTTTTTTGACGACGATACCGTCAACAACTATGACTTCAATACCATATGGGTTGGTTTTTGTAGTCTCTCCGCGTTTTGTGGTGTATAGAATCAGTTGATTTTCATCTCTGAACTTATTGATTCCGTCAAGCTTTGCAGTTATAACTTCATTCAGCTTCATAATTATGTTCATCCCTTCTTTGATGTGTTAGAATTATATAAATTTATTTTAACATAAAAAACCCAATTAATCAATAAAAATAGTTTAACAGCATATTGATTATTTGACATAAACAGTTTATAATTGCAGTGTTAATCTGGTGTGGGAGCTGTTTTGTGAAGTCGAAAATTCAATTTATACTGTCTATGATTATTTTTGGTACAATCGGTCTTGTACTGAAGGGAGTAAACCGTAATCCTGCCGAGCTTGCTGCAATCCGTGGTTTTATCGGCTGTCTGTTTTTACTTACTATCATGCTTTTTAAGAGGCAGAAATTTGACTTCAAAGCAATAAAAAAGAACCTTTTTATTCTGGTTCTCTCGGGTGTTGCGCTTGCGGTTAACTGGATTTTCCTTTTCCTCGCATACAACAATACAACAATATCAAATGCGGCGCTGAGCGTTTATTTTGCGCCTGTGTTTGTTCTTATATTCTCGCCGATTGTACTAAAGGAAAAAATATCACCGAAAAAGGTTATCTGTATTATCATAGCGATGACAGGCATGTTCTTTGTCGTCAGCACTGCTGGCGGCAGCAGCAGCACCACCGGCGGTCAAAATCATCTGCTCGGCATCATCTTCGGACTGCTGACAGCGGTTTTCTATGCGTCGATGATGCTGCTCAACAAATTTATAAAGGGTGTCGACGGAGTGCAGTCGACCTTTATACAACTGCTTACCGCAGCGGTTGTAATGGCACCGCTCGCACTTATCTGGGGCGGTAACAGTGTTTTCAGAATAACGCTCACAGATATTCCGATGCTGTTGTTGCTCTGCATAGTTCATTCCGGACTTGCATTTTTTCTGTTCATATCGGGTATGCAAAAAATCAAAGGACAGACTATTGCCGCACTCAATTATGTTGATCCGCTTACTTCTTTATTGATATCAGCTCTCATCCTCAACGAAGCTATGACCTTAACGCAAATAATCGGCGGTCTTATGCTGCTCGGTGCAACATTTGCAACAGTGAACAATGAACATATGAACAACGATTCGATAAACGAATCGTATGAATAATGAAAAATTATGGTAAATGATCAAATAAACAAATAGGAAATGCTCGTAAGGGCGACAAAGACAACCTGACTGTTGTCTTTGTCGCCCTTACCTATAGGTCAGCTGTATTTTAGACAGGCTAAGGCTGTCAGACATATAATAATTTATATATCTATTAATTTTGTGTAACATCAGAAAGGTTAGCTGTGGTGGAAACCGGCTTTATCCACTTCATACTGATGAAATGCTTCAGGCAAAGTGTTGACTTGACTATATCCTCGGACAATAGCATAGCAAGGTACAGCATGGGGAACGGTACCCCAATTACCAATCCCAATATCGCAGTTGTCGGAAGCGCAACCAGCCATATTACCGAGATGTCATACAGCAGTCCCTTCTTGGTGTCGCCACCCGCTCTGAATATACCGACAATGCTTATATACGGCAGGTTACGAAGCGGCATCTCAAGGCTGGTTATCAGCAGCAGCACAAATGCAACATTGAACACCGGCTCTGTCAGGTTAAACGGCATCAGGATAAACCGTCTGAAAGTGATTATAATCGCGCCGAGTACTGCTGCAACCATTGGTATCAACAGCATGAACCGCTTCGCATCAGCTTTCCCACGTTCGATTTCTCCGGCACCGATGCTCTTGCCGACCATGATTGCACAAGCGGTACAAAGACCGTTGTAGAATACGAAGGTGAAGTTCTCGACCTGTCTTGAAATCGCAGTAGCGGTGATATTGTTCTCACCCATCCTGCCCAGTACCATGTTAAAGCCGGTGTAACCGATGATCCAGAGCATCTCATTGAGCATCGCAGGCGAACCGATTTTGAAAAAGTACTTGATAAAAGCGAGGTCTGCTGAAAATATTTCTTTTAGTGGCGAAGCTATAATGTTTTTTTTAATATTAGATACTGTAATTGTAAAAATCAAGGACACAAACGAAGCGATAACCGTACCGTATGCAGCGCCGACAACACCAAGTGCAGGCATCCCGAACTTACCGAAGATAAGCGCGTAGTTGAAAAACAGGTTGACTAAAACAGACAATACACTCGAATACATCGGAATGTTCGGCTCTCCGACCGAACGAAGTACTGAGGTATATGCAAAATTTATACCCAGTGCAAGGTATGAAAATGCAACAACCTTAAGATAGCTTGCACCGATTTCGATTACCCTCACTTCGTTCGTGTAGATCATCATTGCTCTGTCCGGAGCTATGAAAACGAACAGGAACAAAGCTGAAGCAACAAGCATACAGCCAATCAGCACTATACCGTAGGATTTTTTGACACCCTTGATATCATCAGCGCCCCAGTACTGCGAGATGAACACCGAACCGGCTGATGCAACACCAAACATGGTGACAAACAAAAACATAGTCAGCTGTGCCGCCAGCCCAACCGCACCGATTGCAGCTTCGTTATGCAGCTGACCTATCATAAAGGTATCCATCAACGACAGCGACGACGAAAGCAGGTTCTGGAACGCAACCGGCGCACCGAACCTGAATACCTGTTTTACAAAATTCTTGTCCTTGAAATCTACCCCGAATAACATAAATACCTCAAAATTTTAAATATCGATATTTTGATTAATTATAACATATAAATTTAACATATGCAATTGGCAACAACATACAAAACAACGATATTTTCATGCAATATAATTTCAGAATTTAGCAGTAGGGACGACAAAGATAACCTTCAGTTACCTCATGCAGTCGCTCGAGACATAACGATTATGTATTATATTGAAACGGGCGACCCTTGCGGTCGCCCCTACATTTTACATTAGTTTTATCTCTATTTTTATCCTAACACTGTTTGTGGACCATAGCCGGTAGTTGCGGGTTCGGTGTCGGACAGTCCGAAACTGACGGTTATAGCTTCGTTGACCTGCTGCATGACGCTGTCATCAAGATGTCCCATTCTCTCTTTCAGACGATGTTTATCTATTGTACGTATTTGTTCAAGCAATATGACTGAGTCCTTCGCCAGACCGTAGTTTTCGGCGTAAACCTCAATATGTGTCGGGAGCCTGGACTTTCCTGTCTGGCTGGTTATCGCAGCAGCGATTACGGTCGGGCTGTATTTATTACCGACATCGTTCTGCACAATCAGCACAGGCCTGACACCGCCCTGCTCGGAGCCGACAACTGGGCTCAAATCGGCATAATAGATATCTCCGCGTCTTATTAACATCCTTATCTTCCTTTCGTGTTTGTGTCCCTATCCGAAAAATATATTTTATTGTCTGAAAATTCATTTTCAGATTTTCAAAGGTTACAATTATATTTTTGCCTTTGTTATATATTTTATTCCGGTTCACGAAAGTTTGACAATTTAATTAAATAAGAACACCATGAACAAAATTTACTCCTAAAAATTTTTCATGATACTTGATATGATTCAACGGAGGGACAGGAAACACGTCACATGCTCATTGATATGTTCGTTTAAATCGTTTCCCTATGTTGCAGAGGACTTCGTAGCTGATAGTGTTCAGTTTTTTTGCGATGATGTCTGCGGGTTTAGCTTCGCCGAAGACTATTGCTGTGTCGCCGATTTTGCAATCAATGTCTGTTACATCAATGACGGTGATGTCCATGCATACCCTGCCGCAGATAGGTGCTTTTTTGCCGCCTACAAGCATATAATCAACATTTGACAAGCTCCTGTTATAGCCGTCTCCGTAGCCGATCGTAACTGTTGCGACCTTCATATCACATGCAGAGGTATAGGCCCTGCCGTAGGATACACAATCGTATGGTTTCAACTTTGTTATATGCACAATATGAGCTTCAAGCTGCATAACCGGCTTAAACAATTGCGAATACTCGTCGCCGGGTTTTGGACTGTAACCATATAACGCAATGCCGGCACGCACCATATCAAGGTGATATTGCGGATAATAGAGGATACCTGAGCTTGCACAGATGTGGCGAATACCCGTAGGGATGCTCATCTGTTTCAGCTTGCCAAGAAGTGCGTTGAAAGCTGTAAACTGGCTGTCGGTTACATCGGAGGTTATGTCGTCCGCGCTCGAAAAGTGTGTATATATACCTTCAATACTGAGCTTTTTACATTGATGAATCCTTGCTACCTCAGCAGCTGCGGCTTCGACATCATCACGTGTATGGCAGTAGATACCCGCACGCGACATACCTGTGTCAATTTTGATATGAACTCTGATTGAGCCTTTTGTAAACTCATTCAGCTGTTCCGCTTTTTCTGACGAAAACACAGTGCTTATGATGTTTAAACTGCTTGCGATGGCTGTTTCATCTGGCTGAGGCTCGCAAAATATAAGAATATCACCTTTAATTCCACCTATACGCAACTCAACCGCTTCGTTAAAGGTTGCGACAGCAAAGTGTTTAACTCCGTTCTCAGCAAGCGTTTTTGCACATTCGACAGCTCCGTGACCGTATGCATCAGCCTTGACAACAGCCATAAGCCTGCAATTTTGTGCAAGCTTAGACTTTAGAATATTAAGATTATGTATCAGATTTTCTTTCTTGATTTTTGCAACGGTTCTTTCGGGCACCGTCAACACTTCCATTTCTTATTCTATTTTTTCAATATTGAGTACATCTATTTTTAAATTTGTATCAAACAGGTCTGAATCAACTCTTAGCAGTTTATTTGTCTCGATATCATAGTAAACCGTTATTGTACCGTCGTTAACCTCGATGACAGCCTTTCCATAGCGTTCATCCTCAGAAGCTGCCGGTTCACCGTACTCGGTGAGGCTGTTGCGGACTTCCTGCATGATGTCATGGGTTACAGCGATGAACTTCAACGCATTCTGATCCAGCTCGGTTTCGATTCCGTTGTAGTCGGCAATCAATTTTCCGTCCTTCTTGCGTTCGACAACAAGGTTTTTAAACATTTCGGGTTCAGTGAAGGTGGTACGCATGGTAACATCGTTTTCCAAGCTGTACAGCTCCATCGTCATCTTCGCAGTCACAGAATCGCTTTTTACTGTTGCGGTTATCCTGAGCGGCGGTTCAAGCTGTGCCGCTATATCCTCCAGCGACTGCTTATCGATTCCGCCGCAGGAGCAAAGACAGGTTAACAATATCATGAATATGAGTATTATTGCGGTTTTTTTCATTATCAAACATTATCTCCTTTGTTCAAATTGAAATAATTTTGTATGAATCCGCAAAATAAATTATAAAAGTTCGCTCGGCATTACGCTGTCCATTCCAACAATTTCGGACTGTCTGTCGCCTGCCTTGCCGTGCAGATACACTGCGGTAACGGCTGCGTTTTCGGCTGACATTCCCTGGGTAAGGTAAGCACCGATCATACCGGAAAGCACATCACCGCTGCCGCCTTTGGCGAGAGCCGCACTGCCGCCGGTATTGACGTACAGCCTGTCAGGGGTAGCGACAACAGTTCTTGCACCCTTCAGCACAAGCACAACCCTTTGCTCCTGCGCGAACCGGCCTGCGACCTCGAGACGGTGACTCTGGATGTATTCGGTTGTTTTGCCTGTCAGCCTTGCCATTTCTGTCGGATGGGGAGTAAGCACAACTTTTGTAACAATATTATCTGCGGAAATACTTTTTAATATATATATATTGTCCGCAACGAAATTTATTCCATCCGCATCAATACAAAGCGGTATTTTTATCGCAGAAAGCAGTTTTGCGAGCAGAGCATCCCTTGCCCTACCGAAGCCGCAGCCTACAACACAGGCGGTTGCCTTTGCCGGAGCTTCGCTTATATATTCAAATACCGGCTCAGAGAGTGATTGCTTGAGATAATTCAGTGTCTTTTCGTCGTTTATCAGCTTAACCAATCCTACACCGCTTTTCAAGGCTGCGACAGCCGCAAGCTTTGCTGCGCCGACCATATTTTCACTGCCGCAATAGAGCGCAAGGGTGCCGAAGCTGCCCTTGTGGCTGTTGTCCTCACGCTTTGGTAAAAGCGGAAGCACGGTGCTGTCGTTGAGCAGAGTTATAAATCTGTTATCGTAAGCGATTTCATCTATTCTTTTCGGAAATCCGAGGTCTGCAAGCTCAACCCTCCCACACTTACCGTAAGCGGGATAGCTGACATTTGCAGCCTTGAGGTAGCCAAGCGCAAGGGTTACATCGGCATCGACCGCTTCGGTGAATTCTGCGGTATCCGATTCACAGCCTGAGGGTATATCGACGGATAAAACAAAGGCATTGCTTTGGTTGACTGCTCTTATAAGCTTAATCTGGGAGCCTTTTGGTTCACCATGAAAGCCATAGCCGAAGATAGCGTCTATTATATGGGTTGCAGCGTCAACTTCAGTTGACGCGGCGATTTCGGTTACATCGGCAAGTTTGCCGCCTTTTGATTTATATTTTTCAAAGAAGTATCTCGCATCCTCGGTTTTCGGTTCGCCCGACATGACAACGCTGACATCAACACCGTCAGCTGACAGATACACTGCTGCGACATAACCGTCACCGCCGTTGTTGCCGCTGCCGCAGACAACGCAGACCTTCTTCGGGTTCTCGTCGAGCATTCTACGTGCGACAGCAAGACCGGCTGTCTTCATCAGCGACCGGTTTGTAAGGTTATAGATTGTAAAAAAGTTCTGTTCGAGCTGTTTCATAGTTGCAGAGGTGATTGCGAATGAGGATTTATTGGACATAAAACCGCCTCTATATTAATGATTTGAGATTCTATTTATTTTATCACATATCGTATATTTAATCAAGAAAAAATAAAAATTGTTCACTGTGTTAATAAATATTCTATATCTCAAGCAATTAAAATAATGATTGCCGTAACTTTGTATCTTATTTCTTAAAATTTATTGATTTTAAAGATTTTATATTGAATTAGTTAATTTTTTATGATAAAATAATTTATTATAAAATAATTCAGATATAAAGAAAGGTATAATATATATGAAAGCTGTTATAACCGTAACTGGTAAGGATAATGTCGGGATTATTGCGAAGGTAAGCAATGAATGCGCAAAGTTCGGTGTCAACATACTTGATATTTCACAAAGCGTTTTAAAGGAATACTTTGCGATGATAATGATTGTCGAAATCAATGACCTCAATATTGATTTCGGAAAGTTTGTTGATGAGATGACCGAACTTGGAAAGCAGAACAACCTGCAAATTCATACAATGCATGAGGATATATTCAATTCGATGCATAAAATCTGAAAAACGAAGTTTTTCAACATCAAGAACGGTGGGAGCAAACCACCACCCTACAATATAAATTTTTTCGAATTAATAAATTAATATAAGAGTTTACTGAAAATAAAATTTAAGGACTATATATGTTTAATACAAATGATATTCTTGAAACCATAAATATGATACGCGAGGATGCGCTTGATATCCGTACTATTACTATGGGTATTTCCCTGCTTGACTGTGTTTCGGACGATCCGGGCAGGCTTTGTGCAAATATTTATGAGAAGATAACCACCAAGGCGGCAAAACTTGTTGAGGTGGGTAACAACATTGAAAAGAAATACGGTATTCCGATAATAAACAAGCGTGTTGCTGTTACTCCGATTTCACTTATCGGCGGCAGACACGACAGAGAAACCTTTATCAGGATTGCTGAAATGCTTGATGCTGCCGCAAAAAAAATCGGTATCAACTTCATCGGCGGTTTTTCTGCACTGGTGCATAAGGACTTCACCAATGCTGACAGAACACTGATTTCAGCGATACCCGAAGCGCTTGCAAAAACTGAGAGAGTCTGCTCCTCTGTCAACCTTGCAACCACAAAGGCCGGTATTAATATGGACGCTGTCAAGCTGATGGGCGAGATTATCAAGAAAACAGCGGAGCTTACCGCTGACCGCAATTCAATCGGCTGTGCGAAGTTAGTTGTTTTTGCAAACGCACCTGAGGACAACCCGTTCATGGCAGGCGCCTTCCACGGTGTCGGCGAGGGTGAGGCTGTTATAAATGTCGGTGTTTCGGGGCCGGGAGTCGTCAGACATGCAATCGAGAGAGCCGGGAATTTGGATATGTCGGGGATCGCCGAGGTTATAAAGAAAACCGCGTTCAAGATAACCCGTGTCGGTCAGCTTGTCGCCCGTGAGGCGTCTGAACAGTTAGGTGTTCCCTTCGGTATTGTTGATCTGTCGCTTGCACCTACTCCCGAAATCGGCGACTCTGTCGCTCATATACTTGAAGCAATCGGACTTGAAAGCTGCGGTGCTCACGGCACAACTGCGGCTCTTGCGATGCTCAACGATGCTGTCAAGAAGGGCGGCGTTATGGCTTCGTCTCATGTCGGCGGCTTGTCCGGCTCGTTTATCCCTGTTTCAGAGGATTCGGGTATGATTGACGCTGTCAATTGCGGCTCGCTGACACTTGAGAAGCTTGAAGCGATGACCTGTGTTTGCTCGGTCGGGCTTGATATGATTGTTATTCCGGGCGATACCGACAATGCAATTATCTCAGCTATAATCGCTGATGAAGCCGCTATCGGTATGGTCAACAACAAGACAACCGCAGTCAGGCTTATCCCTGCGATAGGCAAGGAGGTCGGTGATTATGTTGAGTTCGGCGGTCTGCTCGGTGCTGCGCCTGTCATGAGTGTCAACAAATTTTCACCTGCAAAGATGATAAGCAGAGGCGGTAGATTGCCATCACCGATTCATTCTTTGAGAAATTAAAAATAAGTGATCTATAAAAACTAATAAAGAATTACCTAAGCAATTTGAAAAAAGCCTATACTTTTTGGCTTTTTCAAATTAATAAAATCACAATTCATTTGCTGGTTTGATATTATAAAAGGACGGTTTAATATAAATGTTTGATATTGCAATAATCGGTGCCGGCGTCAGCGGCTGTATGCTGGCACGCAGCCTGTCAAGGTACAAGCTCAGGGTCTGCGTGCTTGAAAGCTCATACGATGTTGCCGGCGGTGCAAGCAGAGCAAACTCCGCGATTATTCATGCAGGATATGATCCTGTACCGGGTACACTCAAGGCAAAGCTCAATGTCAGAGGTGCCGAGCTGATGAAAACGGTAGTCAGAGAGCTTGGGGTTGAGTACAGGGAGCTGCCGTCGATAGTGCTTGCTTACGATGATGAGCAGATGAAAACAGTGCGTGAGCTTAAGGCAAGAGCCGAGGCGAATAATGTCAAAGCTGTCAGGATCATCGGAAAAGACGAAATACTGAAGCTTGAACCGAAGGTTAATCCCGAGATTGTCGGTGCGTTGTATGCGGATAGTGCGATTGTATGCCCCTATGGTCTGACTATTGCTGCAGCTGAAAATGCAGCTGCGAACGGAGTTGAGTTCAGGCTCAATTTTGAAGTGACAGACATTAAATTTGAAAATAACGAATTTATTATAAATAACGAAATTAAAGCAAAGTATGTTGTAAACGCAGCAGGAGTCAATTCGGGTAAAATATCGACCTTGATTGGTGATACTTCCTTTAAAATAACACCGAGACGCGGCGAATATCTTATTTATGACAAGAAGAGCCTTTGTGTCAGCAGTGTATTGTTCACTGTTCCGACAAAGCTCGGTAAAGGTGTTCTTGTTGCTCCTTCGGTTTCGGGAAATATGCTTGTCGGTCCTAACTCAGAAAAGGTTGAGGATGAAGCCGAACGCTCGACCACTGTCAAAGGCCAGGATTTTGTTTTTAACAACGCAAGAAGAATATTACCTGTGCTGACAAAGCGCGGTGTTATAAATGAGTTTGCAGGTGTCAGAGCGATACCCGATACAGACGATTTTATTATTGGGTTCTCGGATAAAAATCCCTGCTTTCTTCAGGTTGCGGGCATAGAATCACCCGGACTTGCTTCCTCACCTGCGATTGCCGAATATGCAACAGAGCTGTTAAAGCAAGCGGGAGTTATGATGATTGAAAATCCTGATGCGACTATGCTAAGAAAGCAATTTCCGCGAATTGCGGATGCGACACCGGATGAAGCCGAAGAGCTGATAAAACAAAATTCGCTTTACGCTCACATAATATGCAGATGCGAAACAATCTCCGAAGCTGAGATAGTTACTGCCATACACAGACCGCTTGGTGCAAGGTCAATCGATGGAGTTAAGTTCAGGACAAGAGCCGGAATGGGCAGATGTCAGGGCGGTTTCTGTTTGCCGAAGATTACAGAAATACTTGCGAGAGAATTGAAGATACCAATTGAAGAAGTAACCAAGTTTGGCGGAAATTCTCAAATATTATATTCTTAAAAATTATTTTATAATTTTTAAGAATACGAGTTTCATGTTTTTCGGCATACAGCGTGCCGAAATTTCGTAAGCGAAAACACATGAAACTTCGGACTTATGTTTTTAAAAAATTCAAGGAGTTATTGGTTAATGAATTTACATAAACAATTGGTCGTTATCGGCGGCGGCCCTGCAGGAATGGCTGCAGCGATATCAGCAAAAGAAAACGGAATAGACGACATATTAATTCTGGAACGCGGTGAATTTCTCGGCGGCATATTGAATCAGTGCATTCATGCAGGCTTCGGGTTACATACATTTAATGAGGAGCTGACAGGTCCCGAATATGCGACAAGATATACGGACAGGATTGAAGCACTCAAAATTGAATACTCACTTAATACAATGGTTTTGTCGATAAAAAAGGACAAGACAATAGTTGCGGTTTCGCGTGACAAGGGACTGATGAATATCAAGACGGAAGCGGTCATACTTGCAATGGGCTGCCGTGAACGCACAAGAGGTGCTATCAATATCGCCGGTTCAAGGCCTGCAGGTATATTTACAGCAGGCACCGCACAATATTATATTAATATAATGGGAAAAACAATCGGGAAGAAGATTGTTATTCTCGGTTCGGGTGATATCGGTCTTATTATGGCACGCAGACTGACGCTTGAAGGCGCAGAGGTTAAGACAGTGCTTGAGCTGCTTCCCTATTCCAACGGGCTGGGCAGAAACATTGCACAGTGCCTTGAAGATTTCGACATACCGCTTATGCTGTCGCACACCATTGTCGGCATCACCGGCAAAGAAAGGCTTGAAGGCATAACAATCGCAAGTGTTGATGAAAAGCTGACGCCGATCCCGGGCAGCGAACAGTTTATTGAATGCGACACATTACTGCTATCGGTTGGACTTATCCCCGAAAATGAACTTACAACCGATGCTGAGGTTGAGATTGACCAGCGAACAAGCGGAGCTGTTATAAACGAAAACCTCGAAACAAGCGTTGAAGGCATATTTGCATGTGGAAATGTACTTCATGTTCATGATCTGGTCGACTATGTTTCGGACGAAGCTGCAAGAGCAGGTAAAAAAGCTACCCAATACCTTAAAAACGGAATTACTAAGAATGAATATAAAAATATAATTGCACAAAACGGAGTCAGATATTGTGTGCCGCAGAAGTTTGAAAAGCTGACACCGGAAACACCGTTGTTTTTCAGGGTAACAACTCCCTGCGACCGAAGGTTTGTTGCTGTTTTCGCTGATGGTGAAGCGGTTTACAAAAAGAGAGAAGCCTATTTGACACCCAGCGAAATGCAGATAATCAAGCTGAACGATGAAATTTGCGAAAAATTAAATAAAGCAACACAAATTTCAATAGAATTAATATGAGGCTCGGATAAAAATGACTGAAAGAAAAATGACCTGTATAATCTGCCCTCGCGGGTGCAGAATGACAGTTAAATATGAGAATAATACACTGATTGAATGCAAGGACAACTTCTGTGCAAGAGGTCCGACTTATGCAAAAAATGAAATTGCTGCTCCGACACGAGTTCTGACCTCAACGATACCGACAGATTCTAAGACTGTTCCGCTGATGCCGGTCAAGACCTCAAAAGCTATACCCAAGGAACAGCTGTTTACTGCGATGAAGCTGGTAAAAACAATAAGGGCAAAAGCTCCGTTGAAATGCGGAGATGTCATATACAAGGATTTCATGGTTCAGGGAACTGATTTGATTTGTGGACGCAATCTGAAAGTTTGAGCTTTTGGATAGCAAAGAAAGGACAGGATACTGCTATGTATAGAAACAGAAACAGCAATTACCCCTTATATGAAGTTACTGAAGTTAAAAATCTTCGCGAAATGATTGAGTTGAATGCAGTCCGCTTTGCAGGAAATACTGCTGTCAGCTACAAAAAAGACGGGAATGTCGTTGATGTTACCTTCAGTGAAATGAAAGAGCAGGTCGATGCATTCGGTACGGCTCTCTGCAGGCTCGGGTTAGGTGATAAACATATAGCCATAATCGGTGAAAACTGCTTTGGTTGGTTCTACACCTATCTGACACTGCTGAACACAAAAGGTGTTGTTGTTCCGATTGACAAGGAGCTGCCAAACAACGAAACCATCAACATATTAAAAGCTGCGGAATGTACAGCTGTTGTTTTTACTCAAAGTTATGAGAAGAAGATACTTGAGATGAAGGATTCAGTTCATGAAATAACTCATTTTATATGCCTTGACGCACCGAAAACAAAGGCTGACAACTTCTACAATGCCGAATATCTCATTGAAACAGGAAGGCAATTTATTGAAGAGGGCGATACCTGCTATATTTCGATCGAGCCGGAGGTTGAGGAGCTGAAGCAGCTGATGTTTACCTCGGGAACAACAGGAGTTCCGAAGGGTGTAATGCACTGCCAGAGAAACTTGGTTGCGGTAATAAATGAAGCACAAAAATATCTCGGAATTACAAAATGCGCACTTGCTGTACTTCCCTACCATCATTCATATGAAGCTACCTGCGGTATTCTCACTATGTATCACCACGGCATGCGTGTCTGCATAAACGAAACGCTGAGAACCTTTCTGCCTAACCTTGCACTTTACAAACCAACTGAACTGATGCTTGTTCCGTTGTTCGTTGAGAACATATATCGTAGAATCTGGGCGCAGGCTGAAGAAAAAGGCAAGGCCAAGATATTGAGAAAGCTTATTAAATTCAGCAATGCAATGCTGAAAATAGGTATTGATCTCAGAGAGAAGCTGTTCGGCTCGGTACGCGAAGCCTTTGGCGGCGAACTTTTAGTTGCTATCTGTGGGGGCGCTCCTTTAAAACCCGAACAGTATAAATTCTTCTACAGCATCGGTATAACCCTGCTTAATGGCTATGGTATCACCGAGTGTTCACCGATTGTTGCGGTCAACAGAAACGAATACCACAGAGAAGGTGCTGTTGGGCTTCCGATTCCCTGCAACCGGGTTAAAATAAAGAATCCTAATGAGTACGGTGAAGGTGAAATTTTAGTTAATGGCGACAATGTTATGCTCGGATATTATAAAAATCCGACAGCGACAGCTGAAGTCTTTGATGATGGCTGGTTCTGCACCGGTGATATCGGAAAGATTGACAAAGACGGCTTCCTCTATGTTACCGGCCGAATCAAGAATATGATAGTTCTCAAGAGCGGCAAAAATGTATATCCGGAGGAAATCGAAGAAGCGCTGAGTAATATCAAGTATATCGGCGAGGTTATTGTTTCCGCTTCCAAGGACGAGAGTGATATTGAGATTGCGCTTTGCGCAGAAATTTTCCCGAATGCCGATATGACAAAGGAAATGGGCAAGGAAGCGATAGAAGCTGAAATCAGAAAAGAAATATCAGCATTCAATGAGAAGCAGCCCAATTATAAGCTTATCAAAAAAATAATATTCCGTGATGAGGAATTTGAAAAAACCACATCAAAAAAAATCAAACGCAAATATCAGTAAAAGGTTGGTAACAATGAAATTATTAAAGAATATTTTAAGTTTTGTATGTATCGTTTCCCTATTCAGCTTGACTCTTGTATCGTGTTCTCAACAAAATAATACCTCTGAGAGCGAAAGCAATGCTTCAGCTGACATAGAATCCACTTCTTCCTCTGTTAGTGAAGCAGATATCAGCGATATTGAAGCTTCCAATGACAGTTCAGAAATAACAAGTGAAGCTGAAAGTGAAGTTGTTAATATGATAGATTTAACATATGTTGCATTCGGCGATTCAATTTCGAGAGGCTGTATGCTTGCAAACCCAGCAGAGGGCTGTTATCCGAATCTGCTTCAACAGAAGCTTGATGCTGAAAATTATATCGGTGAAGTTGCGTATTCAAACTTTTCTGTTGACGGTCAGAAGTCAAACGAGCTTCTTGACTTGATAAAAACAAAGAATGACGAAATAATGGCAGCCGATCTTATCAGTATCTCAACCGGAGCTAATAATATATTAAGTATCTACGGCCAGAATGTATTTGAGATACTTACCGAAAATGGAATTGATGCACAGAATTTCACCGAGCTTAGCCAGCTTCTCGGTTCACTTTCTTCGCCGACAACAGACAGCGAAACCTTTCAAAAGGTTGTAGATGCATTTTCTGCACTGAACATATACCTTACGGGCGATGAGTTTCAGGCTTGTATTGACACTGCGGCAGAGGAATTAAACGACGACTTGCCGGAAATAATCAATTATATCAGAACACAGAACAGCGATGCAACTATTGTGATCAGCACGATATATAATCCTTACAAGACCTTTAAAATCGCAATCGGTGCAAGCACCTTATTCGACGCCAGCTCGGTTGTTGAGAAGGCAGTTAAGTCATTGAACGATGTAATAACAGACAACCAGCCCCAATTGAATTATACCGTTGCCGATGTTTATACAGCATTCGATGAATACGACGGTAACGATCAAATAACCAATGCTTTTTTCAGCCTGCTGAAGCCGGCAAATACAAACTTTGATGTTCATCCAACAGACAAAGGCCAGGAGCTTATTGCTGAAACGGTTTATGATGCATTAAACAACATTGTCAAAGCTCTGAGTAATAAATAAATTACAGATATAAAAAAACGCTCTTTTCACAGGGCGTTTTTTCTATGCAATTATAATTATAAATTACGATATATCTTCAACATCATCAAGGCACCAGAAATAATCCGACAATACATTCTGAGCCATCCGGAAGACACCGTCGCAGATGATGTCGTATTCGGTCTGATTGGACAATATAATCTGAGCGACCATATCCTTCGGATAATCAACCGCAATCGTTTCAATTTTAATACCGTATTTTTCTTCGATAAGTGAGTTACGGTATTCAACTGTGTCTTTGATAACATTGCCGGTCAGCTCCTCTGTTGGAGCGAATTGAACCGAGCCATAGGCATGCCGAGTTGATGCAACCAATGTCCGGAAGTCCGATTTCCTCAGACTGTTCAGCCTGACTGGTGGTACTTTCGGTTTGGTTTGCGTCTATTGAATTGTCATTCGAGGATGTATTTCCGTTGTCAGTACATCCGTAAAATATTGCAGCCAAAAGCGCAAGCACAAGAATCGCTGATATGCTTTTTTCATAACAAATTCTACCCTCCTGAAACACTTTTTTTATTTAAAATGAATTATCAATTCATAATGTTCAGCCGGGAATTTGCTTGAGCTTGAATAATTTATTATCGAGATAATATATCAACTAAATCGTATTGGAATTTTTTATATTCTATTCTTTCGTTAACACGCTTCTGCATCATTTCGATATTTTCCGGAGGTATTCCATCAAGATCACCGCTCTTTAGTGTATTGTTAAGCATCTTGTCCATTATTTGAGACAGCTTGATATCAACAGAAACGATATCTCTGCCTTGAAGGCACACTACTCTGCCTGCTATACCGTTGGTCAACAATTCAACAGCTTCACAACCCATTCTGGTTGCAAGTACTCTGTCAACAAGTGAGGGAGAACCGCCTCTCTGGATATGCGCAAGCTTTGCAAAGTTGGTGCTGATGCCTGTTTTTGTCTGTATTTGTTCTGCGAGAGCTTCGCTGAACAGCCTGCCGGTTCCTTCTGAAACAATAACGATAAAGCATCTCTTACCGTTCTTTTTCGCAGTTAGCATCTTTTCGTAAAGATATTCTTCATTGAAAACATATTCACGGATTGCAACAGCTTCTGCACCGAGAGCAATAGCGGTATGTATAGCGATGTCACCGGCTTTTCTGCCCATAACCTCAACAACATTGCATCTTGCATGGCTTTCACCGGTATCTCTCAGACGGTCGACCATATTGAGAACAGTATTCATCGCTGTATCAAATCCAATCGTCGCATCTGTGCAGGCGATATCATTGTCGATGGTACCGGGTAATCCTATACAGGGTATACCGTATTTACAAAGGTCGTTCGCACCTCTAAAGGTGCCGTCACCGCCTATTGTTACAATACCGTCTATTTCGTTTTGCTTGCAAATCTCGACTGCTTTTCTAAGTCCTGCATCAGTTTTAAATTCCTCACATCTTGAGGTATAAAGCATTGTTCCGCCCCTGTCTATTACATGCGAAACATCACCTTCAAGCATCGAACGAAGTTGAGAATCAAGGAGTCCTTGGTAGCCGTTCATAATACCCACAACTTCAATATTTTTATATATAGCGTAGCGAGTAACCGATCTGATTGCCGCATTCATTCCAGGAGCATCACCACCTGAAGTTAAAATACCGATTTTTTTAAATTCTGCCATACAGAACCTCCAAAATATTTTATATAAACTTTATTTATACAAAACTAATAAATGAATGACTCCGGTAATCATGTAAAAGCCTATACTCCATGGTTTTTTTATGATTAATAAAATCACAATTCATTTGTTAGTTCGATATATTATACTATGAAATTATAGAAATGCAATTGTATTTTTTTCATTTATTACTTTTTTATATTTGTATCAAGATCATTCATCCAAACCTGAACAGATGCATCTGAAGGCATGCGCCAATCTCCCCGCGGTGACAACGATACACTGCCCACTCGCGGTCCGTCGGGAAGACAGCTGCGTTTAAACTGCTGCGCGAAGAAGCGTTTGATAAATATTTTCAGCCATTTTAATATTACAGCTTCATCATAGGCACCTTTAAATGCGATTTTTGCAACTCTATAAATCTTTGAGGGCGGATAACCGAATCTGAGAAAATAGTAAAGGAAAAAGTCATGCAGCTCATACGGACCGACCAGGTCTTCGGTTTTCTGCGATATCTCACCGTTTGTCGGCGGTAGCAGCTCCGGGCTGACAGGTGTTTCAAGGACATCCTCAAGCACCTTTTTTATTTTTCCTCCTGCCCGCAGTGCTTCATATGCAACTAAATATCTCACGAGTGTTTTGGGTATTGATAAGTTGACACCGTACATCGACATATGATCGCCGTTGTAGGTCGCCCAACCAAGTGCAAGCTCTGACATATCACCCGTTCCGATGACGAGACAATTATATTTGTTTGCCATATCCATCAGAACCTGTGTGCGTTCTCTCGCCTGTGCGTTTTCATAGGTGATGTCAAGGCGGCCGTCATGCAAAATGTCTGACAAATGACATTCTACGGCTTCTGTGATGTTGATTTCATGCAGGGTTGTTCCATAAGCTAAAGCCAGCGCTTTTGCGTTGCTCAGTGTCCTTGAGGTGGTGCCGAAGCAGGGCATGGTGATTACATGAATGTTCTTTTTATCAAGTCCGAGACGATCAAATGATTTTACTGTAACAATTAGCGCAAGAGCTGAATCGAGTCCGCCGGAAAGTCCGATAACCGCACCGCAACCGGTTGCACTTATTCGCTGCATAAGTCCTGAGGCTTGAATATTGAGTATATCCTCACAGCGTTTTTCTTTTTCGGTTGTTATTGAAGGAACGAACGGAGTTCGTGAAAATTCTCTTTTTAGCTTAATACTTCTCGCTGAATATTCAAATTCGATTACATTTTCGGCTTTTATCTGAGTAAAGGTTGTCATTCTGCGTCTGTCATGTATAAGCCTTGCTAAATCAAAATCTGCATACAGAATTCCGGTAGTGAACTTCTGACTTTCAGAAAGTATAATCCCGTTCTCTGCAATGATATTCTGACCGCTGAAAACAAGATCGGTTGAAGATTCACCTTCGCCTGCATCTGAGTAAATGTAACCTGCGCAGAGCCTTGCAGATTGCATTGAAACCATGTCACGGCGGAATTTGTCCTTGCTGATGGCTTCATCGCTTGCGGAGAGATTTGCGATGAGGATTACACCTTGTTTAGTCAGCCTTATACTCGGCTGCTCGGCAACCCATAAGTCTTCACATATCTCGACGCCGAATACGAAATTAGAGATGTTTTTACAGCGAAATATCAAGTTACTGCAAAGCGGAACGAAAAATCCTGCAAAATTTATATTAATAAACTCATCTAAGCCGGCGGTAAAATGCCTTGCTTCATAGAATTCCGAATAGGTTGGAAGATTTATCTTCGGAACAAGTCCCAATAACTTCCCTTTTTGTATTATAGCTGCGCAGTTATATAAATGTGAACCGACTGCAACAGGAAGTCCAACGATAATTACTCCGTCAAAGTCGACAGCGTTTTGTGCAATATATCTGACAGCTTCTTCAGCTGAATTTAATAAAATTTTTTGCAGGAACAAATCACCACAGGTATAGCCTGTAATACATAGCTCTGGAAAAACAATCAGCGCTGTATCCTTGTCAGCTGACATAACAAATTTGGTGATTGCTTTGGAATTATATATGCAGTCTGCAACCTTTATCTTTGGAGTTGCTGCAGCAACACGAATAAACCCGTCTGTCATATAGATGTTCCTCCATAAAGAATTAAAAATTTCTTTTCAGTTTTATTATACAACATTAATATGAAAAAGAAAAGATGAAATTTAAGCTAATATTTAGAATTATTCAATACTTTCAATAATTATTTAGTTATTTTTTATAAAAACGTCACTTTTAATGCTGTTGTTTATAAATTTTATATTATATCAGAGGATATATATTCATTTAATAAATTATCCAAAATCATAATTAGAGTTTTCAACATATCGAACTCTTTTTTCTTTTGTCATAAAACCCGTCCTCCTTTCATAATCATATAACAAACGATAACACAAGCGGAGGAATGTGTATGACAAGCACAAGTATATATCAAGACATTGCAACCAGAACCGGTGGCGATATTTATATCGGTGTCGTCGGTCCTGTCAGGACAGGTAAATCGACGCTAATCAAAAAATTCATGGAAACTCTTGTTATACCTAATATAGCAAACGAGTACAACCGCACACGTGCGCAGGACGAAATGCCTCAGAGTGCAGCTGGAAAGACGGTTATGACTACCGAGCCGAAGTTTGTCCCCGATGAAGCTGTAACCGTTACGCTTGCAAACAAGGCTACTTTTGACTTAAGAATGATCGACTGTGTAGGTTATATAGTTCCCGGCGCGATCGGTCATATTGAGGATGGAGTTCCGAGGATGGTTATGACACCCTGGTCAAATGAGGAGATGCCTTTTGAACAGGCAGCTGAAATTGGAACAAGAAAAGTTATTAACGACCATTCTACCATCGGTATTCTGGTTACCACAGATGGCAGCATAGGCGAAATCCCAAGAAGTAGTTATGTAGCGGCAGAAAAGCGGGTTGTTGATGAACTGACGGCGATAAACAAGCCATTTATCATTGTATTAAACTCAGCAACACCGAATGCACTGGAGACAATCAATCTTGCCACTGACCTCGAAGAGAGATATGGTGTACCGGTTGCACTGCTTGACTGTCTTGACCTGAATGATGACGATATCAAACATATCATTGAACTGATTCTATTCGAATTTCCTATCAGTGAGCTTGGTATCAATATGCCTGGCTGGATTGATGTGCTGCCTGAGGATCATTATTTGCGTAGGCAAATATATGACGGTATTATGTCTACTGCACAATCAATCAGAAAAGTTGGGGAAATCCAGTCACACTTTGACAAGTTGAATTCAGAACAACAGCTGATGACGGTTAAGATTGAGAATATATCGTTGGGTGACGGTAAGGCACTAGCTGAAGTTAAACTGCCTGAAAGTATGTTCTATAAAGTGCTTGGAGAACTTGTCAACTACAATATTTCGGATGAGCGCGAGTTGATTTCGATTTTTACTGAGCTTGCAAGTGCAAAGAAAAAGTATGATAAAGTTGCTGCTGCGCTCGACCAGGTTAATGAAACCGGGTACGGTATTGTTGCGCCGACTATTGATGACCTGAAGCTTGAAGAGCCAGAGATTGTCAAACAGTCGGGTGGTTATGGCGTAAGATTAAAGGCATCCGCACCGTCAATACATATGATCAGAGCAAACATTGAAACCGAAGTTTCGCCGATTGTCGGAACAGCACAACAAAGCGAGGAGCTGGTCAGGTTCTTATTGCAGGAGTTTGAAGAAGACCCGAAGAAAATATGGGGTTCTAATATGTTCGGGAAGTCACTTCATGAGCTTGTAGGTGAAGGTCTGAACACAAAGCTTGCTCATATGCCAGACGACGCAAGAGTTAAGCTTTCAAAGACGCTGCAGCGCATAATAAACGAAGGAAGCGGCGGACTTATCTGCATATTACTATGAAACAGTGTAAGCATCCAAGTAGTATCATGACATTCTGTGATCTGAGAGATAAGGAAGTAATTAATATCGTTGACGGCAGACGGTTGGGCTGTGTTATTGACATAGAGTTCGATATCGAGTTTGGAAAAATACACAAGCTGATACTACCACCACAAGGTAAATACTTTTCCTTCTTCTCACCGCGTGAAAACCTGATTGTTTCTTGGGATTGTATCGAAAGGATTGGTTGTGACCTGATATTGGTTAGGCTTATTGATTGCCCTTGCCCACCGCCACCACAGCATGACTGCGGAATCTAACGTTTTCTTACATGAAAAAGGAGCTGAGTCAATCAGCTCCTAATATTTTAATATCCTGCTTTAGTTAGCAGTTCGTCTGCTCGATTGAGATCCTCGATTCTCATAACAACCTGTGCTTCGTTCTCGCATTTTGATATGAAAGCATACATATATTCAACTGCAATTCCCTGTTCTGACATCATCTTAAGTACCTTTGAAAGACCGCCGGGCTTATCCTCGATGCGAACGTTGATTACATTTGTGATGGATACAGCAAGACCGTTTGTTCTCAATGCATCTTCTGCTTTTTTACTGTCATCTACTATCAATCTTAAAATTCCGAAGTTTGTTGTATCTGCGATTGAAAGTGCTCTGATACTGCAGCCTGCTTCGGCAATAATTGAGGTTATTTCCGCAAGTCTGCCCGATCTGTTTTCAACAAAAACTGAAATTTGTTTAATAATCATTTGTACCCAACCTTTCTCTATTTATACTAATTCTATTTAGAAACAGTATTAGTTATACTTTCTGTTATCTATCACTCGTTGAGCTTTACCTTGACTTCTCGGAATTGTGTTAGGTTCGACAAGAGTAATTTTTGCAGCTATTCCGAGAGTGGAATCTATCTTATGCTTAATTTTCTTTGCTATTTCCTCAATATGCCTTACCGAGTCGGTAGAGCTCATTATTTCGTCGCTGATCTCGACCTTTACTTCGAGGGTATCAAGGTTGTTGATTCTGTCAACAACAAGAATATAATGAGGAAGAACCTCCTTAATTGTGAGAAGTACACTTTCAATCTGTGACGGGAATACATTGACACCTCTAATAATAAGCATATCATCCGAACGACCGCAGGGCTTCTCCATTCTGACAAAGGTGCGTCCGCAGTTGCATTTATCGACCAAAAGACGCGTTATGTCTCGTGTTCTGTATCTTATAAGCGGTAGTGCTTCTTTGGTTATACAGGTGAAGACCAGCTCACCCTGCACACCGTATGGCAGAACCTTACCGGTATCGGGATCGATTATTTCAGGTATGAAGTTGTCTTCATTGATATGCATACCGCACTGGTATTCACAATCATAGGAAACACCGGGACCTGCTATTTCCGAAAGACCGTATATATCGTATGCTTTTATGCCCAGTCTTGCTTCAATTTCTTTTCTCATATTTTCAGTCCAAGGCTCTGCACCGAATATACCTGCTTTTAGCTTGAGATTTTCGTGTGGTATCTTCTTTTCTGCTATTGCATCGCTGAGAAACAGAGCATATGATGGTGTACAGCAAAGAATTGATGAACCGAAATCCTGAAATATCTGAAGCTGTCTGTCGGTGTTGCCCGAAGAAACAGGAATTGTTGTTGCACCGAGAAGCTGAGCGCCATCATGCAGTCCGAGACCACCTGTAAACAGACCGTAGCCGTAAGAAATATGAACAAAATCCTTCTTTGTGCAACCTGCTGCTGCCAATGCTCTCGCAACACAGCTTGACCACATGTTAAGGTCATTTTTTGTATAACCGACAACAGTTTGTTTACCGGTTGTTCCGCTGGAAGCATGGATTCTGACTACTTCTTCCATAGGAGCTGCGAACAACCCATAAGGATAGCAGTCTCTTAAATCCTGTTTGTAGGTGAACGGAAGCTTTGATAGATCGTCAACGCTATTGATATCTTCAAGCTTTATACCCCACTCGTCGAAGCGTTTTCTGTAAAGAGGTACATTTTCATAAACTCTCTTCAAGGTTTTCATCAATGCAACATACTGTAACTCTCTTAGCTTTTCGCGTGAGGCGGTTTCGATTTCCGGATTATACATATTCGCCATACAGTTTATGTCCTTTCAATAATTATATCCTGCTTCGAATGCTGTTAGATTCAGCTGAAGGAATTTTTCAGGTACACATGCTTTGACCGCATCTGTAAATATCTGCTTGTCAAGGTCGCTGTACTTTGCGTAGAGTCCGATCAGAACAACATTTGCAACCTTTTCGTTGCCGAGCTTCCTTGCAACATCAATTGCATCGCATTCAGAGATATTTACATCGAGTTTCTCTATTTCTTCAATTATATTCTGAGGATATTCAGCATTACCCGCTATAACAGGCATCGGATAAATTTTTTGAGTGCTGGTTATAATTTTTCCGTTCTTTTTCAGAAACGGAAGCCAACGTGCTGTTTCAAGCTGTTCAAAGCTGATCAGAACATCTGCTTCACCCTTGCAGATAACCGGAGATGCGACCCTGCCGTTGGTTGAATATCTGACATATGTAACAACACTGCCACCTCGCTGCGACATGCCATGCACTTCGGAAACCTTTGTATCCCAGCCTTGGGAGAGCGCTGCCTGACCGAGAATTCTGCTTGCAAGCAATGATCCCTGACCGCCTACACCGCAAATCATCATATTTTTTGTCATGAAATATTTCCTTTCGTAAGGTAAGGTAATAGTGTTTTATGAAATAAAACTTATTAATTGGAAGCTCTGCTTATAATTTCTATCGCATCAAATTTGCACATCCTTGTACAAAGACCGCAGCCGATACACAATGATTCGTCGATTACTGCTTTTTTTGTCTCAAAGGATATACGGGGACAACCGATTTTCATGCAGGCTCTGCAGGATTTACATTTGTCAGCATCAACCCTTGCATAGCTGTCCTTTTTAACTGTCTTGAGCAATGCACAAGGTCTTTTCAGAATGATAACCGAGGGTGCATCCTTAGTAAGCTCTGATTTGAGAATCTTTTCGAATGTATCGACTTCATTAGGATCTACTGTTTGTATGTTTTCAACGCCGCAGGCTTTGCAGAGTGTTTCAAGTGAAACAGCTTTTGCAGGAAGGTTTTTGAGTGTAAGTCCGGTACAGGGGTTTTGCTGGTGACCTGTCATACCGGTTATTGAATTGTCGAGAATAAGGAGTGTTGAATAACTGTTGTTGTATATAATATCGACAAGTCCTGTTATGCCCGAATGCATAAAGGTTGAATCTCCGATAACACCGACTCTTTTATCTGCACTTTCCGGTCTTACCTTGTTAAAACCGTGCAGCATCGAAACAGATGCACCCATACAGACTGTTGTGTCAATAGTTGAACCGAGTGTGTAGCAACCTATGTCACCGATAACAGTCAACCCGAGCTTCTTGAGTACATAAAATGTGCCTCTGTGAGGACAGCCTGCACACATGACAGGTGGTCTTACAGGAATATTTATTTTAAGTTCATTGTAATCGTTTTCTTTACTCAGTAAATTCTTATTTAAAAGCTGTTGCGAATATTCGCCGATTACAGGCAGCATATTCTTACCTTCAACATTAACACCGTTTGCTTTGCAGAAGCTTTCGATTATGCTGTCAAGCTCTTCGATTACATAAATCTTGTCGACCTGATCTGTAAATTTCTTAATCAATTTCAACGGAAGCGGATTAACCATGCCTAATTTCAAATATGATACACTTGTTCCGAAGGCTTCCTTTGCATAAACATAAGAATCGCCTGCAGAAATAATACCGATTTTTTTATCGTTGAATTCAATTCTGTTTAATGTTGAAGTGTTTGCATATTCTTCAATATCAGACTGTCTCTGTTCGACGACAGGATGTCTTTTTGTTGCGTTTGCAGGCTTCATGACATATTTGCTGTCGTTCTTTATGTATTCCTTGAGGGGTAACTCCTGTCTGTTTGCGAGAGTAACAAGCCCTTGTGAATGTGAAATACGGGTTGTAAGTCTGAGCATTACGGGAGTATCGAATTTTTCTGAAATATTGTATGCAAGCTTTATGAACTCAAGACATTCAGTTGAGTCTGAAGGCTCGAGCATGGGTAGCTTTGCTGCGACTGCATAATGCCTTGAATCCTGTTCATTCTGAGATGAGTGCATTGCAGGATCATCCGCAACTGCAACAACAAGTCCAGCGTTTACACCGGTATAGGATGAGGTGAACAGCGGATCAGCTGCGACATTCAAGCCAACATGCTTCATTCCTGTAAAGGCTCTGCCGCCAGCAATAGCAGCTCCGAGAGCAGCTTCATATGCTACTTTTTCGTTTGTCGCCCATTCAGCGTAGATTTCATCGTATTTAGCTGCTTCTTCGGTGATTTCTGTTGACGGAGTGCCGGGATAGGAAGAAACAAACACACAGCCTGCTTCGTATAAGCCTCTTGCAATTGCTGCATTACCAAGTAACAGCTTTTGATTTTTTTCTATTTGCATATATCTGATTTCCTTATTATTTTTTTCGTTGGTCGATTACACGCTTTGCTTTACCGACGAATCTTTCGATAGATTTCGGTTCAAGCAATGTTACTTTGCAGTCAAGACCGAGTATGGTATGCAGCTTATGCCTTATCTGCTGTTGGAGTTTTTCAAGCTCTCCATAGCTTTCAAGCAGACTTGCATCGATAAGCTCAACCTTAATTTCTATATCGTCCATATAATTATGTGTTGTCAGAACTATTTGATAATTAGGGCTGATTGAATCGGGCATTGTCATTATGACACTTTCAATCTGGGATGGGAAAACATTGACACCTTTGATTTTCAACATATCATCGCTTCTGCCCTTGATCTTTTCCATGCGAGCATGGGTCCTGCCGCACCTGCATTCGTCATATTGAATGCGAGTGATGTCCTTTGTGCGGTATCTGAGCATAGGTATTCCCTCTTTGGTCAGGGTTGTTATTACCAGCTCGCCTTCTTCACCTCTGTCTTTTACTTCAAGAGTTGAAGAATTTATTATCTCGGGATAAAAATGATCTTCAGCGAAATGCAGGCCGCAACGTACTGTGCATTCGCCTGCGACTCCGGGTCCCATAAGCTCGCTCATTCCGTAGTTGTCTGTAAAGAAAATTCCCATGTTTTCTTCTATCTTTGCTCTCATTTCATCTGTACAACCTTCTGAACCAAACAAGCCGAGTCTGAGCTTCATCTCGCTTTTATGTATTCCCATGTCAGCCGCAACCTCACTCATATACATCGCATATGAGGGTGTTGATACCAATACTGTTGTTCCAAAGTCCTTCATAATCATAATTTGTTTTTCTGTATTACCGCTTGAGATTGGCACAATTGCTGCTCCAATACGTTCAAGCCCATAATGCAGTCCCAAAGCACCTGTAAACAAACCGTACCCAAAGCTGATCTGAGCAATATCATCATCTCTTGCACCAGCTGCAACAACAATTCTTGCAACCAGGTCGCTCCAATTATTAAGGTCGTTTTTTGTATATCCTACAACAGTAGGCTTGCCGGTCGTACCTGACGAAGCATGTATTCTTACAATTTGCTTCATAGGTACTGCAAAAAGTCCGAAAGGATAAGTCTCTCTGATATCGTCTTTGGCTGTGTAAGGAATGTATTGAATGTCAGATAATGTTTTAATCTTATCGGCAGTTATCCCTGCTTTTGACAGCTTTGCATTATAATACGGTACATTGTCAATACAATATTGTATCAAGCACTTTAATCGCTCAAGTTGTAGTTCTTCGAGTTTTTTTCTCGGCATGGTTTCCAGTTCTTTTTGCCAGTACAAAAAATCCACATCCTTTTAAAATGAAAAGAAAGAATAATATCATTCAATTTTATATTTCAATTATTATAGCTTGTTTTTGCAAAAAAGTCAATTTATATTATTCAAAAATTAATAATGTTAGTATAAAATTTAATAATATCCGAAACTATGCAGGATTAACTATCATTTTTAATATTTATTAGATTTCTCGTTGAATCTATATCATATGGACAGCAACCTCCAAAAAAACGGAAATCAAAAAAATCGTCGTTTTCTGCAGTAGTTATCCTGATATTATTTATATTTTTTAGTGCTACAGCCAAAGTTTTTGATATTATTAAAGAATCCTCACTAAACTGTATTTCATCGTAAAAACCATTCAAACGAATTAAAATATCCGTTTTTATATCTGAGTCAATTGTATCGCTCAGCTTGTATTTGAATTTTTCAATTTCGATTTTTTCAATTACAATATCATCAATCTTCCCGTTCAACTCACAGTTTCTGCTCAGTATAAGAAGGCATCTCTGACGCATGCTCATCTTGTATACTTTAATTGAATCATAATAATAACCATCATATATATAATCCGAGTCCGGAATATATATGAAAGTATATTCAACACCGTTATAATCTGCCGCAGTCCCGACATAACTGTCGGAGGCTTTATCATATAATATATCTGTATAAGTTAATATTAGTTCATATCGTTCATTTATATATTTGCTAATTTGTTTATTTGCAAGTGAATAAAAAAATGGATTACCGAAATAATCGTATATGAATATTATTGCTGATAACATTATACTTAAGCTAATCATTAATAAACAGAATTTTTTCATCATCTATACTCCAAGAAGCTTTTTCTTAGTTTTAGCTTTTTAACTTTTAAAATACGATTGGAGAATCAAATGAAACCAAGTAAAAAATTGAAAAAAAGGATAATGGTTCTTCTACTGGTAATAATAATTACATCAACATGCGTTTTTGGATATCTATCAAAATCGATTGAAGAGTCTGTTGTAATTTTTGCAAAAGCTGATGCTTATACAATTGTAATAGATTATATTAACGATATTGTTTATAATTATCTTAACAACAGCGATATTAAATATTTTGATATTGTAACTCTTGAAAAAAACAGTGACGAAAGAGTTACAGCTATTCTTATCAACTCTGTTAAATTAAATAGAATCAAATCGGAAATCTCAAAAGAAATAATTGATAAAATAACAGAGATAGAAGCGAAGGAATACGGTATTCCTATTGGAACTGTACTAAAAAGTACGTTGTTTTCTGGCAGAGGATTTAAAATCTACATAAAAATAATACCGCTCGGAGCATTCACGAGCAGTATTGACAATAAATTCACTTCGGTTGGGATAAATCAGAGTGTTCACAGCATTTATCTGAACTTTAATGCAGTAATTAATGTTGTTGCTCCTTTTTCAAAAGCATCGATATCTGTTACGGACAGGATTTGTATATCTGAAACCGTATTGCTGGGTGATGTGCCGAATACGTATATTCAGATAAAAGATGATACCGGGAACGATTACATAAAATATTTCAAAGGAGATTAATATTATTTTGTCTGTATACTTCAAAGGCAAGCACTGATGCTGCCGATACAGCAGAGAGCGCTATATTTGTGTCCTTTGCATAATTGATGCAGATTGTACTGTCGGCAAAGTTGAGAATTGTTTTTGAGATACCTCTCTTTTCGCCGCCTATAACAAGCAGCAGCGGTTTCTTCAAATTGCACTGATACATGCTGACCGAGTTTTCAACTGCAGTACAAACAATTTTAACTCCATTTGCTTTCAACTGATTACAGAAAGCTTCGGGTTCTTTACAGATCACAAGAGTCATTGTCTCACTGAGCCCTGCTGATGATTTTGCAACAATGTCTGAGGATGAAAAAAAGTTACGTTCGGGAAGCAATACCGCATCAACACCTGACAGATGAAGCGAACGTAGCACATAACCAAAATTATACGGATCCTCTATGCCTTCAACAAATGCAAGAAATGGATTTTGAATGTTCAACAATTCTTCAGCAGGGGTAAAGCGGCGTTCAAAAACTTCCGCTGCAATGCCGCCGCTTGTTTTAAGTTCATCAAAAATGGGACTTTTTGAAAACTCAACCTTAATGTTTCTTTTTTTGCATATATTTAATATTTTAGAATATTGGCGTTGTTCAGGTATACGAAGCTTGCTTTCCATTACTTTATTATATCTTGCACTCTCGATAATTACCTTGTTAATATCACGGTTGTTTCCGATCAACGCGCCATATACAGCCAGAAATCCGCTTAAAATTATTTTATTCAATTCTGTCTCCAAGTAATTTATTAATATCATCGATTCTGTAACCGGTATTTGCGGAATTTATATAATTGATAAATAATATATCAGTAATTCCCTTTTCCTCTGCAAAGTCAGCAATTGATTCTTTTGTATATTCATCGAAATATCTGATGTCGACTGCATGAATTTCATCAAAATGCGGGACAAGGAAAGGTAAAAACGCTGTTGCGCTTGATTCGCGAAGGACAAGGAGCTTTCTACCGGTAGTATTGGCGGTTATAATACTTGTGTATTGTGTCTCTGCACCAAAAATCAGATAACCATTGGTAATGCCCGCTACATTTTTAAATACAAGCTGTGAATTTTTATAAACCGAACCGTCTGTGAAATAGTGAGTTACGTTTGAAGGATATTTCCTGTCAACCCTGTAAAAGTCGATATTATCGGGAACATCCTCAAGTTGTTTTGCTTTGGTTCTGATATAGCTCATGCCAAGAAATTCGTCAATTTTACCTGTCTCATAAGTGCTGAGTGGAATTGGCATATCTCCGATTTCCTTGATAAACTCACAATAAGCATAATATGCAGCGAGCGGAGACCAGTTGACATCAGTTCTGTAATACAGGTATTCAGAAATATGATCCTTTAAGGTTGTATATATGTCAACACTTGTTATTCCGTTATCAAGTTTTGAATATATGCTGTCAATGCTTGCTTTTTGTGATTGACAGATAACACGATTATCAGTAAACTTATAAAATTCAACATAGGTCGGAACAAGAATGCTGTACATTTTTATATCTGATGAAAACGCATCACGATATGCATTAAGTGCAGCAGCATATTTTGTTTCTGCAAGTGAGCTTGAACCGAAAACCTGAAGACCTACATCACCGAACAAGTATACACCATCGATTGTCTGACCGTATATAACGGGTTCGGATGTTTCAATAGATTCTTCGGGTTGGGATTCAACAGTTTCCGAAACAACATCGGATATATCAGAAATCTCGGAATTATTTATCTCAGATATTTCTGATGTATTATCTGAATCTTCGTAAATACTCTCTGTCTGAGAGTTTTCCGAAACTTCTGAAGCTGATGACTTGCTGTTATCATTATTGGTATATTTTGCATTTACAAAAAACGCAAAGAAAACAGTTATAAGAAGGATTATCAATGCTGCTGCGATTGAAATACCATACTTAATTAATTGAGATCGTTTATGTTCTTCAAGATATTCATCATTTTCAAACTCATCCATATTCGTAAATCCTTTCAATAATAATATTATATTATTATACTGCAGAAAAAAAGAAAATCAAACACAAAAAAGCTATTTTTTTATGTATAATTTTATTTAACATAAAAAATATATGTACAAATAAAAATTGCTAATTGTATGTTATTACAAACACCCCACTGAACATTCGGTTTCGGTGGGGTGTATCTTTTTAATGATGCAGTTCGTCTTTTTCTTCTGAATCTGAACTCTCTGACTTTTTCTTATCCTTTTTACTTTTGGTTTCCTGATTTAGTTCATGCTGCTTTTCGTTTTCAGATTTGCTTTTTGCAGCTCTCTCTTCTTTGAGTTTAATCAATTCTTCAGCAGTAGGGTTACTATTCATAACAAGCTCAAATTGATCGCTATCCATAATTTCGTTGTTTACAAGGAAATCAGCAACAAAGTGAAGCTTATCAATGTTTTCACGAAGAATTGTTTCTGCTTTTTTAAATGCCTTATCAACAATTTTATGAATCTCTTCATCTATTCTTGCAGCAACTGCTTCGGAATAATTGCGTGATTGCATATAATCCTTGCCAAGGAAGACTTCATCATTGTCACTACCAAATACAATAGGTCCGAGAACCTCACTCATACCGTATCTTGTAACCATTTTTCTTGCGATATCAGTTGCGCGTTTTATATCATCCGAAGCTCCACCTGAGATGTCATCAAGTATTATTTTTTCAGCAACTCTGCCACCGAGCAGCATTGCTATTTTTTCTTCAAGTTCGCCCTTATATACACTATACTTATCTTCTTTTGGAAGAGCAAGAGTATAGCCTAAGGCATGTCCACTGGGAATTATCGAAATATGGTGAACAGGATCTTGGGTTTTACAAAGATGGCCTACGATAGCATGTCCTGCTTCATGGTAAGCTGTTTTACGCTTTTCTTCAGAATTAATAACCATCGATCTTTTCTGAGGGCCAACAATAACCTTCATTGTTGCTTCCTCAATATCATTCATACCAATAAGCGATTTCCCTTTTCTTGCAGCAAGTAAAGCTGCTTCGTTGAGGACATTTGCAAGGTCTGCTCCGGTAAAGCCGACGGTAGTCTTTGCTAATACTGACAAATCGACAGATTCTTCAAGAGGTTTATTTTTCGAATGAACTTCAAGTATTGCAATTCTGCCTTTTAAGTCAGGATAATTTACTGTTACCTGGCGGTCAAAACGTCCCGGTCTTAGAAGCGCTGGATCAAGTATGTCAGGTCTGTTTGTAGCAGCAATGACTATAACACCCTCGTTACCTCCGAAACCGTCCATTTCTACGAGTAACTGGTTGAGAGTCTGTTCGCGTTCATCATGCCCGCCACCCCAACCTGCGCCTCTATGACGACCGACTGCATCAATCTCATCTATAAATACAATGCTCGGAGCGGTTTTCTTTGCTGTTTCGAAAAGGTCTCTTACACGCGAAGCACCAACACCAACATACATTTCAACGAAATCTGAACCGGAAATCGAATAGAAAGGAACTCCGCTTTCGCCTGCAACTGCTTTGGCAAGCAGGGTTTTACCTGTTCCGGGAGCACCGACAAGCAATACGCCTTTTGGAATCTTTGCTCCGAGGTCTACGAACTTCTGTGGATTTTTGAGGAATTCGACAATTTCCTCAAGTTCTTCTTTTTCTTCATCGGCACCGGCAACATCACTGAATTTTACCTTGTGTTTTTCATCAGAACCTAACTTTGTTCTTGCACGGCTGAAGGAGTTCATTCTGCTGCCGAAACCACCGAAGCCTCCGGAGCTGTTATCTTTATTTGTGGTATTCCCTGCGGAATTTTGCTTCTTTATAAAATTATAATAGATTACAAATATTGCAACAATAACAAGTATATAAGGTAATAAGGAAACATACCATGGGAAAACAGCAGGAGTTAAATAATTATATGTTAAGGGTGAGTCTACATTTTTAACCTGTTCATCGATAAGCTCTCCGCATTCTTCAATAAACAAATCAAGACTTCTTAATTTATAAGAAACTTCTGATCCGTCTTTTAATGAGAGAGTTAATTCATTCTGTTCATCAACAACAAATGACTTAACTTCTTCCTTAATAAAATATGTTTTAATCTCGCTCATTGTTGTTATTTTTGTGCCTTCTTGAGTAAGTATCAATGCTCCGAGTATAAAAACAATAACCAGCATTAACAGCCAAAAAATTGATGTTCTACCGTTCTTCATCAGTTACCTCATTTCTGCTTATATATAAATAGATTGATCTTTCAGCATTTTTATTATAAACCCTGTCTGCAACACCGATATATGGAACGCAAATTATTCCTTCACTATCACAGATAACAGGAATTTGATCTCTGACTTCTTTTTTTATCTTTTTATTAATAAAGCATTTTTTTACATTTCTGTTTATCGAATGACATACGAATGAATCACCTGAATGTCTTGATCTTGCAAAAATGGTACCCTTGATTTTATCAAAATCAAGAACGAATTGTATTGATAAATTGTAAATAATTTCAGTTATTTTAATTTTATCTGTTGATAAAATTATTTCTATATTATTATACCTGTTTTCGCCTTGCTTTAAAACAAAACTCCACGGTTCTTCAATTTGCTGAATTTCACCAGTAATCAAAAAAGAAATTTTATCAATAACAGCCTGTAGATTATCGGGTAAAGAAATTATAGCACTTTTGGCGGAATATATTGTATTCATTATTGCTTCAATATGCTTGTTTGACAATGTTCTATCAGAATGCTTCGAAAATTGTGTAATAATTCTGCGTGATAAAATAGATGGCGGTAGTTTATCGTTTATTATAACATCACTGTGAGAAATTCCGTTAAGAAGATCAATATCTCTCTTTGCGAGTTTCGAAAGGTTACAGATATTTTCGATTGTATTCGAATTCTGCTTTTCAAGCAATGGAATTATTTCATGACGTATATAATTTCTTGTGTACTCAATATCCAAATTTGTCTCATCAACTACATATGAAAGATCGCAGAAATGCGCATACTCTTCAATTTCAGCTCTTGTGTATATAAGCATCGGGCGTATTATCTTTCCTCTTGTAAGTGCAATTCCGCAGATACCGTTCAGTCCAGCTCCTCTGATTATATTCAACAAGACAGTTTCAGCATTATCGTTTTTATTATGTGCAGTAATTATTTTGTCAGCATTGTACTTTTCGGCAGCCTGCTCAAAGAGTATATATCTGAATTGCCTTGCGGTTTCTTCTATTCCCTGCTTCAGTTCTTCTGCAGCTTTCGGTATATAAATTTTTTCGGAAATAAATTTGACTCCAAGCGATTGAGCAAAAGACCTCGAAAACTCTTCGTCTCTTACTGCATTTTCACGTATTCCATGGTTAACATGCAATGCAATAATTTTGAATGGATACTTCTTAGAAATTTCGTTCAATGCATATAACAGTGAAACCGAATCTACTCCACCGGAAAGACCAAAAATAACTGTCTGATCAGGTTCTATAAGATTGCAATTTGTTATATTTTCATACAACTTCTTTTCGAAAAAAAACTTTGTTTTGTTCTTCAGCATAATTGTTTAGTTACCTGTATCATCGTATTTCTGTTCAATACTTATGAACTTGAAGAATTGACCGTACCAACCCAAATCTATCTTGCCGGTTGCTCCGTGGCGGTTTTTAGAAATAATCAGCTCTGCGATATTCTGTTTTTCTGCATCATCGCCATAATAATCGCGATAAAGGAACATGATTATGTCGGCATCCTGTTCAATGGCGCCGCTATCGCGAAGATCAGAAAGCATGGGCTTTTTACCTCCTGCACCTCGGGTTTCAGGTGCTCTTGACAGCTGAGCACAAGTCAATACAGGAACTCCGAGGTCCTTGGCGAGCAACTTCAAATGTCTTGATATATCTGATACCTCCTGAACACGATTTTCGGTTCTTCGATCTGACTGCATAAGTTGAAGGTAATCGATTACAACAAATCCAAGATTTTTAACACGCCTGAGCTTCGCTTTCATTCCGGTTACGGTTATACCTGCAGAATCATCTATGAGTATATCACATTTTGAAAGTGATGATGCAGCTTTTGCGAGCGTTGCCCAGTCTTCGGTTGTGAGATTACCTGTTCTGAGTTTATAATTATCAATCATAGTTGCACTTGATAACATTCTTGAAACAAGTTGAGACTTTGACATTTCGAGTGAGAAAATTGCGACAGCTTTCTTGGTTTTTCGTGCAACATTTTCGGCGATATTCAATGCAAAGCTTGTCTTTCCCACGCCGGGTCTCGCACCTACAAGCACTAAGTCTCCGCTACCCATCCCAATAAGCATCCTGTCGATTGCTTCAAATCCTGTTTTAGTACCGGTTGAGCCTTCGGGATCATCTATCATTTTTTGCATCAGATTATAATTTTCCACAATGACATCACGAATATGTGTAAAATCACCATGGTATTTATTCTGTGCAATTGAAAATATTTTTTGTTCGGCTGAATCTACGATTTCACTGACATTACCCTGTGCTGAAAAAGCACTGTCTGCTATTTCCTTAGCACCGTTTATAAGTGCACGAAGCAGTGAATTATCTCTGACAATATTCGCATATTCACGTATGTTAGCAATAGATGGTACAGTATCGGCAAGCATTTTTATGTATTGCGCTCCATCTTTTTTTGAATACATTCCTTTTCTCTCGAGGGTATCAAGAAGAGTAACGAAATCTATTCTGCGACTTTGCATAAACATTTCCTGCATCGCTGTATAAATTGCTTTATGTTGATCAAGATAAAAATCTTCGCTTTTGATCAGCTCGGCAATTTCATTCATTTTTTCGCTGTCAACAAGAATTCCGCCCAATACTGCTTGTTCGGCTTCAAGAGAATATGGCATTTGTTTTATTGAGTCGAAGTCAGCCATAAAGTATATACCTTTCTTAATGGCAATCAGATTTTATTCAGCTACAACTTTAATTCTCACTTCGGCATTTATCTCAGTGTGAAGCTTAATTAATGCTATATAATCACCATAAGCCTTGATGGATTCGATGCTGATTTTTCTTTTATCGATAATAATTTTGTACTGTTTTTCAAGAAGCTCACATATATCCTTGCTTGTTATAGCTCCGTACAGCTTACCATTGTTTCCATCTGCTTTTATTATCAAACTGAGTTTCGATAGCTGTTCTTTTTGTTGTTCAGCGATTTTCTTTCCCTCTAACTTTTTATGTGCCAATGCTTCGTTTTTTGCTTTTATTTCAGCGAGAATTTGATTATCCGCAATCTTTGCAAGATTCTTTGGGAAAAGAAAGTTTCTTGCGTATCCATCAGAAACATCAATGATATCACCTTTTTTCCCCTGGCTTTTTACATCAGATAATAATACTACTTTCATAAATTGACTCCTTGCTTTAAGTTTTTCTTTCTGAATATTTGTCTATCGATTCCTTTAACAGAACAAGTGCTTTCTCCATATCCATGCTTTCAAGCTGAGCACCGGCAACATCATATCTTCCACCGCCGCCGATATTTTCAAGTATCAATTGAACATTAATTGTGCCTGAAGATCTGGCAGAGATATTTATAACATTTCCTATCTGACAAAGTACAAAGGACGCCAAAACTCCGTCCATCGACAGCATTCTGTCTGCAGCTTTCGCTGCTGCTATCTTGTCTTCTTCAGTTAGTTCATCATTTATTGCAGAGATTGCAAAAATATTGCGATAGATTATTGTATTACTTTCAAATTTAGCTTGCTTGATGAAATCTGTAGAATTAGTCTTGAAAAGCATCTGTGCGTCTGTTGGGTTTGCTCCTTCTCCGCGTAGAAAAACAGCTGCACCAAAAGTTCGAATGCCGGAATTACGAGAAAACTGCTTGGTGTCAAGCATAAGACCGGCAAATAGAAGTTCGGCTTCTTCTTTCTCAAGTGAGTTTGCTGGTAAAACCTGTTCTAAAATTTCGCATACAAGCTCACTTGCTGATGAGGCTGAAGGCTCAATATAGGTAATATCTATCGGTTGGTTGTATTCTTCGGTTTTACGATGATGATCTATAATGACTCTATGTCGAACATTATCAAATACCTCGAATGATTCAAAAAGATTTCTGTTATTTACATCAACGATTATCAACAATGTATCTGAATTTATGAGATCCTGACCTGTAATTTTATCCACAAATATATTATGATAAGCTATAACTTTATCCAACTTTTGCTGTGTTTGTTTTAGATTTATATCATTTGAATTAGATATTATGTTAACCACTTTTCCGTTTTGCAAACACAATCTTGAAATACCAACTGCGGCACCGAGTGAGTCATAATCAGCGTATTTATGTCCCATAATAAGAACATTGCTGCTGCTATTAATTAACGCAATCAAGTCATGAGCTATAATTCTTGAACGAATTTTTGTTCGTTTTTGAACAGTTCGAGTTTTGCCGCCAAAAATTTGTGTGTCATTTTGGCTTTTTACCACTGCCTGATCACCGCCACGCTGCAGACCATATTCAAGCGCCTGTCTGGCAATATTTTCTTTTTCAGAGAAGCTACCAATAATATTTGAAATACCGATAGTTACAGTAAGCGGTATGCCAAGTTGAGTTTCGGTCTGCTCTTTTATTTTATCGAGGACTTCAAATTTATTATTTATCATTGTTTCAAGATACTTCTGACTGAACAACATTATGAACTTATCCCGCTCATATTCTTTTAATATAGCTCCAATTGAAACAGCCCATTCATTAAGAACCCTTGCAACATTTGCTGAGGCGGTTCTATAATCCTCCTGTATATTTTGAATGATTTCACTTAAATTATCGACGACAATATATGCAATTAAAGGATTTGATGCTTCAAAAGCTTTCTGAGTCCATATCAATTTACTGTTATCATACCATATTGTTAAGTAGTAATTTTTCCCCTTTGAAATAATCTGATATGCTCGTATTTCAAATGAAATACCAAAAACAGAAATGTTTGTGAGCATATTTGTGTTGTTCTTGTTTTTTGCAACCTTTTCAAAGCTCAATTCATTGTCTGTAGCAGTGTTAATTGACTTTCCATATAGTATTTTTCGATCGGAGTCATACTGACCGAAAGCTTTGTTATACCAAATAATCATGTTCTCATCATTAATTATTAAAACAGGCATATCAAGTTTCATAAAAAAGTCAACTGTCAAATTCGAAAGCAGCGAGCCGCTGCTTTCGGGTATTTTTCCGTTAAGCTCAAATAAAGTAATTGCAATTGTATATACAATATATATTAATGTCATCAATGTTGAAACGATAAACAAGGTATTGTTTTCTGAGAAGGATGAAATGATAATTAGAGATAACAAAACTGCGATTGCCGCAAAAACATTTCTTTTATCTTTTATTGAATTTAAAAGCTTTTTCATTATACCCTCCTCAAGTGATTATCTGTTATATTTCTACTGCTTATAATTAGACATAAAGTCGAATGGTTTTTTAAAAAGTGTTCTAAATAAGCCAAAGGTTGTTAATAAAATAAAAGCAAAATAAAATATCATATAATTTAATATAAAGAATAAAACAAAAAATAGGATCAGAATTATATAATTTTTTTTAACTTTTTCTATAAGATGTCGGAACCCTACGACAGCAAGACCTGCTGAAATAGGAAAATAAAAAGTAAATATTCCAAACTTTAATCCTATGTTATCGCTTTCTGAAAATATAAACATAAGTATAGTTGATATAACAAAGACAATTGCTGCAATTTTCGAAAGTTCGATCTGCCATATATTGTCATATTTAAAAAATACTTCTTTAATGTGCATAAATTCGACTATCTTTTTTACCAGATAAGAAACAATAAAGGTAAATGCGAAACTTATTGTTATAACCATTGCAAGCGACATTGCTTTCATAGAAAAAACTAATGTCTCAAACAATCCAGTGAGCTGATCTTCACTTTCAATTGTCGAAGCTAATAATTCACGAATTGGGTCAAAATACATATGTGTTAACTGCTTAATTATTGAGTCGATTGCTTCATATGATACAGTACCCTCCGCAGTGATTATAAAAATCGCCAGAGTAAGAATAATCATAATAATTAGAGCGAACCCTGAACGAATTATTGTCTGTACTCGGGTGTATTTTTTTAATATTGAATACCCTATCAATAACCCAACCGGAGCAAAATATAATGATGCCATGATACTGATTGGATCGCCAGTTATAAAGAATACCGTAGCAACTACTAAAATTGGCGTAATCAGTAACCATAAATTAGGGTTTAGTAAAACGCAAATGCTATATAAAACCGAATTTATTATTGCAGCTATTATAATTATGTCTAATGACACTGCTGAAGATAATGCTCCTACAAGTAATATTATTATATTGAAAAATATATAAATACCGATTGACGGTCTCTTTATATCCGATGTTTCTGTAGCATTGATATTTGAATCCATAAAATTCTCTTACCCCTATAACATATGAATTATAAAAAATTAATTTTAGCATAAAACCAACATTAAAATTTATCAAGTGTTCCTCGATCAATAAGCTTGTTTTCAAAAAAACTCTTCGTGTTTTTTGAAGGTTAATTTGTATTTATTATATCATTATAATATGCTTAATTTAAGATTGTATGGTGAATATTCTTACACAAGAGTCTGTTGTGTAAGATTAATATCATAATCTTCAAAAATAACTCCGGTAGCTGGCAGATTGCGTTTACGATATTTACTTTCTTTTTCAAGCTTCGGAGAATCGTCATAATAAGGTGTTGCTTTTATAATAACATCATTCTTCTTTAATGTAAATATATTTGAGCCGGAAGATGTACGTGTCGTTTTTCTGTTAATCTGCTTTTCGTTGATTAACAAAGCTTTATTATCCTTGGAAAGTAATAAATATTCTTTTGCTTCATTACTTCTATAAGCAGCAATTAAGCGTGAGTTATCAAAAAATGCATTGGTAAGCTTTTTACGATTGGTCTTTGTCTGATAAACTTCGGAAGGAATGGCAACAGCTTTACCATTCTCAAAAAACAATACGACTTCTTCCGAATAATCGAACGTTGAGATTGCTGATACAAGATTTTCATCTGCATCAAAACCCAACTTTGCAGGTATATAATCACCGAGCGCGGATGCTTTAGATTGATCAAAATCATCAAGTTTTGCTTTATAAACCTGAGCATTTGTAGTAAAAAACATAATTTCGGCTCTGTTTGTTGTTTCCTGCTTATATATAACAGTATCGCTGTCTTTGACTTTTTGTACATCACTACCGCGAAGCGACTGTATTGTGCATTTTTTAAAATAACCCTCGGCGGTAACAAATATCATTACCGGATAATCTTCAATTTCATCGGCTATATCAACAGAAACTGCATTTTCCGCATCAAGAAGAAGCGTTTTTCTCGGTTTAGAATATTTTTTCTTGATTTCTGTTAATTGCTTTTGAATAATTTTTTTTATTTTTTGATCATCCGAAAGTACAATATTCAATTCATCTATATCTTTTTCAAGTCCTTCGATATCACTGATTCTGTTGATAATGTATTCCCTGTTCAAGTTTCTAAGTTTAATATCTGCAACATATTCGGCTTGGATTTCATCAATTGAAAAGCCCTTCATCAAATTGGGAACAACTTCAACTTCATTTTCTGTGTTTCTAATTATTTTAATAGCTTTATCAATGTCAAGAAGCAACTTTTTTAGGCCTTTTAAAAGATGCAGCTTTTCTTGTTTCTTTCCGAGGTCAAACATATATTCACGTCTGAGACATTCAACTCTGAAGGCAGTCCATTCATCAAGAATACCAATTATGCCGAGTGTTGAAGGTGTGCCACCGGTAAGTATATTAAAGTTGCAACCAAAGTCGTCTTCCAGACTTGTACCTTTAAGGAGCTTTGCAATTATTTTTTCATAGTCTGCTGATCTTTTCAGATCAATTGTAAGCTTATTACCGCCAATATCAATTTCATCACGTACATCGGAAATATCCTTCAGCTTTCCGGACTTGACCATATCGATTATTACACTTTTAATTTTTTCTATTGTGGTTGTATATGGAACTTCAATTATTTCAATGCAATTATTCTTTTGATCATATCTCCATTTGCCTCGAACTTTAAAGCTACCGCGCCCGGTTTTATATATTTCAAGTAATTGCTTACGATCATATAAAATAGAACCTCCTGTGGAAAAATCCGGTGCGATAAGAATATCCAGAAGCTCTTCTTCGGACATTTTAGGCTTCTTTAAAAATTCAATTGTTGCATCACAGACTTCGGCAAGGTTAAATGAACAAATGTTACTTGCCATTCCGACAGCAATACCAATATTTGGCGATACAAGCACGTTTGGGAAAGATGTCGGCAACAACCAAGGTTCCTTTGTAGTACTGTCATAGTTATCGACGAAATCAACACTATCTTTATCGATCCCTGTAAAAATTTCTTCACATATTTTGCTTAGTTTGACTTCTGTATATCTTGAAGCAGCATAAGCCATATCCGAATATTGCTTGCCAAAGGTACCTTTTGAATCGACAAACGGATGTAATAAGGCTTCTTTGCCAGCTGTCAGACGAACCATTGTTTCATAGATAGAAGCATCACCGTGTGGGTTTAACTTCATTGTCTGGCCAACAACATTTGCTGATTTTGTTCGGGAACTACCCAGAAGTCCCATTTTATACATTGTATAAAGAAGTTTCCTATGAGAAGGTTTGAATCCGTCTATTGCCGGAATAGCACGGGAAACTATAACGCTCATCGTGTATGGCATGTAATTCGTTTCGAGAAAACTTGTAATTCCTTGATTGTCAACTTTAACTGTTATATCTGATTTTTCAATTGTTTTCTTACTTTTTGCCATAAAAATACATGCCTTCCTTAGGTGTTTATATGGTTGAGGTTTTCTAATTTCATGTTAGCTCAAAAGAATTTAACAATATGTAGGTTGAACGACAATTAAAAGTTCTGCTTTATTTTGTTCAACTAATATAAAACGAAAGAGTAATTAGAATATATCTGCCATATCAAGATATTTTGCACCATTTTCAGCAATAAACTGCTTTCTTCCGACGATGTTATCCCCCAGAAGAATGTCAAACATTTCAGCAGTACTTTTTTCGTCTTCAGGTGTAATTCTGAGTAGTCTTCTTGTGGCAGGGCTCATTGTTGTCAGAGACATCATTTCCGGCTCATTTTCGCCAAGTCCTTTTGAACGCTGTATAGAATATTTTTTATCCCCGATTTTTTTAAGAATTTCGGATTTTTCTTTGTCATCGTATGCAAAATAGATATTATCTTTTGTGTTGATTTCATATAAAGGTGTTTGTGCTATATATATTCTACCTTCAATAATTAAAGTTGGTAGCAATCTGTACAGCATTGTCAGTATCAGCGTCCTTATCTGATAACCATCTTCATCTGCATCGGTACATATTATGATTTTATCCCATTTAAGCATGGATAGATTAAAAGCGGCAAGGTCTTTATTTAACTTGGATCTGATTTCGACACCGCAGCCTATAACCTTAAGTAAATCTATAATTATATCGCTTTTAAATATTTTTTCATATGTTGATTTCAGGCAGTTAAGTGTTTTACCTCTGACCGGAATAATAGCTTGAAATTCTGCATCTCGTGCAAGTTTACAGGAGGTTAAAGCTGAATCTCCTTCAACTATATAAAGTTCTCGTCTGTTCGGATCCTTGCTTCGGCAGTTTACAAACTTTTCAACCGAATTATTAATATCTATTGTGCCGATCAACTTTTTTTTAACATTTAAACGCATTGTTTCAGCTGATTCTCTGCTGCGTTTGTTTATTAGAATCTGCATACAAATTTTTTCAGCGTTCTGAGGATTTTCAGCAAAATATACTTCGAGACAGTGTCTGAAAAAATCGGTCATTGCATCTGCTATAAATGTGTTTGTTATTGATTTCTTTGTTTGATTCGCATATGATGCCTGTGCAGATAATGAATTTGTTACAAGAACAAGAGAATCTTCGATATCGTTGAAAGTTATTTTTGCTTCATTCTTTGTATATTTATTATTTGATTTCAAATATTTATCAATAGCAAAAACAAATGCGCTTTTTGTTGCTTTTTCAGGTGAACCGCCATGCTCCAAGAAACTGGAGTTATGATAATATTCAATAAAATTAACTTCATTGGAAAAAGAAAAAGCAAAGCTGATTTTTAATTTATAATCCTCTTTGTCATCTCTGTCTCTGCCTACGCGTTCAGCAGAATACTCAGTGACAGGCATTAAGGCTGTTTCCCCAACTCGTTCGGACATATAATCGACTATACCATTTGGATATATATATTCGAAATCGGAGAATGTTCTATCTATATTTTGATATTTTAGAGTCAGCTTTAAACCTGCGTTAACAACAGCTTGCTTGAGAAGCAATTGTTGAAAATATTCCTTAGAAATATTGATATCAGTGAAAACATCCCTGTCGGGTTTCCATATGACATATGTGCCTGTCTTGTTTTTAAGGCAAGGTTCGGTCTGTAATTCACCTAACGGTTCTCCTTTTTTAAAGGAAATCGAATGCTTTAACCCATCGTAATATGAAATTACATCCATTTGCTCAGATGAATATTGTGTTGCGCAAGCGCCGAGCCCGTTGAGCCCGAGAGAATACTCATATGCGCCGCCGGAAGTGTTTTTATATTTACCGCCTGCATAAAGCTCACAATATACAAGCTCCCAATTATATTTTTGTTCGTTCTCGTTCCAATCGAGCGGTACACCTCTGCCGAAGTCTTCTACTGCGAGAGAGTGATCGTTATAAACAGTTACATTTATAACATTTCCGTAGCCCTCTCTCGCTTCATCAATTGAATTTGAAAGTATTTCAAAAAAGGAATGCTCGCATCCTTCAAGTCCGTCTGAACCGAATATAACTGCAGGGCGTTTTCTTACACGGTCAGCGCCTTTTAAGGATGATATGCTTTGGCTATCGTATTTACTTGCTTTTGACATTAGCATTTTAATTCAACCAAATTAAGTGTTGAATCTGATTCCTTTCTTAATTATTTGTGTTGAAATATTTAATAATACAATCAAGAATTTGTTCTGATGCTGTACCATCGCCATATAATAAATGTCCGCTGCACATTTTTTCATATGTTGAATTGTTATTAAAAAGTTTATTTGCATTTTCAACTATCAAAGCAGTGTCTGAGCCAACGAGTATACCGACATTATAAGTTATCAATTCAACACGTTCTGTTTCATTGCGTAATACAAGAATCGGTTTTTGAAGATATGCAGCATCTTCTTGAAGACCACCTGAGTCGGATATGATCAGAAAGGCATGGTTTAACAGATTGTGCGTTATAATAGGAGATGGCGGTGAAATTATAAAAATATTCGGTCGTTTCTTCAGCATATGAGATGCTTTTTGTATTATTTTATTTGGATGCATCGAATATATAATTTGCACGTCATCTCGCTTTGAGATTTCAATCAATGCATTAAATATATTTTTAAGCTTATCATTTCGGTTTTCAGTTCTATGCACAGTAACAAAAATAATGTTCTTTTGTAAATCTAAAAACGGATAGATATCATTCAAATCAATCGATATTTCAAGAGTTGATTTCAAAGCATCAATTTCAGTATTTCCAGTTACATATATTTCTCCGTTTACCTTCTCATATATAAGGTTTTGTTTTGCTGATTCGGTCGGAGCAAAATGTAATGTTGCAATCTGAGCTATTTTCGTACGTATATATTCTTCGGGATATGGAGAAGCAATGTTACCGCTTCTCAACCCAGCTTCAACATGGAAAACAGGAATGTTAAGTTCGTTGGCAGCATTTGCAGATGATAACGCTGTAGCAGTATCACCGTGAATAACGATAGCATTAGGAGTTTCTTGTTTGAATACACCGAACAAAGCTGTAGAATAACGCATATGTTGTTTTTCAAAAGGTTCATTACTTCTCATAAGATTCAGATCAATATCCGGATAAATTCCGAGTGCAGAATTGACATTATTGATTAAGTCCTTTTGCTGACCTGTTGAACAAATAACAACATCAAAATTTGTATTCTGTTTTGTCAGTTTTATGAGCTTAGCCAGTTTTATTGCTTCCGGACGAGTTCCGTAAACAAACATCAGCTTTTGCATCAATTCGCTCCTTTCTTAAGAATACATATATTATTATTAGCGAAGCAGATGAAATAAATATTATCAATAAACCTGATACATATTTACCAAGAGCAAGAAGAACCGCTCCGATGGAATTAACAATTGAAAAAATGTGCAGAATTTCAACAGTTTTACTTTGCTTAATGCCAAAATCAATCATGCGATAATGCAGATGATCTCTATCAGCCAACACAATACTGGATTTCCTTATGCTTCGTCTAAGTATCGAAAAAAATACATCAAAAATCGGAAGCGAAAAAATGATCACCGGTATCAGATAAGAAACAATTGCACTCGTTTTAAAAAGTCCTTCAATTGAAATAACAGCAAAAGTATATCCAAGAAAAAGTGCACCTGTATCTCCGAGTGTTATTTTTGCAGGAACTTTATTAAGCGGATAAAAGCCAAGACTTGCACCACAAAGACATAATGTTATCAAAGCAATATCTGTTACATTCATAATAAATGCAATCACCGTTAAAGTCAATGCAGAAATTACAGAAATTCCGCATGCCAATCCGTCAAGTCCGTCAATAAGATTCATTGCGTTTGTCAGAATGAGAACCCAAATAATTGTTATCGGTATTGACCATATTCCGAAGGTTATGTAATTTCCGAATAAGTTGAACCATTCGATTCTGACTCCGAAAAGAACGGGAATGATTGAAGAACCTAATAATAAAGTAAGTTTTATATACGGCGTAATACCGTAAATATCATCAATCATACCTATTACTATTATCGATAACCCTCCTATAAGTATGCTATTAATAAGCGGTGAAAAGCCTCCGATAATAATGATAAAGATGGAAAAAGAGATGAATATTGATAATCCGCCCATACGCAACTTAATGCCATTAACTGAATGCCGTTTATCATCTTTATCATATGCTTTGAAATGCTTTGCTAATGGTATTACTAATAATGTTAATAAAAAAGATAACAACCCTATTAAAAGCAATATTGACAATAAAAGAAAAAATAATTTTATATTCATAAGGTTATGGTTTTGTTACAAAACCGACCTTGCGATATACCTTAGAAAGCGTTTTACGCGCAAGATAAGATGCTTTATCTGAACCAGTACGCATGACAGCTTCGAGTTGTGCTTTATCTGAGATATATAAATTATACTTATCTTTTATTTTACCCAAAGCGTCTGCACAACATTCTCCAACAGCAATCTTAAAATTACCATATCCGTTACCCATGAATTCAGCTTCGATTTCATCTGTGGTTTTACCGCTGAAGGCAGAATAAATCATTATAAGATTGTTTATGCCGTCTTTACCTTCGGAAAATTTGATTTCGCAATCGCTGTCAGTAACTGCCCTCTTGAACTTGCGGATTATTGTATCTCTATCATCAAGTATACAAACGCTTCCGTCACCCGAATCAGACTTCGACATCTTTTTTGTTGGTTCAGATATTGACATTATCTTGCCGCCGACCTTTCTGATGAAAGGCTCGGGTATTGTAAATGTATCACCGTAAACACCGTTAAACCGTTCAGCAATATCTCTTGTTATCTCAAGATGCTGTTTCTGGTCTTCACCAACAGGCACAAGATCTGCTTGATACAAAAGTATATCAGCAGCCATAAGAACTGGATATGTGAACAGTCCGGCATTTACATTCTGGGAGTTTTTTTCTGATTTATCTTTGAACTGAGTCATCCTTGAAAGTTCACCAAACATCGTATAACAGCCTAAAACCCAGGATAATTCAGCATGGGCAGGAACATGGCTCTGAACAAATATTATTGATTTCTCGGGATCAAGACCACACGCCATATATAACGCGAGTACCTCCAGAGTGCGTTTTCGTAAATCGGCAGGTATCTGCCTAACAGTTATTGCGTGCAAGTCAACGATGCAAAAAAGTGAGTTATATTCATCCTGCAGCGTAACCCAGTTTTTTAATGAACCAAGATAATTGCCTATTGTTAGATTACCGCTTGGTTGAATTCCGCTGAATATTGTCTTTTTATCGTTTAACATATTTTCACCTTATCCTATTTGGTTCGAAGAGTTTTTTCTAATCTTTCAATTCCTCTGATTATCTGTTCATCGCTTGGCGTCGAATAATTCAATCTGAATGAAGGACAGAATTCATTTACATTTGTTAAGAAGGTATTACCCGGCACAACAGCGACTTTATTTTCTGCTGCTCTCTTTGCAATCTCTATCCCCGATTCGCCGTTCTTTGCGGTTGCCCATAGAAATAAACCACCCTGAGGTCTTGTATAATCGAGCATATCAGATAGATGCTTATCAAGCTCAGACAGCATCAGCCCGCATTTGCGTCTGTATATCTGTTTGATGCCTATTATATGTTGATCAATATCGTACTCATTCATAAATCTCGAACAGAGTATTTGAAAGAAAATGTTTGTATGAACATCATTTACTTGTTTTACAACAACAATTTTTTGTATTATTTCTTTTGGTCCGCAGACATATCCGACACGCATACCGGCAGATAGAATTTTTGAAAAGGTTGAGCAATATATAACTCTGCCACTTTTATCAAAACTTTTTATTGTTGATATATCTTCGCCATCGAATCTTAATTCACCGTAAGGATTATCTTCAAGAATCATTACATTATATTTTTCGGCAAGCTCAAGAACCTTTTTTCTTTTATCAAGTGACATACAAATGCCTGTTGGATTCTGGAAGGTAGGAATAACATATATCAGCTTTACATTGGGAGTAGTTTTTAAAGCATCTTCAAGTTCTTCGATATTTATTCCATCAGAATCAATATTAATTCCAACCAATTTTGTATTGTATGAGCGAAAAGCATTAAGAGCACCAATAAAAGATGGCTTCTCACATATAACCGTATCACCTTCGTTGCATAAAACCTTTGCACTGAGATCAATTCCCTGCTGTCCGCCTGAGGTGATTATTATCTCATCATTTTCTGTGTCTATATTAAATTTATTCTTCAGCCTGTTGGTAACATGAGATATTAATTTTGGATAACCTTCTGTTATACTGTACTGAAGCGCAAGTACAGGGGTTTGCTCGAATATTTCCTGCGAAATTGACGCCATCTTATCATATGGAAATGATTCGGCAGAAGGATTTCCTGCAGCCAACGATATCATATCCGGATCATTCATCGATTTAAAAATTTCTCTTATAGCCGAGGGCTTCATATCTTTTACTTTATCTGAAAAAATGTACATATTGTTTCACCATTTATGTGGCAATAGTCCTTTCTATATGTGTATAAAACATAATTTATTAATCAATACCGGAAATAAAAATAATTATTATTTATAGTATTTTTGCTTATTCATCCGTTAATTATAACATAATAATAAATGCTTTACAAGTAATTTTTTTATCTATTATTTATTCTTCTCTCATAAATTAACGTTAATTGAACTTGCATTTATCATATACTTAACATTTCACTAAAAAGTTAAATTAATATATTATATTTTATTCAAATTGTATATTTACTTGTTTACAATATTAATATACAATAATAATGTGAAGAAAATAGATTTAAAACAAATCAAATTTATGGAGGATTTATTTTATGAGCGATGCAATGAATCACGGAGAACTCGGTATTATTGCTCTTCAGAGCAGTGAAGCACTCGGTGATATGGTGGACAAGCACATTATCGAAATGAGAGGTCCTGAGCACGAGATTCAATCGTATCTTATCCCGATAGAGCAGGTACGCTTTGCAAATGGTGAAGGTAAAGTCAAACTCCTTGATTCAGTTCGAGGAAAAGATATTTACATCCTTGCCGATGTCGGAAATTACAGTTCGACCTATAAAATGTTTGGTACCCTTAACCGAATGGGACCTGATGAGCATTTTCAGGATATCAAGAGAACTTTATCTGCAATAGGCGGTAAAGCAAACAGAGTCACTGTTATAATGCCTTTATTATATGCTTCACGACAACATAAAAGAAAAGGCAGAGAGTCGCTTGACTGTGCGATGGCACTCAACGAACTGCAGAATATGGATGTTGCGACTATAATCACTTTTGATGTACACGATCCCACAATTCATAATGCAATACCTAATACTTCCTTTGAAAATATTTATCCTACTTATACAATGATTAAGAAAATGATCCAGACAGAAGGTCTTGATGCGATTAAAAATAATATGACAGTTATTAGTCCAGACACAGGTGCAATGGACAGAGCTATTTATTATGCTAATGTACTGGGACTTGATGTTGGTATGTTTTATAAGCGCCGTGACCATACACGTGTTGTTAACGGCAAGAATCCGATTGTTCAACATGAATACATCGGCGGGGATTTAGCTGGCAAGAATGTTCTTATTGTTGATGATATGATAGCTTCAGGTGAATCTATTGTCGACATTATAAATGAAATATCAGATAAAAATATTAAAAATGCTTATGTTGCGACAACATTTGCTTTCTTTACCGAGGGAGTCGAAAAATTTGATAAATTGTATGAAGAAGGCAAGCTTATAAAGCTTTATACAACTAACCTTTCTTATATTCCTGAGGAAGTCAAAGCTAAGCCTTGGTTCGTCGAAGTAGATCTGTCAAAGTTTATTGCAAAAATTGTTAATACTCTGAGCTTCGACCACTCAATATCACATCTGCTTGATGCAACAGCAAGAATCCGTCAGTTAATTCAAAACACAATGAATCAATAATAACATTAAAATGTCAGACTTTAAAAATAACTATTGCAGTCTGGCGTTTTTTGTATTAGAATATTATATATAGTAATATCACAGATCAATAAAGTTTTCAGTTCAAATTTTTTTTGAAAAATAATTTATTTTATGTAACCAAACCTTAGTATTCGAAGTATTACTTATGAAGGGAGTTGAAACCCGGTGGACAACCAATCTCTGCGTACGACAGATTCGGTTGACGAAATTATTAAGAATTATTCAAGCATGGTTTTCAGAATTGCTTATTCCCGAACAAAGAATAAATATGATGCTGACGATGTAATGCAAAATGTCTTCATGAGATATATCCGCAAGGAAAGACATTTTGAGAGTGAGGAACACAGAAAAGCGTGGTTTATCAGAACAACAATCAATTGTTCAAACAGCTTTTTTACTACTTCCTGGTTTAAGAACACAACATCCTTCAGTGATGCAGCCGGAAGTCAAATCGCACCATCAGATGACAACAGTTCAGTTGTATCAGCTGTCTCTGAATTGCCTAAAAATATGCGATCAATGATTTATTTGTTTTATTACGAGGAGTATTCTGTAAAAAAAATAGCTGAAATTCTTGGTAAAAGCGAATCCGCTGTAAAAACTCAACTCTTCAGAGCAAGAGGCTTACTCAAGAAAAAATTCGAAGAGGAGGATTTATAATGTTTAAGGACAAATACCACAAGGAAATCAATGATATTAAGCCAAGCGATGAATCAATGGCAGCACTTAAGAAAAATTTACGAAATGATCAGTATAGTCGTAAATTAAAAGCTTATCCAAGAATAATTATGGCAATGACTCTGGTAATTGTTATTATGGCTGGTTCATTTACTGCTGTTTTAATGAACAAAAATGATCCGCTGGTTCAGGATACATCAAATTTCAGCATTGAAAAACATTTAACCTATGCTGATATATATAATAAACTGAAAGCGGCTAAAGAAAGCGTTGATTTAGGAGGCAGAGATGATGTTGGAGCTGAAGCTCCGACCAATAATGAGGGGACTCCAACCGATCAAATCGGCGACGATAAGGATTCATGGAATACTGGTAACGATACACCTGACTATTCTGACACAAACATTCAAGTTGAAGGTGTTCAGGAAGCAGACATTGTTAAAACAGACGGAAATTATATTTATGCAGTGTTTAATTCGTCAGTATATATTTATAAAGCAGAAGACGGGAAACTGACAAAGGTTTCTGTTATCAAGGGAGAATATGATCAATTGTATCCCGATATGAAACCGACGGAATCTACGGAATCTATTGTATATGACGACGGTGTTACTTCTGAAGTTTATGTTGACAGTTCAATCGGTGAAACAAAACCTTCAACAGGTTTAGCTGATACAAGTGCAGCTTATGCTGAACCGGACGAATCGAGAATTGATGAATCCGGTGTTGAAACAAATTCTGTTGAATACTATTATTATAATAATATCATTGAAATGTATGTTTATAAAGATATACTTGTTATAATACAGAACCCTCAGATTAACGGTTTATATAACAATTCAGCTGTCGGCGCGCTGATATATAATATTGAAGACAGAGCAAATCCGGAGCTTGTTGATACAATCGTTGTTGACGGTAATTATTCAACAACAAGGATGATTGATAATCAGTTATATATCCTTTCAACAAAGTATGCTGATTATTCAGTCAGCGAGGATTCTCTAAGATCATATATTCCCTATACCTACGCCGAAGGCGAAACAAAACCCATTCTTCCCGACAATATTATAATGCCAGCTGATATATCGACAAGCATTTACAGCATCGTTTCTGCAATCGATGTTTCAGGCGATGTTACTCTGACATCTCAAAAAGCTGTTTTGGGTTGCAGCAGCAGCGCTTATGTAAGTCTTGAGAATATGTACTTTTCATCATATTCAATGTACGATTACAGAACTGTTATGTTTGAAAACCAGCCCGATGAATCTACAATTAATACTATGGAAAGTAATATCGGTACAATAATTATTAAACTCAGCTTGAATGACGGCAATATTGAATTTGAAGCTTCAGGCATGATAAAAGGCTATATTCAAAATCAATTCTCAATGGATGAATACAACGGATATTTTAGAGTAGCTACTACGTCCTATGATTACACTTTGTATCCTTCGGGTCAGAGTATTGATATATATGATCAGGATATGCAGGTTACCGGTTCGAGAGCAATTTACTATTGGGGTAATACAGGCAATTCACAGAATAATGTCTATGTACTCAAACAAGAAGATGATAAGCTTACCGTAACAGGCAAAATAGAAAACCTCGCTGAAGGCGAAAGAATTTATTCTGCAAGATTCGACGGAGATATCGGATATATAGTAACTTACCGTCAGGTCGATCCGTTGTTTGCTGTAGATTTATCGAATCCTGCTTCACCTGAGCTTTTAAGTGAATTGAAGATTCCAGGCTATTCGACATATATGCATGTATATGATGAGAATCTTTTATTTGGTTTTGGTGTCGCAGCTGATGAAAACGGAATGCAAACCGGACTTAAGCTTTCAATGTTTGACGTTGCTGATAAGCTTAATGTAAACGAAGAAGCAACGCTCGTACTTCCCGGTTATTCATATTCAGAAGCTTTGTACAACCATAAAGCAATTCTGGTAAACCCGGCAAAAAAATTGATTGGCTTTGCTTCATATACCTATGAATATGATAATTACGAATATAAGGGATTTACAAACAGTTATAATCTTTTCACTTATGATGATCAAGAGGGCTTTGTTAAGCTTGCTGAATTCAACTTTAGTGACTCAATGAATTTTTACGGGTATAATGTTCGCGGATTATTTATCGGAGATTATTTCTATGTAGTTAGCAGTAATACAATTTCATCATTTTCACTCACAACTTATCAGAGTGTTGATAATGTAACATTTACAGATTAACATAAATCGGTTTTTGATTAATATCTATCGGGTGCTGAAAATACAGCACCCGATTTTATTGATATTCTATCAAAATATCAATAAAATCTATTGACATTTCATTATCCGACTGTTATACTACACAAGTACGGGAATAAATATTACCCGTGAATTAATCCTTATCTCATCAACATCGATTGGTGAGGTCAAAGTCCAGAAGGAGGTGCTTAAAATGGAAAAAATTCAATCGTCCTATGAAACAATCTTCATCGTAAATAACTCACTTGGTGAAGAAATCGTCAAAGCCATCATTGCGAAATTTGTATCTTTAATAGAAACAAACGGAACAATTGAGAGTGTTAACGAATGGGGAAACAGAAGACTCGCTTATCCGATTCAGGATTATACTGAAGGATATTATGTCCTTGTGAACTTTAAGAGCGCTCATGATTTCCCTGCTGAATTAGATCGTATTTTTAATATTACTGACGGTATTCTTCGTTCGATGACAGTCAAAAGTGGCAAATAGAAGATGTGGAGGTTATTATGTCCGGTTTTAATAAAGTAATTTTGATTGGTAATCTTGTCGCCGATCCGGAATTGAAGCAAACAACGAATGGTATTCCTGTCACTTCATTCAGAATCGCCGTTGGAAGAAAATTTTCTAAGGATGTACAACAGACAGATTTTATTGATATAGTAGCATGGCGCAATTCTGCGGAATTTGTTACCCGCTTCTTTACTAAGGGGAAACCTATTCTTGTTTGCGGTTCTTTGCAGACACGTACGTGGACAGACAAAGATAATAACAAAAGATATGCTACGGAAGTTGTTGCTGACGAAGTTTCATTTGTCGGTCGAAAGACAGATTATGACCAATCCGGTCAATCGGATACACCCTCTTACAGTACACCGCGGGTTGATTCAGCTTTCGAAGAACTGACAACCGATGATGATTTGCCCTTTTAAAGCAGTTTAAACTGATTAGCAGTAATTACTGCAGCAACAAAAATTACATTTAAGGAGGTTATTATTTTGGATAAAGATATAAGAGACGGTCAGCGTCCTTTTCGCCCTCGTAAAAAGAAGAAGGTTTGTGCTTTTTGCGCAGAAAAGATAGAGCATATTGACTATAAAGATGTTACAAGACTCAGAAAGCATATTTCGGAAAGAGCTAAGATTCTTCCCCGCAGAGTCAGCGGCGCATGTGCTGTGCATCAAAGACAGCTCACTGAGGCAGTTAAACGTGCTCGTCACATCGCATTAATTCCCTATACATCAGACTAAAATATACCCGCCGTGTAAAACACGGCGGTATTCTTTTAAAAAGTGGTATCATTATGAATAATAAAGAAATAATAAAAAAAATATTTGGATTACAAAAATTATATGAAGTCGATTTTCTGAACATAGCAGAACTCGAAATTTTGAAACCACATTTGTTGAATAATGCGGATTATAAAACTTGCATTTTATTTATTGTACCCTACAATACACCAGAGAACAATCCTGTTTATATTTCCAAATATGCTGTTTCAAGAGATTATCATTTATATTTTAATAATTTATATAATAACATTATACCAGAATTAGAGGTTTGCTTCCCGGGTGAGGTGTTTAAAGGATTTGCCGATGTTTCACCATTCAACGAAAGACTTGCATTATCAAAAAGTAATCTTGGTTTTTATGGCGATAACGGATTAATAATAAATAAGAAATATGGTAGTTACATTTTTATAGGTGAAATTATCTCTACCCTTGATTTACATTTATCAAAAGACTCAAAAAATAATGAAAGTAAATATCAGAAATGTCTTCACTGCGGGAAATGCAAGGCTGCTTGCCCTGTTGGCGTTGTCGAAAGCAGAGATTACACCAAATGTTTGTCATATATCAGCCAGAAAAAAAACAAAACTGAAGAGGAAAATCAACTTCTTATTGACAATAATATTTTATGGGGTTGTGATATTTGCCAAAATTGTTGCACATATAATCAAAACTCAGAATATTCTGATATTCCTTTTTTCAAAATGAATATTATAAATAAATTAACTTCTGAAATCGTAGAAAATATGTCTGATGACGAATTTAAGGAGCGCGCTTTTGCTTGGAAAGATCGAAAAACAATCCTTGATAATCTTAAATTTTTTGAAGAAGCAGATAAATAAAATTATTAAAATAAGGTCAAGAAAACGCAATTGCTATTGACGAAATATGCAAAACATGATATTATAATTTTGACTAAATTACAAATATATAAAGAGGATTAAATGAAAATAACTTTTAGATGGTACGGCGAAAACGATTCTATCCCCCTTCAATATATAAAACAGATTCCGTCTATGAGCGGTATTGTTTCCGCTGTTTATGATGTTCCCGTCGGAAAAGTTTGGAGCAATGAAAGTATTGCTAAGATCAGAAGTGCTGCCAAACAACACGGTCTTGAATTTGAGGTTGTTGAGAGTGTTCCCGTTCATGAAGATATAAAGCTCGGTAACTCAAACCGAGATGTTTTTATTGATGCATATATTGAGACTATAAGAAGACTTGCAGCAATCGGTGTCAAAGTTATTTGTTATAATTTTATGCCTGTCTTTGATTGGTTGCGTTCCGAATTGAATTATCAAAATGACGATAACTCAACATCTCTGATTTATCGTAATGATGAAGTTTTGGCTATGGATCCTAAAACCGGTGAGTTATCACTACCCGGCTGGGATGAAAGTTATACAAAAGACGGATTAAGAGAACTTCTTAATAATTATAAAAATATAGACGAAACAGAATTATGGGATAATCTCGCTTACTTCTTGAACAGGATAATTCCTGTTTGCGAAAAATGTGATGTCAAGATGGCAATTCATCCGGATGATCCGCCCTGGGGTATATTCGGGTTACCGAGAATAATTACAGATGAAATACATCTTGATAAATTGTTATCTATCAATACATCAAAATATAACGGATTGACACTATGCACCGGATCGCTTGGGGTAAACCCCCAAAATAATATATCTATGCTTGCTGCAAAATATGCAAAGCAAGGCAGAGTACACTTCGTGCATGCACGCAATGTACTGATTACCGGTAACAGATGCTTTAATGAGACAGCGCACCCATCTGAATATGGTTCGCTTGATATCTACTCAATACTCAAAGAGTTATATATCAACGGTTTTGATGGTTACATACGTCCTGATCACGGAAGAATGATATGGGGAGAAAAAGGTAAACCGGGTTATGGACTGTATGATAGAGCGCTTGGCGCAGCATATATAAACGGTTTATGGGAAGCTATTGTTAAGTCAGATGAATGAATTCATTAAAAAGAAAAAATATGGTCAGAATTTTTTAACGTCACCGGATATCCCAAGAAAAATTGCTGCTGCCTGTGGTGCAGATAAACAAAGCGGTATAATAGAAATTGGACCGGGAAAAGGAATATTAACTGTTGAGCTTGCAAAAATAGCTAATAAAGTTTGCGCTGTTGAAATAGATACAGAATTGAAACCTTATTTAAATGAAATACAATTAGCTAACCGGAATATAGATATTGTATATCAGGATATATTAAAAATCGATATAAATGAATTTATAGAGAAACAGCTTCCCAATATGAACATATATGTTTGTGCAAATCTTCCCTATTATATAACTACTCCGATATTAATATATTTGCTTGAATCGCAAGCTAATATTGATAGTATTACAATAATGGTACAAAAGGAAGTTGCTGAGAGGTTATGTTCAAAACCCGGTACATCAACTTATAGTGCAATAACTGTTGCTGTGAATTATCATTCAGAAATAAAAAAACTTTTCAATGTTCCGTCAGGATGCTTTTCACCTCGGCCTAAAGTTGATTCCACAGTAATAAACTTAAAAATTCTAAAAAATAAAGCTGTAGCCCCTAAAAATGAAACTCTTATGTTTGGAATAATCAAATCTGTTTTCGAACAGCGTCGAAAAACCCTAGTAAATAACCTTTATAGCTTCTTCAACGGAAAACTTAACAAAGAAGAAATAACAAATGTAATTGTAAAACTCGGGTTTTCAACCAATACAAGAGGTGAAACACTTAGTATAAATGACTTTTGTATTATAGCTGATCACTTCAACGGCATATAATATAATTTAATCGTACAGGAGGATATCTCATAATAAAACATAAAATGGTTTGAAAATGATCAGAGTATTGGAATATTCTATACTAGATTTGGTGACAGAATGCCCAACAAGCTTCTTGAGGAGCTTGAAGGTTTAAAATTAAAATTTTCAAAATAAGTTATAATAAAAAATTACAGGGGGATTTAATCCCCCTGCTTTAGTATATACATAATAAATATTTGTAATAAAATATATAATTAATCAAGGAGAGTATAGTATATGAAGAAAAGTAAAAAAATAGCTTTAGTCAGTATTTTAACAGTTGTTGCCACAATGTTTTTGACCGCAGCGTCTCCTGATCCCAAAGTAATGTTGAGTAATGGTATATCACCTATATCAGGCACCTTTATACAGCCATGGCTGTATGGAAGTTGGTCTGACGCACGTTGGGATAGCGAAATGCAAATATGGCAGCAGATGGGTATCGAATATCTGATAGTCGGTGATACAGCCATGGTTGATGCTTCGAATAATTATTCAATAAAAGCGGATTACCCGACGAATATCGAAGGCGCAACAAAAGGCACAGATAATTTAACAAAGCTTTATCAAAAATGTAAGCAATATGATATTAAATTATATATAGGTATGGGAAATACAGTCGGTGGCTGGGATTATCTTGACTTTACCAATGCTGCGAGTGTTGATAAATTTCAAAAGGTTGCCACTGCTTTTGCTACAATTGCCGAAGATATTTATAACATTTATTACGAAGATTATAAAGAAATATTTGCCGGATTCTATTTTGTTCCTGAGCTATATAACAGCAATCATTTTGACAGTCAAGCTAACAGAACAAAATATGTTAACGGTTTTTCAACTGGTCTGAATATTGTACTTGACAAGATTAATTCATTGAATCCTGATTTACCCTTTATTTTCAGCCCATATGTCAATATATTTGGTGGAAGCTGGGTAACTAAGGATCCAAATAGTATTGAAGCCTTCTGGAAAGAGCTTTTTGCTACAGCACACTTCAGAGATGGCGATGTTTTCTGTCCTCAAGACAGTGTTGGAGCAGGTGGTATGGGTCTTGCAAATCTTGATGCTTGGACCCATGCTTATAAAAACGCAGTTGAAAGTTGCGGAAAATCAGTTAAGCTCTGGAGTAATTGTGAAATATTCGAGCAACCAAAAGATAAGTATTATGAATCATATGACGGATATAATTATTGGTGCTCAGCTGATGTCGGTAGAATGTCGCAACAACTCGAAATTGTATCAAAATATGTTGAGCGAATTTTCGTATTTGCCTTCCCGCATTATTTAAGTCCTTACACAGTCGCTCCGGGATATTATAATTCATACCTTGATTATCTCGAAAACGGTGTACTTGAATCGATTGCTCCTACGCCAATGGATAAATTCCGTACATTGAAAACTGTCGTCAACGGTAAAGAAGGGCTTAGTATTTATTGGTCTGGTATGTATGATAATTTCGGTATACACAGAGTCAATATTTATAAAAATGGTGAATTCCTTACTTACCGTAACGCAGCCATATCTGAAAGCACCTCAAAAACTGCTCCTTATCCAAATAATTTTACCGATTACGAATTTGATTTTGATGCAGAATCAACAATATATGAGTTTGAGGTTATAGATTGTGCAGGAAATATTTCTGAAAAAGTTAGCTTTACAGTTGAAAAAGGAAGTGTGCCTAACAATGTAAAACTTGATTCGGTATATAAAGGACCGGTTGAAGAATCTGAAGAAGAATCAGAGGTCTCTAATAATGAATCAACCGAAGTTTCTGTTCAAGATAATATACCTGATAACAACAATCCGTTTGCAACAATAGGGATAGCTGCTATTGCTGTTGCTGGCGTAGCTGCAATTGGTTTTGGAATAGTAAAATTCATCGGTATGCTTTCATGTAAAAAGAAGAAATAATATTTTATTTAAATTTTATATGACAATAAAAAAGACCGTTCGGTTATTTTCCCGAACGGTCTCATATTTATATACATTACTTTCGCTTGAGAGCAGAGTTTTGTGTCGGTTTTGCAAAGAAAAATTTACGCCATATTGTCAGGCACTGAACTCATTGTCTGATAGTTTACTTTCAGACTTTAATCTCCGGATTTAATTGTTAATCTTTGAACCGATCTACTTAGATAAATATGAAGCTGGTCGATATCTTCATTAAAAGCTTTTTTAAGTGAATCATCAAAGCCTGCACTTTTTATAAACTCTGTCATATCATCAAGCGATGCAATCCAGCTGTTAATTGCTTCAATCTGTTTATCGATAGATGTCTCCTTGCTTGAAACGAAGTCTTCGCCTATACTTTGTAAATCTGATAACATAACAGATAATTCGTCAAGCTTTGTTTTTGATTCAGGCTTTAATACAGAATATACTTCAACTATTCTTCTTATAAAGTCTTCTGAACCGCGAATTATCACTTGATCATATTTATAACCGGGGACAGATTCTCTGCTGAACTGCCCTGCTGTCAATGGCTCAACATACTGACTACCGAGCAAAGCATTCAATGAGAATATTGCGACACCTGTGCCACTATATTTTCTGATAGCGGTAATTTGATCACAGAAGGTATTTGTTTCAACCTTAATAAAAGCTGCAATACCGATTGTAAAGAATGCTTCTTCTCCGACTAATTTACTTACTGTTTTTGCATTTGCTTCAACACTCGGAACATCAAGAAAATACGACATAGTAAATGCTTCGTCTATTAATCCTGCATCAACCCATGCTTTTGCATTCTGGAATATTGTTGTTTTTGCTTCTTCAACATTCGGGAACAATGCGCAGGAAACACTGATATCTTTCCCTGAATCTTTAATTACCTGATCAATTTTATAAACAAAATCGTTTATAATATTTTCTCTGAACTGACACCAGTTCTTCCAATCCTGAGAACCTTTAATAAAGGTTTTAGGATCTTTGTCAGTATTATATTCGGCTTGGAACCCAGCAATAATGTCATCATTATAACCATAGTCATCTGTACCGTTTACAACATCCGGAAATCTGATATAATCATGATTTAACCCATCGATATCATAATTGTTGATTAATGATTCGTAAACATCAAGTACAATTTGTTGAGCTTTTGTATTATACGGATCAAAGAAAATATACTTTTGTTCTTTTCCGTCATCACCAATTACCGGATAATAATTTAAACCTGATTTTGATAATACTCTTAAATCAAGCATATTTAATAGAGTAGGATTATTTGAGCCTTGAACACCAACAAAATACGATTCAACCCAACAGTGAATTTCAATACCGTATTGCTTCCCGAATTTTAGAAATGCTTCGAGCACATCTAAATCGCCATACATAGGATTTTTAATTACATATTCGCTATCAATTTTATCAAAAATAGTGTAACCGTCATACCAGGTCTCAACATATATGGCAGTTAAATTTAATTCCTTAGCTTTCTTAACTGTTGCTTCAACATCCGCTTCTGTTTTTTCAACTGGTCTGTACCAGGCTGCTCTGTTTTCAATCATAAATGACTCGTTAAGCATATAATTAGCTTTTACAAGCATTGTATTTGCAGTTTCTGAAGTCATTATCGATTGTTCGAATTTACCATCAGTATACAGTTGCTTAGCTTGATTAATAAGATTTTTTATCTCGTCGATATAACCTTCAACTTCATTATAATTCAAGTCGAGCAGATTTTCTTTTGCATTATCAAACTTATTTTGTATACCTTCAAGTAATAAGAAGGATGTATCTGCTTTTGTTTCAGGCGCATCAAATATTATTACATTTTTATTTGCTTTATCAATTATAACTTTTGCTCCAAGAATATAATTTTCAATTAGTTCATTCTTCATATCCTCGTGTCCTGATAAAATAAGTCCTCCTTCGGGTATTGCTGTATTACCTGCTTCGCCAAACCCAACAATCTGACCGTTGGCATTTACTATAACTTCAATTCCCCATTCATTTGTTTCGGTCGTTTTTTTTCCATCGCTTCCATCATATACAACAAGATAGTTTGTATTTCTTACACCGTTTATAGAATTGTAAGGTAATTTAGCCATGTTATAAGTAATGGATATTAGTGATGTATAAACAGCTTCGCCGACTGCTGCTCTGAATATAAAAGAATATCTGTCATGTGATGAACCAATACTGATAACATATCCGTTTTCAGGAATTTGATTATTTCCACTCTGACGTTTTATTTCAGTTACTTTATTATTTACAACAATAACCTCTGTTCCTGTATCATCGGTGCCTGTAGCTTCTCCAAACTCAGAAGTATAAACGACAAGAGTTGAATTGTCTCTTGCCTGATTATAACCAACAGAAGAAAAGATACTTTTACCTATTCTAACATACTTCTCAGGATAATCCGGTATATCAAGAAGCTGAGTTTTTATTGTATCTCCAAGTGTAATTTGGGAGGCTTTTTCTATTGCAGAACCTACAAAAGAAATCGCAAAACCATTGTTGTTAGGTATCATAACCTTTTCATTGGCATCACCGATGTATAACACTTCGTTATCGATAACTACCATCTCAATAAAATCTAAATTTGTTTCGGGAGAAACGCGTGAAGAATTATTTGCATCAAAAAGGTAAATGCCATCGCCGGATATAGATTCTTGATCTACATCTCCATTTACTAAAGAATATTCATTTTCATCAATTACAATACTTGCTTGATCGGTTGTTGAGGAAACCATGTTTAAATTATTCACAGCTAATTTCTCATCTCCACTACAAAGCTGTTTCCCGAATTCAATGTTATAATTACCATAAAAAATCAGATATATATTGCCCGGCTCTGTTTGACCGGTGACAGTTTCAACAAATTTGAATGTTGTGCTAACCACCTTCTCAATTTTCATTGCATAAGTATTTTCAGGTATAATAAAGCTTTTTGAATATTCGTTGTTTATATAAATAATTGAATTATCAGGAATAACATTTGTATCAGGATTTTTTAGATTTATTTTACGTTCAACTGAAGAAACTGATAAAATGCATCTTGTTAAGTCTTCCATAACAGGTTTCTGATTATAATTATTTATACTGACATCACTATATTCATTAAAAGCGTTTATAGCATTCAATTTATCAGCGCTAAGAGCTGATTTTGATATACTTATAACAATACCATTGACCGGAATCAATGTATCATTCTTTGGATTTTCATCAATAAGTATGTTGGTAAGTTGATATTTACTTACTCCGAATGATTTTTTCTCTTCGATAACAAGGATAATTCTATCTGAATGATCTCCTCCTATTTTATAAGAAAAAGTGTCATTTGCCTTATAATTTCGGTCATATGCCGTTATAGAATCACTTCCACTTCCATTATTAAGTGAATTTATTTTAAATTCAACACTGTCTATAATTGCATTGAAAGCATTTGGATCATTTACTTCTGATTCGTTATTTTTATTTCCGAAACATCCCGCCAACATCGGTAATAAAATTGCAATTGTGATAATAAAACACTTTATTTTAAAATGTTTCTGATTTATTTTAAATTTCAATTTAGGCTTCATCCCTTCTTTTCTTCTGAACTTTTTTATAAATAACAAAGGAAATAACGGTAATTGCAACTATGCTGAATCCCATAATTAATACACATATATTAAATCAGCTTTGTTCTGAGCATCCTTTGGAATACAAATGGAATACAAATCGCGTCAACAATGCATGAGTAATTGGGTACATTATCAAAATTAATTTTTATACCGTATACGACAAATATAAAGTATTTTTTACATTTTGTCAATGCTTTAGAGTAATATTTAAAACAAAAATTACATTTGAATATATTAATATCATATGTGTAATATTTATTTGTTTTAGTTTTCTAAATATTCAGTATATTTACACTTCTTAAACACAAGAATATGAGAATATAAAATTAGTAAACAAACAAATATTTATTATATACTTGCTTTTCATATAAAATGAGTTATAATTCATATATAGATAGATTATGAGCATGAAAAAGCAGAAGGATGGTTTTGAGATATGCGTAAAATTCTAATTGTTGATGATGAAGCAAAAATCAGAGAAGTTATTCGCGAATATTCGGAATTTAAAGGATTTCAGGCAGACGAAGCTGCTAATGGTATGGATGCAATAGATAAAGTAAAGAAGAATGATTATGACTTGATAATACTTGATATAATGATGCCAAAACTTGACGGCTTTACTACATGCAAGGAAATAAAGAAAATCAAAAATATTCCGGTAATAATGTTATCAGCAAGAGGAGAAGAATATGACAAACTTTTCGGGTTTGAATTGGGTATTGATGATTATGTAGTTAAGCCATTCAGCCCCAAAGAACTAATGGCAAGAGCTGAAGCAATTATTTTACGTTCGCAGCCGAATGAAGTTGATGTTCCAAAATACGATTTTGATGGTTTGACAGTAGATATGCAAGGCAGAAGTGTTTATGTAGACACTAAAAAAGTTGTTATGACTCCAAAAGAATATGATCTGCTTTTCTATATGATAAAAAATAAAAACATAGCATTATCAAGAGAAAAATTACTTAGTGCAATTTGGGGTTATGACTTTTTTGGTGATGATCGTACAGTTGATACACATATTAAAATGCTGAGAAGCTCACTTGGCGAATACAGAAAATTTGTAGTTACATTACGAGGCATGGGTTATAAATTTGAATATCCAATAAATTAAGCCGGAGAATATAAGTGAAAAAGTTGTTTTATAATCAAAGTATAAAGACTCGACTTTTTATCTATTTTACGGGATTTGCAGTTATTATTATGTTACTGTTATGGATTCTGCAGATTGCAATATTAGGTCCGAATTATAGGAACAGTAAAAAGGCAAGTTTAATAAGCATCGCACAAAATATCGAATCATTAATTAACAACGAGGACTATACTGTTGATTCTATAAAAAGAACAATAGATAAGCTTTCTTTTGAAAACAAGACTGAAGTATTGATATATGAAACGAAGAATGAAAGGTATTTATATAGTTCTGTTTCATTTTTAACCTCAATATATATTAACAAAGTACCTCTTGCTATTGATGAAACTCAATTAAATCAGGATGATCCAAAAATCTATCCTATTCAATTTGAGGATTTGGATATTGAAATGTATATCTACAGCGATGTACTAAATGATGGTAAATATGTATTATTATTATTTACATCCTTTGATCCGATTGATTCAACAACTATTATATTAACAAGACAATTAATTTTTGTAACTGTAATAATTCTTGTGCTTGCAACACTATTATCATTTATTTTTTCAAGAAAACTATCAAAACCAATTGATAATATAGCATCATCTGCAAAAAATATTGCATATGGGAATTATGATTTTGAAAAAATCGAAACAGGTGGATTTTCTGAGTTAAATCAACTTTCTCAAGCGCTAAGTTATGCAAACAAGGAGATATCGCAAGTACAAAATCTTCGTCGGGAACTTATCGCTAACACTTCTCATGACCTAAGGACTCCACTGACCATGATTAAAGCTTATGCTGAGATGGTAAGAGATTTATCCGGTGACAATCCTCAAAAACGTGAAGAGCATTTGAATGTAATAATAAATGAATCAGATAGATTATCGCTGCTTGTCGGAGATTTACTTGAACTATCGAAGCTTGAATCCGGCAAACATGAACTTAACATATCGAATATTAGTATTGTTGACTGTATTCAGGAAACATTAAGTAAATTGGATTTACTTTGTGAAAAAGAAAACTATGTGTTCGATTTTAATTACACGGATTATTATATTGTCTCTGCTGATAGATTCCGTATTATGCAAGTATTATATAACCTTATTAGTAATGCAGTTGCTCATATCGGAGAAGATAAAACTGTTATTGTAAAACTGTTTGATATTAATAATGATTCTTGCAGAGTTGAAATAACAGATCATGGAGTCGGTATTCCAAAGGACGAACTTCCTGATATATGGGAACGTTATTACAGAACAAGCGAAAGCCATAAAAGATCACAAATCGGAACCGGTCTTGGTTTATCAATTGTTAAAAACATTTTAACTGCACATAATGCTTCATTCGGTGTATTCAGTACTCTCGGAAAAGGAACAACATTTTATTTTGATTTGAATATAATAAATATTAAAGAAGCTGAGAATTAAAAATCTCAGCTTCTATATGTAAGATTTTATTATGAAGTAAAAATTATTCTGTACATTCGGAATTTATTGTGTTATAATTATTTTGTATTATTATGATTAAATATTGTTCTCTGGAGATACTTTAAATATGTATGAAAAAGCGTTATCAGAATTAAATCCGGATTTTATAACTAAACTTTTTGGAAATCTTGATACGAATATTATTAGTCTTGAAAAAGCATTTGGTGTTCGGATAATCAACCGTGAATATAAAATAGTTGTTTTAGGCGAAGATGATAAAACGGTACAAATGGCTTCAAATGCAGTTGTACAGCTTCAGAAAGTAACCAAGCTTTCAGATTGTATTGAAGAAAATTGTCTTAATTATGTTCTTAATATGATAAAAGAGGATAAGGCAGATGAGCTTGCGCATTTGTATGACGATTGTATTTGCCTGACGAATAAAGGTAGACCTGTTAAATCGAGAACTGTTGGGCAAAAAAAGTATGTGGATGCTATCAAAAAAAATACTATTGTTTTCGGAGTTGGCCCTGCAGGTACCGGAAAAACCTTTCTTGCGGTCGCAATGGCGGTAACTGCTTTAAAATCAAAGCAAATGTCAAGGATCGTACTGACAAGACCTGCAGTTGAAGCAGGTGAACGGCTTGGATTTTTACCGGGCGATTTGCAGAGTAAAATTGATCCGTACCTTCGTCCTTTATATGATGCACTCGGTGAAATGCTCGGAACTGAAACCTTTAAAAGCTATCTTGAAAAAGGCATAATTGAAATTGCTCCTTTAGCATATATGAGAGGACGTACACTTGACGATGCTTTTATAATTCTTGATGAAGCTCAGAATACCACCCCTGAACAGATGAAGATGTTTCTTACTCGTCTTGGTAACAATTCTAAAGCAATTGTTACCGGTGATATCACTCAGATTGATCTTCCCTATCTTAAAAAAAGTGGAATGATAGAAGCAATTAGAATTCTCGATAATATTGAAGGTATACAAATTTTTAAATTCTCACGAAGAGATGTTGTACGTCACCCGTTAGTTCAGAAAATCATAGTTGCATATGAAGATTTTGAAAAAAGTACACCCGAAAAACAACATCGTTTTACACCACGGTGTAAAGAGGATTGACTGATGAAAGATAATATTGTTGAGCTTTATTTTGAAGTATCTAATAACAGTGTTATGAATGAAATCTTTGATAAAACAATTTATTGTATTAATAAAGCATTGCGTTATTTAATTAGTAATGAATGTTTTTCGTTATCACTGACTATTACCAACGATAAAAGCATTCATAAATTAAATAAAGAGTTCCGTGGTATTGACCATTCAACCGACGTATTATCTTTCCCGCAATATAATTTTGTTGTACCAATGATATCTGAAACACCATATGAATACGACGGAGATTATATTATTCTTGGGGACATAATAATTTCTGTAGATACAGCAATCAGACAAGCAACAGAATATGAACATTCACTACTCAGAGAAATAGTTTTTTTGTCAGTTCATTCTATTTTACATCTATTAGGATACGATCATGTCAATGAAAATGACAGAATAAAAATGGAAAATAGGCAGAAGGAAATAATGAGTTATCTTGATATAACCAGATAACAAAAGAAAGCATGTAACTTAAAATAGAACAGGAGACTTTTATAATTTAATGAACGCACAAAATAAAACTAAAAGCGCATTTGTGACTATAATAGGCAGACCGAATGTAGGTAAATCTACGCTTCTCAACACTTTACTCGGTGAGAAGATCGCTATTGTATCAAATAAACCGCAGACAACAAGAACAAGAATCACAGGAGTACTGACAAAAGGTTTGAATCAATATGTATTTATAGATACACCCGGGCTTCATAAACCTAAAAATCTACTTGGTGAATATATGATGAAAGCAGTCGGGAGTGCCATGACTGACAACGATGTTACATTATTTGTAATAGAAGTTGATGCACACTTAAACATAGCTGAAAAAGCAGCCCTTGAAAAATTATCAGCTATTGGCGGTAAAACTATTCTGATAATTAACAAAGTTGATATTGTCAATAAAGTCAAGGTTGCAGAATCTATCTCTGCTATTTCAAAATTATATAATTTTCATTCTATTATTCCTATATCCGCATTAAATAAAGATGGTATCGATATAATTTTTGATGAGCTTGAACCGTTATTACAGGAATCACCTCACTTTTTCCCAGAAGATATGCTTACGGATATTCCTGAAAAGCAATTAGTTGCTGAAATTATCAGAGAGAAAATCCTTAGATTACTTGATGAAGAGATTCCGCATGGGATTGCCGTCAACATTGAGGAATTCAAAGAAACAAAAAAGCTATTATCAATCAGAGCTGAAATATATTGCGAAAAAGAATCTCACAAACGCATAATTATTGGTAAAAACGGTGATATGCTTAAGAAAATTGGTACTTATGCACGCGAAGATGCAGAAAAATTTTTCGATATTAAAATATTTCTGGATTTATGGGTAAAGGTAAAAGAAAACTGGCGTGACAGACGTACTTTATTATCAGATTTCGGATTTAAGGATGAAAAATAATGTATTTCAATGTACAAGGCATTGTAATTAAAGAAAAAGCATTCAGTGAAAGCTCAAAACACCTTACTGTATTAACTCAGCATAGAGGAGTACTTTATGTTACTGCAAAAGGTGTTCGTAAACTATCATCAAAGAGCTTTGCTCTTTCACAGCTGTTTGCTTGTTCCGATATTACTTTATATGGTAATGGACCAACCTATACCCTTACCGATGGTAAGTTAATTGAAAACTTTTATAATCTAAGAAATGATGCAGCTATACTTTCACTTGCTTGCTATTTTTGTGATGTTGCTGCTGCAGTTTCTACTGTTACAGACGAAGAAACAGAACAATACCGTCTACTACTGAACACCCTATGGTTATTACAATCAAAACCTGAACTAAGCATTTTTATAAAAGCAGTATTTGAATTACGTATTATGTTCGGTATCGGTTACCTTCCCGAATTCAATTGTTCGGAATGCGGTAATGAGATATTTGAAGGATATTTCAACGGTGAGAGCGGAGAAATGTTTTGTAACAATTGCATACCCCAAAATACTTACTGTTTTGGGACATTAAACAAAGAAATTGTTCGCACTTTAAAACATATAGCTATTAGTGATTTAAAAAAACTATACTCTTTCACTGTCACAGATGATATTTTAAAACAATTATCTACTTTAGCTGAGAAGTATCTTTGTTACAGAATAGAAAATTGCCACAATTCATTAAACTATTACAAATCAATTTTATAATAAGAAGGATATATAATGACAGGTTTAAAAAAATCGAGAAGAATTCTCGAATTTGATAAAATAATACAAAAGCTTGCGGATTGTGCTCCCACTGAAGGAGCAGCTGAAAAAATACTTCAGATTGAACCGCAGACAGATATAAATATAATCAATCGATTACTTGACGAAACAACAGTTGCAAAAAAAATGACTGTTACAAAAGGCAATCCACCCTTTGGAAGAGTCAAAAACATTTTAGATTCAATTGACAGAGCAAAAAAATCCGCAACTTTATCTACAAGAGAATTGCTTGATATAGCAAGCGTTTTACGCGTAATTGCATCGTTGATTAAATATCAGGGTGATAAGATCACAGAAACAGTTTTATCTGTTTACTTTGACAATCTAACACCTAATAGTTTTCTTGAAAACGAAATTTCAAGATGCATTATTGCAGAAGATATGATTTCTGATAATGCAAGCGATAATTTATATATTATTCGCAAAAACATCAAAAGAACAGAAAACAATATCCGTGATTTGCTCGCAAAATATACTACAGGACAGCAATCAAAATTTCTTCAGGAAAATATAGTAACTGTTCGTAACGGCAGATACGTTATTCCTGTAAAATCCGAATATAGAAATGAAATTAAAGGATTGTTACATGACACTTCAGCTTCAGGCGCAACACTATTTATTGAACCAATTGCGGTACTTGAAGCTAATAATGCACTCCACGAATACAAATCAGCAGAAATTGATGAAATTGAAAAGATACTTTACGATTTATCTGAAAAAGTATCACAGTTTTCAAAATCGATATTAGTAAGTTATGATGCTATTACCGAACTTGCTATTATTTTTGCACGAGCAGAATTATCATACAAACTTGTTTGCGAAAGACCGTCAATAACCGAAACAAGAAATGAATACAGGCTAATTAAAGCGCGTCATCCTTTACTTAATAAGGATACAGTTGTTCCTATAACTATTGAAATGAATAAAAACATCAAAACTTTAGTTATCACCGGGCCAAACACCGGCGGTAAAACCGTAACTTTGAAAACAATAGGTCTACTATCTATGATGGCACAAACAGGTCTTCATATTCCCTGCTCCGAAGAAACTGTTTTACCATTATTCGATGCCATACTTCCCGATATCGGTGACGAACAAAGCATTGAACAATCACTTTCTACATTTTCATCTCACATATCAAATATAGTTGACATAATATCAAACGCAAAAAGTAATTCGCTTGTGTTGTTTGATGAGCTTGGTGCCGGAACCGATCCCGGAGAGGGTGCAGCACTCGCTATTGCAATTCTTGAAAAAATTATATCTGTCAACGCCTTCTGCGCAGCAACAACTCATTATGCTGAACTAAAAATATTTGCATTAGAAACAGAAGGTGTCCTTAATGCATCGTGCGAATTTGATGTTAATACACTGCGACCAACATACAGACTGATAACCGGTCTACCCGGCAAATCAAATGCATTTGCTATTGCTGAAAGATTAGGCATAAATTCATCGATTATCGAACATGCAAAAAAGATAAGTAAAGATGAAAACCTGCATTTCGAAGATGTTTTAGCTAAACTTGAAGAATCGGAGTTTAATTTACGACTTGAACGTGAAAAAGCTGAAAAATCAAGAATTACTGCTGAAATCCTCGTAAAGAAAGCAGAATCAGAAAGCAAACAAATTATAGATAAAGCAAATAAAGAAATTGAAAGAGCGAAAGCTCAGGCATCTCAACTTATTCTTGGAGCGAAAGCACTAAGCGAATCTGTTCTTAATAGTCTTGAAGAATTAAAAAAACAAAAAGAAAAAGAAAATTTTGCTGCCCTTCTTGACGAAACCAGAAAAAATATTTCTTCTTCAATAAAAAATATATCCGATAAATCTAATATTACTGTAATTGATGAAGATGAAAATTATATTTTACCAAGAGGGCTTAAAATTGGCGATAAAGTGTCGATTCTCAATATGGGTGGCACCGGAACTATAATAACAATTGATAATAAAACTGTATCTGTAAAAATCGGAAACTCAACTATAAAAATCAGTGCTGATAAGTTAAAGCTTATTAATAATGTAAAAACAACAAAGAAGTCAAAATCATATGTTAAAACTCCTTTCCGTAATTTTGATTTAAAACGCGAAATAAATCTCAGAGGTCAAACTGTTGACGATGCATGGTTTATGATTGATAACTATCTTGATAGTGCTATATATGAAGGATTTGAATCAGTTACACTCATTCATGGTAAGGGCACCGGTGCATTAAGAAATGGATTATGGCAGCTGTTAAAGGGTGATTCACGTATTAAGAGTTATCGAAGTGGAACTTATGGAGAAGGCGATTTGGGAGTTACAATTGTTGAATTAAAATAAAGGATTCATTTATGGAATGGTATAATAGAACTGAACATCTACTTGGCAGTTCTGCAATTGAAATATTAAAAAAATCATCTGTTGCAATATGCGGGCTTGGTGGTGTAGGTTCTTATGTTACAGAAGCTTTATGCCGTGTTGGTATTGGCAAGTTTTATCTCATAGATAATGATATTTATGATAAAACCAATTTGAATCGCCAACTTCATGCAACAACTGACACAATCGGAATGACAAAAGTACAGGTTGTTAAAGAAAGAATTTTAAAAATTAATCCTGGAGCAATTGTTGAAACATATGAAATATTTCTTAACAAGGATAATATTCCTGTTGTTTTTGAGCAAATTATAAATCAAGGGCTTGATTTTATTGTTGATGCTATCGATAATATTACTGCTAAGGTTGAACTTGCGATTTTTGCTGAAGATCAACAATTAAAAATTATTTCATCAATGGGTACTGCAAATAAACTAGATCCAACTAAGTTCAAGATTGCTGATATCTATGAAACCGGCGTTTGTCCACTTGCGAAAGTAATGAGAAAGTTATTAAAAGAAAAAGCTGTAAAGCATCTAATGGTAGTATATTCAATTGAATTACCCATTAAAAGCGAAAAGCTTGGTTCAGTTTCTTATGTTCCATCTACAGCCGGATTATATATTTCCTATCATGTAACATCAGAATTATTAAAAAATATTTATAAAAAGGGAGAATAGAATTATGAATGAAACAAAAAAGCTATACAGAGTAATGCAAAATAAGCTTATTGCCGGAGTTTGCACAGGTATCGCTGAGTATTACAGTCTTGATGTAAATATCGTTAGATTAGCCTTTATCGTAGGAGCATTTGCAGGTGGAATGGGATTTGTCGTTTATATTATAGCAGCATTATTACTTCCTGAGAAGCCAAACAATTAATCAAGTCGTTCACTAGAGAAAAACACACCGAATTTTGTCTTCGGTGTGTTTCTATTTATATTACATTTATTTTTATAAATTTGTTCTTTCCTTTTTGAATTATATATTCTCCAACAATATCAAATATATAGTTGACATCAGATATTTTTTCACCGGATATTTTTACTGCTCCGCCGGTAATTAGCCGCCTTGCTTCGCTTTTCGATGGTGCAAGATTGCTATCCTTCAAAATATCAGCAAGTGAAGTGCTGTTATTTATATTGATTTCTTCTATTTGATCAGGAATACCACCACTTGCGACACTTCTATATCTTTCCTCAACTGCATCTGCAGACTGTGCATCATGATACATTGTTACTATGGTTTTCGCATAAAGCACATGAGCTTCTCGAATATCTTTAGAAATGTAAGGCATAAAAGTAGATTCAACAAGATCTGTTGTAAGCTTAAAGTATGTTTCAAGCAAATTATCTGGAACCTTCATACATTTTTCATACATTATTTCTGATGGCTCACTTATTCCTATATAGTTATCCAGTGACTTCGACATCTTTTCGACGCCGTCAAGACCAGGCAGAAGCGGGAAAGTAATAACTTCCTGAGGAGTCTGATTATAATCTCTCTGTAATTCTCTGCCAACAAGAAGGTTGAATGTCTGGTCAGTCCCACCGACTTCGATATCTGCTTTCAATGCTACAGAATCGTACCCTTGCATTAAAGGATAGAAAATTTCATGTAACCCGATAGGCTTATTTTCGGCATATCTTTTTGCGAAATCATCTCTTTCAAGAATCCTTGCAAGTGTATATCTGCCTGCAAGCTGAAGGACATCAGCAAAGTTCATCGATGACAGCCATTCAGAGTTATACATTATTATTGTTTTATCTTTGTCGAGGATTTTTACTACCTGTTCAAGATAACTTTTTGCATTTTCTCTGGTCTGCTCAAATGTTAGCGGAATACGAGTTTTTGAACGTCCTGAGGGATCGCCGATCATACCGGTAAAATCACCAATTACAAATACAATTTCATGTCCGAGCTCCTGGAGCATTCTTAGTTTTCTGAGGACAACAGAATGTCCCAAATGAAGGTCAGGGCGACTTGGATCTGCACCCATTTTAATACGAAGCTTTTTCCCGCTGTTAAGCTTTTCTTTGAATCCTTCTTCAGAAAAGATAGATACTGCATCTCTTGAAATATTATTATATACTGTATTAATATCCATTATTATATTATTAGCATATTTATTATGATATGCTGATATCTCCCTGATATTTTACTCAACTATCGGTGCTGTAATAACATCGAATTTAGCTATTTCATCATCGTTTACAATTACATCATCAAGATGCTCAGATAATTTATTATATAATGACTCTTGTTCTAAATATGTGCGGTTTGTGGAAACTATTGAATAATTATATCCTAAAACATCACTATATAATTCTGCATACTTCTCACTTGTTATATCAATCTTTCTCATTACATGATAACCATATGTTGTCTCAACGATTCTGACTTCACCGATTTCCATATCAAGTGCAGCATCTAAAAACTCTTGAACAAAGCTTGAGCTTTCATTAACAAGATAATCAACATTTGAATCTTGATTTTCATCAATGTAATCTTCATAGGTTTTTTCCCCACTATTAATTAAATCAACTTTTGCTTGTATTTCGTCATGTAATGCTGTTTTTTCTTCATCAGTCATATCTACTTCTGATTCGGCTCCGGATTCATCATCAACTGTTTTAGTGGTCATATATAAAATATGTTGAACTAATGTATAATTGTCTTTCAGATAATCAATATAATCCTGTTCGGAGAATTTCTCTATTCCGCTTTCACCATAATAATAATCAACGAGATCGCTAAATCTTGTTGTTAAATTTAAATATTCTTTAAAAACATCAGTATTTATTCCATACGATGCAAGATATACATTTAATTTTGCGAGTGAACTTTGTTCTTCGATTCCTGCATCAATTATTTCCTGAACATTTGCTGCCTGCTCTTCAGAAATTTCTATACCCAATCTTTTACATTCAGCATCAGATATAAGCATAAGCTTGCAATTTTCTATAAAAGATTCCATAAAGTATTCAGCATAGGTTTTACCATCCGAAATTTCATACACCCATAATTCTGGATTATCAGTATTTGCACCTGTTATGTTATATAATTGGTATGACTTGTTTTCCGAAAGTGCATATGAAAACATCCCGGAATCCATTTTTGAACCGCTATATTCTAAAACTGTAGCTTTTTTTGCACAACCTGTTGCAGTAATTAATAACGAAAATATTAACATGCAAACAGCCATTTTTTTGAAATTCTTCATTATTTCCTCCATAAACATTGAGAATAACTCAAAGTTTTCATTTTCATCTAAAAAAGTATCATGAGTATTATACACTAAAAATAGTCATTTGTAAATATTAATTATGTGATATTTTTGTGTAAAGTAAAAAAAGTCTTTTTATAGCTTCAAGAGCAGATTCACCGGAATTTAATTTATAAGCGATATATTTTCTTGTACCATTAGAAAGCATAATTTTACCACGCATATCTTTATCTTTAATTATTGCTAAAGTTTCATCTTGCATAAGATTTTCAGAATATAAAAATATTTTATTCCCGGTTTGTTCTATAGAAGTAAATTTTAAATTTATCGCTGTATTTCTGATTTGAGAAATATCAATCAAATTACTCACACTCTTCGGAATTTTACCGAATCTGTCAATTAATTCATTTCTCAGATCTTCGCTATCATTTTCATTTTCTATTGAAGCAATTTTTTTATATATATCAATTCTTATCTGCGGTGAAAAAATATATTTTTCCGGAATGTAAGCATCAACAGCTATATCAATTTGAGCATTTCTTTTCTCAGGTATAGTTTCGCCTTTCTCTTCCAGTACAGCTTCTTCAAGTATCTGAACATAAAGATCATAACCCACTGCTTCCATATTGCCATGTTGCTCAACTCCAAGTATATTTCCTGCTCCCCGAAGCTCAAGATCACGCATTGCTATTTTATATCCGGAACCAAATTCAGTGAATTCTCTTATTGCTTCAAGTCGTTTTTCAGCAATTTCAGTCATTATTTTATTTGGCTTGAAAGTAAAATAAGCATAGGATTTACGATATGATCTTCCTACTCTGCCGCGAATCTGATGCAATTGTGATAAGCCGAAATTGTTTGCGTCTTCAATAATTAATGTGTTTGCATTAGGTACATCAACACCGGTTTCTATAATCGTTGTGCAAACAAGTACATCTGTTTCACCTTCTACAAGACTCTCCCATATATCCGATAACTCATCTTTTTTCATCTGACCGTGAGCAACTCCGATATTTGCATCTGGAAATACTTGCTGAAGTTTTGACGCACAACCGTAAATGCTTTCGATGTTATTATGAAGGTAAAAAACCTGTCCGCCGCGACGAAGTTCTGATTTAATAGCTTCGCTTATTATCACATCATCATGTTCAAGAACGAAGGTCTGGACAGGTTGACGATCCATCGGTGCTTCTTCAAGTAAAGACATATCTCTTATTCCGGATAAAGCCATATTCAAGGTTCGCGGAATGGGAGTTGCTGTCAAGGTCAGGACATCCACATTCTTTGCAAGCTGCTTAAGTTTCTCTTTATGAGCAACTCCGAATCTTTGTTCTTCATCTACAATCAATAAGCCTAAATTTTTAAATATAACATCCCTTTGAATTAACCTGTGAGTACCAACAATAACATCGATCTCACCTTTTTTCAATCGGATTAATGTATCAGTCTGTGCTTGCTTTGTCTTGAATCTTGATATAACATCGACTTTTATCGGAAATGCTCTGAAACGAGCGAGCATAGTTTGATAGTGCTGCCAGGCAAGTATAGTTGTCGGAACAAGAATAGCGCACTGTTTACTGTCTCGAACACATTTAAAAACTGCTCTGAATGCAACTTCGGTCTTACCAAAACCTACATCGCCGCATAAAAGTCTGTCCATCGGAATACTTTTTTCCATGTCTTTCTTTATTTCGTTTGCTGCTCTTAATTGTCCGTCTGTCTCGATATACTCAAAAACCGATTCAAATTCATTCTGTAATTCGTCATCTTTTGAAAATGAAAACCCCACCTGCCGGTTTCTTTCAGCATATAATTGTATAAGATCTTTTGCAATATCTTTTGCAGCTTTCTTAACTCTTGCTTTCGCATTCTGCCATTCGATGCCACCAAGCTTCGAAAGAGGCTGTGTTTCCTTGCTTCCACCTATAAACTTGCTGATCATATCAAGCTGATTACAGGGTACATACAAAACATCTGTCCCGCGATATTGTAATTTGATATAGTCTTTGGAAACACCGGCAACTGTTAAGTTTGTTATACCTTCATATTTACCAATACCATGATTAATATGAACAACAAGATCACCAACAGCTAAATCTGAATAAGAGACAATTTTTTCTGTATTAGAATTTTTGATATTTCTCAGTGTACTTGATTTTAATCTTCCTTTAACACTCTGGGCATCTGTTAAAAGAATAAAATTTGATGCAGGTAGTTCAAAGCCGCCAATTGGAGTTGTACTGTTTGATGCTGCGACAGCAATTTTCCCTTCATATAAATTTTTTGCAAATATATATGCCGGTAAATCCATGTCAAGTAATATATTCACCAGATTAGAAGCTGCGTAATCAGTTGCGCACAGCATCAATATTTTATAATTATTTTTGAGATAATTTTTTATGTCATCAGATATTACTTCAATACCACTTGAAAACGAATTCATCTGATGTACATTTAACATGAATTGCTCTGTAAAATTATAAACATTAGTCGAAGAAATAAACATATCGAGACATAATACAGCACTACCGAGCTTCTGTATTAACATACTGTCAGTATATTGTAAGTCTGAGTTTTTATAATCGAGAATACCGGTGGTTGCATAACTCTCGCGACTTTTTTCAAATTTCCATGAGAATGCTGCTGCACGGTCAGCAACTCGTTTTGAATCTATTATTATCATCTGAAAATTATCCAGATAATCAAGAATTGTTTCTTTTTTATTATATATGATGCTAAAATACTTATCAGCTGTATGAAATTTGTTTTCAGTTAATAAACTTTCTTTTTCTTTGTTCAATAAATTTTTTACTTTTTCATCAGTCAAATGTTTTTGCATTCTGTCTATTTCTAATGTAATTTTGTTTCGTGAATTTTCATCTATTATAACTTCGGAAGAAGGTATACATAAAGTATCGGAAAGCTTTTCGAATCTTCTTTGATTTATTGGATCAAAACTCCCAATTGAGTCAATTTCATCACCCCAAAAATCTATACGTACCGGGTAATCATTCTGAGGTGAATATATATCAATGATACCTCCTCTGACAGAAAATTGTCCGCGCCCTTCAACCAGTTCTGCTCTATTATAACCCATATTAACAAGACGCTGAACAACACTATTCAACGGGATTTTTTCACCTTTTTTCAATTCTAAAGTATTGGAAATAAGAATTTCTTTAGGTATTGTATATTGCATAACCGCATCAGGAACAGTGATAATAATATCGTATTTATTATTCAATATCTGCATCAGGATATTCAGTCTTGTATATTCCCACTCTCTTGAATAACCCATAATATTATCGAGGATAAAATCACGTGCTGGAAAAACTAATGCTATTTTGCTATAAAATGTAAATTCTTCCGCTATTTTATATGCATCTTTTTCATTTTCTAAAATTATCAGCTGTTTCTTGTATGTCTCTTCGTAAAGAGCAGCACAAAATGCAGTATGTGCAAAGCCGCATACACCGGTAACTTGAATTGCTATGTTTTTTTTACACGCTAAAACAGCCGAGTTGAACTCGGCTACGTTTTTAAAAGCTTCAGTAATAATATTCATTTTTTGTTCCTTGGTGAGTTATATTTATTTTTAATCAGAACCAATTCCTCTTTTATTATACTTATTCATTGCCGTCTCAATGTTACCATCGAAAATCATTTGAACTGCATCGTATATATCAGCGAATGTTGCTTCAATCATTTTATGTTCTTTATCTGATATACTACTTACGACATAGTTTGCAAGTTCATGTTCGGGATTGTTTGGACTTCCAACTCCAATTTTTATTCTTGGAAATTCATCAGAGCCAATATATTCAATTATAGATTTTATACCTTTATGACCACCTGAAGAGCCTTTTTTTCTTATTCGAATACTTCCCACTGGTAAGGTTATATCATCATATATAATTAATATCTTGTTAATTGGGATCTTGTAATAATGTGAAGCATCAAGAATTGCGCGTCCAGAATCATTCATATAAGTCTGTGGTTTTAATATAATTATTTTTTTATCATTTATATTTACTTTTGCAGACAAGGAAAAATGTTTTATTCTATTTACTTTTATATTTATTTTCTTTTCAATATAATTTATAAACATAAATCCAACATTGTGTCGTGTGTTATTATATTGAATTCCTTGGTTACCGAGACCGGCAACAATAAAATCTACACTGTTATTTAAAATACTCATTTATATCAAAAGCCTTCCGCAATAAGCAATATATCTCAATTATTTAAATTTTAAAATAAGAAAATATTTTTTTTATTTTAACACAAAAAAAAATAAATGTCAATTGATTTTCTGCATATATGACTTGCAAACTAATATTTAACATATTATATATAATAAATTTATACTAAAAACTATAGTTTTTTTTGATTAAATATGTTATAGTGTACTATAAATAAGAAAATTAATAAAAAATATTTCAGGAGGTTAAATATGAACAAAAAATATGTTTATCTTTTTTTCGAGGGTAATGGAAGCATGCGTGAGCTTCTCGGCGGAAAAGGTGCCAATTTAGCAGAAATGACTGTATTAGGCATGCCGGTACCGCAAGGATTCACTATAACCACAGAAGCTTGCATAAAATATTATGATGATGGTGAAGTAATTACTGATAAAATAATTGAAGAAATAAAGAAATATGTTATCAGGATGGAAGAAATCACAGGTAAGAAGTTCGGTGATACGAATAATCCGTTATTAGTTTCGGTTCGTTCGGGAGCAAGAGCATCTATGCCCGGTATGATGGATACCATCCTAAATTTAGGTTTAAATGATGAAGTTGTTGAAGGTCTCGCAAAATTGGTTAACAACGAACGCTTTGCATATGATTCATATCGCAGATTTATTCAAATGTTTTCCGATGTTGTTATGGAACTGCCAAAAAGCAACTTCGAAAAAATCATTGATGAAATCAAAGAAAAAAAAGGAATAAAGCTTGACTTGGACTTATCCGCAGTTGATATGAAAGAGCTTGTAGTTAAATTTAAAAATTATTTTAAAGATCAAAAAGGCTTTGATTTCCCTTCTGATCCTGAAGCTCAACTTTTTGAATCAATAAAAGCTGTATTCCGTTCATGGAACAATCCACGCGCTATTATATACAGAAGAATGAACGATATTCCGTCGACATGGGGCACTGCAGTTAGTGTACAATCCATGGTTTTCGGCAATATGGGCAATACAAGCGGTACTGGTGTTGCATTTACTCGTGATCCATCGACCGGAGAGAAAAAATTATATGGGGAATTTCTTATGAATGCCCAAGGCGAGGATGTTGTTGCCGGAATAAGAACTCCTCAACCTATTTCAGAACTTGCAAAAATAATGCCGGAAGCATACAATCAATTCGTTAAAATTTCGAACAATCTTGAACAGCATTATCATGATATGCAGGATATGGAATTTACTATTGAAAACAGCAAGCTATATATGTTGCAGACAAGAAACGGCAAGAGAACAGCTGCTGCTGCTTTGAAAATCGCAGTAGATCTTGTTGACGAAGGAAGACTTACAATTGATCAGGCAATTATGAAAGTTGAACCAAAACAACTTGACTCTTTATTACATCCTCAATTTGAAAAATCCGCTCTTGTATCTGCAAAATCCATTGCCAAAGGTCTAAATGCTTCTCCCGGAGCTGCTTGCGGAAAAGTTTATTTTACTGCTGAAGATGCGAAGAAAGCAGTTTCAAGAGATGAAAAGGTTATTCTTGTCAGACTTGAAACCTCACCGGAGGATATTGAAGGAATGTTCGTTTCGGAAGGTATTCTTACTGTACGCGGTGGTATGACTTCGCATGCTGCTGTTGTTGCACGCGGTATGGGCAGATGCTGTGTTGCAGGCTGCGGAGATATAACTATGCATGATGAAACAAAATGCTGTATGATAGATGACTTGAAAATAAACGAAGGTGATTATATATCTCTTGATGGTTCAACCGGACTTGTTTATCTTGGACAGGTCAAAACAGTTGATGCCGTTATTTCAGGCTATTTCGAAAGGTTTATGAAATGGGCTGATGATAAGCGTAAGCTTAAAGTCAGAGCTAATGCTGATTCACCAAAGGATGCAATTCAAGCAATAAAATTTGGTGCAGAAGGCATCGGACTTTGCCGCACTGAGCATATGTTCTTTGAAGCAGACAGAATTGCTGCAGTGAGAGAAATGATTGTTTCAGAAACGAGGGAACAAAGAATTACCGCTCTCAATAAATTGCTTCCCATACAAAGAGGTGATTTCGAAGGTCTGTTCCGCGAGATGAAAGGTTTCCCTGTTACAATTCGACTTCTTGACCCACCGCTTCATGAATTTCTTCCAACAGAAGAAGATGACATCGCTGCTTTGGCAAAGGAAATGAATATCGATCTGGTACATCTGAAAGATACAATAGCATATCTGCATGAGTTCAACCCAATGATGGGACACAGAGGATGCAGACTTGCAGTATCATATCCCGAAATTGCTGAAATGCAGACTCGCGCAATTATCGAAGCTGCTATAAATGTAAACAAGCAAGGTATGAATATAATCCCTGAAATAATGATACCGCTGGTTTGTGATATAAATGAATTAAAGTATGTAAAATCAATAATCAAGAACACCGCTGATACCGTTATTGATCAAAATAACGTGAAACTTGAATACAAGATCGGCACGATGATTGAAATACCAAGAGCTGCGCTTTGTGCTGATGAAATTGCAACAGAAGCAGAATTCTTTTCTTTCGGTACAAACGATTTAACACAAATGACATTCGGTTTCTCTCGTGATGATGCTGGTAAGTTCCTGAACGACTATTACGAAAAGAAGATTTTTGAAAGCGATCCGTTTGCAAGGCTTGACAGAAACGGTGTTGGCAAGTTAATAAAAATGGCTGCTGCTTCAGGTAAAGCAGCAAGACCTAATATCAAGCTTGGTATATGCGGTGAGCATGGCGGTGATCCTTCATCAGTTGAGTTCTGTCATGAGGTTGGATTGAACTATGTATCCTGTTCACCGTTCAGAGTTCCGATAGCACGTCTTGCAGCAGCACAAGCTTCTATTAAGAGTGTAAAATAAAATTATAATTTCCATGAAAAAGAGCTGTTTATATGCAGCTCTTTCTTTATGTAGTTATATAATAACCGTATTATTTCTACCACTGCCTTTTGCATTATATAAAGCTTTATCAGATATTTCAATACATTTTATAATATCATCTTTTCCCGTAAGCTGCATTATTGAAACACCTATACTGATAGTAAGATATATATATGTGCTGTAACAATGCGAAATTTTTAAATTATAAATAGCCTTTCTTAATGCTTCGGCTATTTCATACGCTTTCTTATTATTACTGTTCTCTAATATATATATAAATTCTTCTCCTCCGATTCTTGAAGCAAAACCGCCGTATTTCTCTACAATAATATTTAATTGCGTTGCCACAGACTGTAATACTGTATCACCATTGAAATGACCATAATTATCATTATATTGCTTGAAATAATCGATATCAATCATCATAGCCGTTATAGTAATTCCATGTTCTAAATTTGTAACATAATTTTTTTCTATATATAAATTATAGCTTCTTCTGTTCGGCAATAAAGTTAATTCGTCAGAATAGGATAATCGTTCCAATTCTGCTCTTGTTGTTTCAAGTAATATTTTATTCTTAAAATCTTCGCAAGATTTAAAATAAATTATTCTTGAGCAAACAAATGCTAATAAAGAAAAAATAATTAAATTTATATAATGACCGATTAACACGTCAAACGATTGTTGATAAAAAGGCAATCCTATTAATAATATTAAAGCTGATATAGCATATGGTATAATATATTTTTTCAGTTCTAAGTAGAACAAAACTGAAACAATTATCAGATTTACCATATATGTCATTAAATGTCCATATAACTTTTGGTCTAATAATGATACGACACTTCCCCAGCATAACATAAATGTGATATAAGACAATATTATAAAATTAAATTTTCTGATTATATGTGAATTTATCGTCATTTTTTGATTATACTTTTTGAAAAAAAGTAATAAAGTTAAATTCATAATTATCATAATGAGATATGCAATGAGATATTGATCAAACCTGAACCTGTTATCAGCTTTTAAGTATGCTGTAACAATATCGACCAATGCTAAAATTATTTCAAAAGAAATGACTAAGTTTGCGAGTATCTTTATTCTGAAAATATTTTCTTTTAATGTTTCGATTTGAAAAGCATTTTCATAATCATTTTCTATATAAGGGATGAAAAATTCTTTTATCACTATATTTCTTTCTTTCAAATTTAATATAAATATTATATACATAAGTATAGCTTTTGTCAAATATAAAAATAGCAAGATAAATAATCCTGCTATTTTTATATTATTTTGTCGGTTTTGAATCCCTCAGTTCAACAGTAAGGTTAAAGGTGTTAAACATTTTTATATCTTTGCAGAAATAACCCACTCTGACAAGCTGGAACTTATCACCCGGTTTCGCATCTTCTAATGATTTTTCAAGATAACAATTATTAAATTTCTTTACAGAATCGGGATTTAAATAATCATCGTATGACTTGTCTTCTTCGATATCGTTAGTATTATCGATACTAAAAAGTTTATCATACATAACAATATTCGCTTTTGTGTTAATTGATGTTGAAACCCAATGAATTGTACCCTTTACTTTCCGACCATCAACAGGATTCTTATTACCGCTTTCAAGATCGGCAGTACATATTATCTCAGCCAGATTTCCGGCATCATCATGCTTCGTGTCTTTATATTTAATTATATAAGCTCCCATCAGTCTGACTTCACCATCAGGTTTTAACCTGAAATATTTTGGTGGAGGACTATCTGAAAAGTCACTACGGTCAATATATATTTCACGGGTAAACGCTACCTGTCTTTCGCCTGCTTCAGGATTATTTGGGTTGTTTGATATATTAAAATATTCAACATTGTCTTCAGGATAATTCTCGATTATAACCTTTACAGGATCAATTACAGCAATTCGCCTTTCCGCTGACATGTTCATTTCATCTCTTATACAATGCTCAAGCAATGAAATGTCCACAATACTATAATTTTTTGCAATACCCGCAAGCTCAACAAATTTAAATATTGATGCCGAAGTGTAGCCTCTGCGTCTCAACCCACAGATTGTAGGCATTCTTGGATCATCCCATCCGTCAACAATCTTGGTTTCAACCAACTTTCTTAAATATCTTTTTGACATTACTGTATTTGTTACATTAAGTCTTGCAAACTCATATTGATGCGGCTTTTTTTCAAAATCTATGTTATTAACAACCCAGTCATATAAGGGTCTATGATTCTCAAATTCAATAGAACACATCGAATGGGTGATTCCTTCAAGAGCATCCTGAATCGGGTGTGCATAATCGTACAGGGGATATATACACCACTTGCTGCCCTGTCTATGATGCGGCATATGCAATATCCTATATATCGCAGGATCACGCATATTCATATTCGGATGTGTCATATCTATTTTTGCACGTAAAGTGCAATAACCATTCGGTAATTCGCCGTTTTTCATACGTTCAAATAATTTAAGGTTTTCTTCTATGCTTCTGCTGCGGTAGGGGCTGTCTTTACCTGGTTCAGTAAGTGTACCGCGGTATTCGCGAAGCTGATCAGCATCGAGGTTGCAGACATATGCTAAGCCTTTATTTATAAGCAGAATCGCATACTCGTAACATTTGTCGAAATAATCAGATCCATAAAAAATACCACCGTTTGGTTCGGCGCCAAGCCACATAATATCTTCGTAAATAGAATTTACATACTCATCATCTTCTTTACTCGGGTTAGTATCATCATATCTTAGATTGAATTTACCGCCGTATTTTTTTGCGGCAGTGTAGTTTATATATATAGCTTTTGCGCTTCCGATATGAAGATAACCATTAGGTTCAGGCGGAAAACGTGTGTGAATTTCAACTACCCTGTCTTTTTCAAGATCGGAATCTATTATTTCATATAAAAAATTATTTGTTTCTTCCATGATAACCTCCACGCCCTTCCGGGCACAAATATTTATGTAAAATTAGTGGAGGTACGCGCCGACGTACCTCTATCTCTTGTATTTTTTATGCTAACCTTTCTATTATACGTAATTACTGCCCAGTTATATACAATAACTTTTTAGTCTTACTATAACTCTTTCCTTACCTAATACCTGCATTACTGTATATAAATCGGGTGAATTTATACGGCCGGTTACAGCTACTCTGATAAACATACTAATGTCACCAACATTCCCTTGATAAGCTTCAGGATTTTGCTTATATAACTTCATGTCGGGGCAATAATTCAATGATGCAGCAATGTCCTTGATTTTACCGAACCAGATATCTTGCGTATCATTTTCATTATAGCATGAAGCAAATTTCTTCAATGCAGCGATTATATCAGCTGAAGAGAATTTTTCGTTGATTTTGTCGGTAATTTCAAACCAATTGTCATAGAAGAAGCTCATATAATGTCTGAGTTCGCTCCAGACAGCAAAATCTTTTCTTGATTTCGGACCGCCTCTGCCGATTGAAAGTACTACTATTGCATATTCTTTGTCATAAGATAGTTTCTCATAAAATTCTTTATCAAACTTCGATGCCCAAGCAATTAATCTGTTATAAACATCCAAAGCTGTCATGTTTGATATTACATTTTTACTTACATCATTTAGCTTTGCGAAATCAAACAGCGAGCCGCTTGAACCCATCTTTTTGATTGAAAATGAAAATTCTGACCAATGTAATTCAGGATTAGCACGACGCCAGTCTTCATAATTTGAGTTGAGTAAGGTCAGAACATATTCAACAACCGATTCTGCTGCATAACCATTTTTGATATATTCTTTCAGTCCTGAACCTTTATCTCTCTTTGACAGCTTCTTTTTTCTTACACCATCAATAGTCATAAGTGTTGAAATATGCATGTACTTGGGTGGTTTAAATCCAAGAGCTAAAAATAACTGCATATTAAATATAACACTTGAAAGCCATTCCTCACCTCTGACAACATGTGTTGTCCTCATAAGATGATCGTCAACAGCATGGGCGAAATGATATGTCGGAACACCGTCGCTTTTTATAAGTATTCTTCCTGTATTATCATCAGTTATTGTAACTGCGCCTCTGATAAGGTCAGTTACCGTAACATTATTTTTTGTGACTTCATCAGGAAGAAAACGCAAAACAAATTTTTTACCGTCTTTTATCTTCTTCTCAATCTCATTGCAAGTCAAATTTATACAATGCGCGTATTTACCGTAATATCCTATCATCTCTTTATTTTTCGCTTGCAGCTGTTTATCATTCTCAATAGTCTCTTCAGAGCAGAAGCAGGGGAACGCTTTACCCTCCGAAACCAGCTTTTTTGCAAAAGTATGATATATTTCGACTCTTTGACTCTGTATATAAGGTTCGTAATTACCCTTCTGTTCTTTCAGCGTAACACCTTCATCAAAATTTATTCCGAAATAATCAAATGATTTGATAATATCTTCAATTGCACCTTTAACCTTTCTTTTCTCATCGGTATCCTCAATACGAAGATAAAATACACCCCCGCTTTGACGTGCAAGCCTTTCACTGACGAGAGCAGGAAAGATACTTCCAAAGTGAACATATCCTGTAGGGCTTGGTGCAATTCTTGTAACCTTTGCTCCTTCAGGCAGATTGCGAACAGGGTAAAGGCTTTCGTAATATTCATAATCATGTTTTACATCCGGATATAATAGTTCAGCAAGATATCTATAATCCATTTCAATCTCCCATATTATATAACTATTACCATATTAAACTAACAAATGAATTACCTCAACAATTTTGAAAAAATCTATACCGTATGGCTTTTTCAAAATTAATAATATCACAATTCATTTGTTAGTTTAATATACATACTCAGCAATAATTATCATTTGCATATAATAAAAATATATCACATTGTCATTATTGTGTCAATATTCTTTTGGAATATATATTGACAAAAGCATAATTCGCTCTTATAATTATATAGTGATATTTTATTTTGAAGAGGTATATGATGAAGAAATTAGGTATAAATGAACTTAGAGAAAAATATCTTTCTTTTTTTGAAAGCAAAGATCATTTGCGTCTGCCAAGCTTTCCGCTTGTTCCGATAAATGACAATTCCCTGTTACTTATAAATGCAGGTATGGCTCCATTTAAATTATATTTTACCGGAGAACAAAAACCACCGAATTCGAGAGTTACTACATGCCAAAAATGTGTGCGTACACTTGATATTGAAAATGTCGGAAAAACCGCAAGACATGGTACATTTTTTGAAATGCTGGGTAATTTTTCATTTGGGGATTATTTTAAGGAACAAGCAATTCCATGGGCGTGGGAATTTCTGACCAAGGTGCTTGAAATACCGGAAAATTTACTTCATGTTTCAGTTTTTGAAGATGATGACGAAGCTGAGGCAATTTGGCTAAAGACAGGTGTTCCTATAGAAAGAATAACCCGTATGGGTAGAGATGATAACTTTTGGGAAATTGAAAACTTTCCTTGCGGTCCATGCTCTGAAATTTATTTCGATCGCGGTGAAAAATATGGCTGCGGGAAACCCGACTGCAAAGTAGGATGCAACTGTGACCGATATATAGAAATTTGGAATATTGTATTTACTCAATTCAACAGTGACAGTAATGGAAATTATATTCGCCTGGCACGTCCGAACATTGATACAGGTATGGGACTTGAGAGACTCGGCTGTGTAATGCAGGATGTAAACAATCTTTTTGAAGTAGATACAATCAGAAATATTATGGATCATGTCTGCAGAATTGCAGGTGTTGATTATGACGCTTCGCTTGTGAATAAAGATGTTTCGTTACGTGTCATTACAGATCACATCAGAGGTACGGTTTTCCTCATAAGTGATGGCGTAGTTCCATCAAACGAAGGCAGAGGTTATATTTTACGCCGTTTATTGAGACGAGCTGCAAGACATGGCAAACTGCTCGGTATTAATCACACATTTTTGTATGAGCTTTGTGATACTGTCATAAACGAAAGCGGAAATGCTTATCCTGAACTTATTAAAAAGCGTGATTATATCAAGAAAACTGTTAAGGTTGAAGAAGAACGCTTTAATCAAACCATTGATGCCGGGTTGACTATCCTTAACCAGATAATAAGTGACTGTAAAACAAATAATATTTCCACAATCAGTGGTGATGATCTATTTAAACTTCATGATACATTCGGTTTCCCTCTTGATCTCACGAGAGAAATTTCTATTGAAAACGAACTCCAGATTGATGAAAAAACATTTACCGAGCTTATGAAACAACAAAAAGAAAGAGCAAGAGCCGCAAGAACTACTTTTGGTGATTTCGGTTGGAATGACGATAGTTTATCAAATATAGATAAATCATTAAAAACAGAATTTGTCGGTTACACCGAAATTGAATGCTCAGCCAATATTATTGCTATGCTCAGCAATAATGAATCTATTGGCAGACTTGAGGGTGATTCAGGCTTGATTTTACTTGATAAAACTCCTTTTTACGCTGAAAGTGGTGGACAAGTCGGAGATACTGGTAAAATCTACACTTCTAATGGAGTATTCGAAGTAATCAATACAAAGAAAACTCATGACGGACAAACAGTTCATATCGGCAAAGTTATCAGTGGTGTTATAAACATAGTTGATAAAGCAAAAGCAGAAGTTGATGTTGCTCGTCGTAATTCAATAAAACGCAACCATTCATCTGCGCATTTATTGCAAGCTGCACTGCGTAAAGTTCTCGGAACTCATGTTGAGCAGGCAGGTTCATATGTTGATGATAAGAGAATGAGATTTGACTTTACTCATTTCACTGCAATGGAATCCGATGAAATAACTGCTGTTGAGAACCTTGTAAACGAACAAATTCTTACCGGTTCATCAATAACAACGAAGCTAATGTCAATTGATGAAGCAAAAACAAGCGGTGCTATGGCATTATTCGGTGAAAAATACGGCGAAGCTGTCAGAGTCGTAAGGATGGGTGACTTCTCTACCGAGCTTTGCGGCGGTACGCATCTTGATAATACTGCAAAGGTTGGTTTGTTTAAAATTATATCCGAAACCTCGGTTGCTGCTGGCATACGCAGAATCGAAGCAGTTACAGGAACCAATTTTATTGAATTGTATAATTTTATTAATAATTTAATCCATGAAACTGCAAAAGAATTAAAGTTAAATAATATAAACGAAATTGCAGCTAAGAGTTGCGCTATTCAAGCTGAAAGTAAAACACTTAAAAAGGCTCTTGATAATGCGAATCTAAAGCTTGCTATGGTCACTATTGAACATGAAGTTAATAATGCTGTTACGATAGGTAAAGTCAAGCTTATCAGAGCAAAGTTTGAGAACACTGATATTGAAGCCCTAAGAAATGCTATTGATAATATCAAGGATAAAAATCCTAAAATTGTTGCTTTGTTTACAACAGTAAATGATGGCAAATTATTATTAGCATCAGGCTGCGGTAAAGCCGCTGTAGCAGCCAAAGCTCATGCAGGTATGCTACTCAAGGAACTATCTCAAATTGTCGGCGGCGGCGGCGGTGGAAGGCCTGACAGCGCAAGCAGCGGTGGCAAGGATACATCAAAACTTGATGAAGCCATGACTGCTGCTGAAACAATAATATTAAATCAACAAAATAAATAAGAAAGGCATATTCAAATGAATGACTGCATTTTTTGTAAAATAGTTGACGGCGTTATCCCTTCGAAAAAAGTTTATGAGGATGAAAGTGTTTTTGCATTCTATGATATTGCACCTCATGCACCTATTCATGTCCTTGTTATACCTAAAAGCCATATCGGTTCTGCCGACGAGATAAATATTGATAATTCCTCGATTATTTCTCGAATCTTCGAAGTTATTCCGAAAATTGCTAAGCTTGCAGGTATAACAAACGGTTATAGAATTATATCCAATTGCGGTCCTGATGCCTGTCAGACAGTGAAGCATCTGCATTTTCATATCCTTGGCGGAAAAACAATGAAAGAAAAATTAATATAGGAGATTAAAAATGTTATCATTGAGAATTAATGTTGATAATTATCAATACTACCCTCTCGAAGTTGCCGGATTAAAACGCAATCTACCTATTTGCAAGGTTAATGATGATTTGTATATAGCAGCTTTTGTTATATTTGGTGATGTCGAATTGACCAAAGCCTGCGCTACTGAATTAATTAAAAAAATGCCTGAGTTTGATGTTCTTGTTACTGCTGAATCCAAGGGTATACCGCTTGCATATGAAATTGCAAGACAGCTTGGACTTGACAACTATATTATAGCTCGTAAAACAGCAAAGCTTTATATGAAAACACCTGTTGCGGTTCACCTTCATTCAATTACAACAGCTCACACGCAGACCCTCTACCTCGACAAATCCGATATGGATTATATTAAAGGAAAGAGAGTAGTTATAGCTGATGATGTTATCAGCACCGGTGAAAGTCTCAGCGCAATTGAAAAACTTATTATTCAATCCGGCGGTAACATAGTTGCCAAGATGGCTATTTTAGTCGAAGGAGACGCAGCGGATAGAAAAGATATTATTGCTCTTCAGGAACTGCCTCTTTTTATCCCGGACAACAAACAATAATTGAAGGAGTATGATTGTGTTTGCGAACAGACACCTTGCTACATTCGTTGCCTTGTTTACAGCAGGGATAGCTTTTGGTGTTTATTTCTCTGAGCACAAACTTATTATTGCAATTATTTCAGCAGGTATAGCAAGCATTTACATATGTCTTGCTTGCCTGTTTCTCTTTGTTAATAAAAAAACACTTTTTGTTGTATTTTTTAAAATACCGCTATATATTTTAATCGGTATTTGTTATATTATTATTTTTACATCAATTAATAAAATTTCACCGGAAATAATACCTGATGAAAGTATTTATATTTCCGGTACTGTCGAAGAAATCCGTTTTTCAGAATATTATAATACAACAAATGCAAGGATCAAGGTTATTTCATCAGAAGGTAATATCATACCTGAAGGCACTATTATCAGTGCATTTATTGATGAAAGAATGTTTGAAAATATATCAACTGAATACCCTGATAAATATGACATTATTGATTTATATGCAACTTTAAATTCTAATGTTTCTGTTCGTTCTCTTGCGAATGGGATTGACTTATATGCAGACATTGAACCAATCTCAGTGATAAAGAAAGACAGTTCGGGAATAAATAATATACTTGATGCTTTCAGAAATAAAACAGCTGACTATTTTGATTCGATTTCTTTTTGGGATAAAGATATATCCGGTCTTGCTAAGGCAGTTATAATCAACTATTCATCCGATATGAACCTGAAGATTACAAATGATTTTAGACGTTCCGGTATAGTTCACTTTCTTGCGATTTCCGGTTTTCATTTGACAATCATAACAGGTGGATTTTTGACACTTTTAAGATTTTTGAAAGTTAATATACGTATCAGATATCTCTTGTGTCTGCCATTCACAATTTTATATGCCGCATTAATAGGTTTCACTCCTTCAATAACAAGAGCATTAATAATGCTTGCAATTACATTGATTGCGAGAGTCATTACCGATAAAAGTGACAGCTACACTTCCCTTTTCTTCGCATTGCTTGTAATTCTTTTTATTAATCCATATTCTATTACTGATATTGGTTTACAGCTTTCATTTCTAAGTGTCATTGGTATAATAACAGCAATGCATTATATGAAGAAACTGATTATCAAAAGTAAAAATAATACCCAAGCTGTAATTAAAAAATACTTATTATTGCCTGTTTCCATATCTATTTTTGCGTTTTTATTCACTTTACCGGTTGTTTCTTTGATATTTAATGAGATACCGGCCATCTCACCAATTTTTAATTTGATATTCAGCCCAATTTTAAGTATTATATTAATTCTTTTATTTATCAGTGCGGTTTTAGGATTAATCTTTCCGCCATTGGGAGTCCCTTTTGCATATATTGCAGGAAAAGGATTAAGCTTGATGTTTAAAATTACATCATATATAAATTCTAAAAGTATATTTACAATATCAAATACTCAAAATTTAATTATACCTCTTATTATGTTATTAGCAGTTTTAATTGCTTTTCTGCTTGCAAAAAATATTAAAATTCGAAGATATACTTTATACACACTTGCTGTTGCTCTTGCCGTTTTTTTTGTTTGTGTTATAATAAATAATGATTATAATTCAAAGATTAGTAAATTGACTGTATTTAATACATATTATTCGAATCATCTTATTATATCATCAAACGGTAATTTGATTTTCTTCGACTTTTCAAGTAACTATATTGACTATAACGAATTATCCGATAATGGTTATTTAGATTTCGAATTATGTTTCTTCACCGATTATTCCGATGATACGGTCAGAAATATTAACTTAATGTCATCACGAAACATTGTCAAAACAGTATACCTACCTTTCCCTGATGCAGAAGATAATAAATATATCGAGGAACTTTATAAAATATCTGAGAGTAATCATTTTAATATCGAATTTTATAGTAATACTGAATCATTTTTATTAGGAAAGAATAAAGTAAAAATATTCTCATCTGATGATTCAACAAAGGGATTTGCCATTCTTGCTGATTTAAATAAAAACAGTGCTATGTTTATTGGTCCGTTAAGAGAATCACCAAGTGAATATCTGTCTTTTCAATATTGCGATGCATTACTCTTCTCAGACAGATTTTTTGAAAAGCCTAATTTCCCTGTACTCCCGGATTTAAATGATATTACATACATATGTGCCTTCAATTCAACTACTTTTATAAATGGTTTAAATAAAGCATATCAAAAAAGCAATATCAATGTCAGAACGCCGAATTATATCAGCGCGGATAATGCATACACAATTATGATAGACAAAAACGGACACATTAGTTTTATTGACTGAAAAGGAGGAAACCACTTTGAGCATTGATGTTCTAAAAATTAAATTAAAAGAGAATAACATCAACGGTGCTTTTCTTTTTTGCGGTGATGATGAATATACAAAAGATTATTATTCCACTCAAATCAAGAAGCTGACGACAGCAGTTCTTCCTGAGTTCAATCATATAATTCTTGATGCAAAAAATGATTCTGTAAATGAACTCAGCGCTACATTTAATACATTTCCTTTTATGTCAGAAAATAAATTGATTGAGTTAAAAAAACTGGATATTCCAAAGCTATCTGAAAAAGAAGCTATTGAATATGCTGAAGTCATTTCAAGTATACCTGAATATTGCACTCTGCTTATGTTATATCGTATTGGTGAGTTAGAATACAAACAAACATCTGGTAAATCTAAGAATAAAGGCATATCTGATTTATTTTCAGCTATTAAAAAAAACGGTATTATTGTCGAATTCAAAACACCGGAAACCAGTAAGCTGCTCTCCTGGGTAATTCGACATTTTAAAAACGAAGGTATCTTTATAGATAATAATATTGCAAATTATCTTATTGAATATTGCGGTTCGGATTTATATACTCTCTCGGGTGAGATAGACAAGCTATGCAATTATTGCGAAAATAAATCTGTATCAAAAAAAGACATTGAGTTGGTATGCTGTCCGAATGTAACCTACCAAGCATTCGATCTTACCCGTGCTATGATTGAAAAGGATTACAATAAGGCTCTTAAAATATTCGGAAACTTGCAATTATATAAAACTGAACCGACAATAATTCTCGGTACAATATCAAAGCTGCTATCTGATATGTTAATCATAAAAGCCGGTATGGATTGCAATATCAGCACGAAGAATATTGCTTATAAAAGTGGTATATCTGAATGGATAATAAAAAAATATACTGCATTTTTGCAAAATCAAACAAATGATTTTCTCAGGTTTGCTTCTGGTGTATGCCTTGAGGCCGATTCAAAGATGAAATCTTCAGGGCAGGAAACATATTCAATTCTTGAAATGCTTATAATTAGGATCAGTACATATGAATAACGAAAAATTAATGCTTAAATATCCTATTATCGTTGAAGGAAAATATGACAAAATTAAGTTATCCTCATCTGTCGCTTCACCGATAATAACTACTGATGGGTTTTCTGTCTTTAATAATGATGAAAAGAAAAAACTACTAAAAAAGTTATCTGACGATAATGGAATTATAATTTTGACCGACAGTGATAAAGCCGGGTTTTTTATCAGGTCGAAACTGAAGTCTTACATCAGCGGAAACATTATAAACATATATATACCTCAAATAAAAGGTAAAGAAAAACGAAAAACTGCCCCCGGCAAGGATGGTTTGCTTGGTGTTGAAGGAATAGACACAGAATATCTTAAAAAAATATTGCATGAATATATAACAGGCAGTGAATCAACAGCAGACAAAATAAAAATCAATAAAAAAAATTTCTATGAAGACGGTCTCAGTGGTAAAGCTAATTCATCATATTTGAGAAACAAATTGTCCGAAGCACTTGATTTACCTTTAAACATGACTGCAAACGCTTTATTGGAAGCCATAAATTTGCTGATTGATTACAATAAATACAAAGAAATAATTCAAGAAACAGAATTTAAAATATAAACAACAAATAATATAAAATACATAAGCTTAAAAGCAAGGATCACCATAATAATGATAATTAAAAATAGATATTCAATTTCGTTTTACACATTAGGATGTCGTGTAAATCAATATGAAACGCGAGCTATAACAGAAGAATTTATTGCTGCAGGTTTTGATATAAGGAAGTTCGGTGAAGCTTGTGATATTTCTATTATTAACACCTGCGCTGTCACAGGTGAAAGCGAACGGAAAAGTGCGCAATATATCCGCCGTGCTTCAAAATCATCGCAGTCTGTTATGGTTATCGGCTGTTTTTCAGAATATAAACCTGAAGAAGTCGGTAAATTACCCAATGTATATTATGTTGGCAGTGCAAAAATAAAATCATCTCTTGTTAGTAAAGCAATGGATATACTCGATAATAAACATAAACTCATAGCTTTATCAAATAGCAATATTCATGAGTACGATAATTTAAATATAGGATATTATCCTGACAGCAAAATACGAAGTTATTTAAAAATTGAAGACGGCTGTAACGGAAAGTGTTCTTATTGTATAATACCGAGGCTCCGCGGTGAAATCAGATTACGTGCTTTCGATGATATTATTGAAGAAGCAAAACGTATTGCTGATATCGGCTGCAAAGAAATCGTAATAACAGGAATCGAAGTTTCCGCTCACAATCAATTACCTGATATTATACGAGCTATTAATAAAATAAACGGTATTGAAAGAATACGTTTAGGTTCGCTTGATCCACGGATTTTTGATGACAATTTTCTTGATGCAATTCAATGCGAAAAGTTTATGCCCCACCTGCATATTTCACTTCAGTCAGCCTGCAATAGAATCTTGAACCTTATGAAACGCCCCTACACCAAAGCTGTTGCAGCCGGAAATCTTGATAAAACACTTACTCATATTCCGGATATATTATTATCTGTTGATGTTATTTCATCCTTTCCGACTGAAACCATGTCCGAACTGAATGAAACAATAGAATTCTTAATATACTACCCAATCTCTCATATTCATGCATTCCCTTTTTCAAAACGAGCGGGTACTGTTGCAGCTGAAATGATTGAACTCATTACACCTCATGAAAAAAAGTTGAGAAATGATTATTTAATCTGCGAAGGAAATAAGATACGCAATGCTATTCTTGAAAGACAAATCGGTAAAACTCTGCCTATTTTAGTCGAATGCAGTAATAAAAATATTTATGTCGGATATACGACGAATTATCTTGAAGCTGAATTTGAATCTGATACAGATTTAAGATATCAAACTGTAAATGTTAAAATAACCGGTTTTAGAAACGAAAAATTAATCGGAATAATTAAATAATTTTCTTTGTTCTTTATAAAATGCGATATGTTACTTTGTTCAGAAATATATAGTCGAATCTTATTAGAGTATAATAAGTTTGTTGACCCGACACTCAAGAGGCATAAGGGTATACACTGATAAAGGGATTAATCTTTTCACATTTTCTATTTTTAAGAGATAGAAGCAAGTTTTACTTAATTGATGTTGAATTAAACTAAAAAACTCAAATTTAGACTTGACATTATAAAACTGTAATGATATAATATCCTTCGCTGACTTGACAATATTCACATTGTTATTTTTAGTGAATAAATCTGGGTGTGGCGCAGTTTGGTAGCGCGCTACCTTGGGGTGGTAGAGGCCGTGGGTTCAACTCCCGCCACTCAGACCAAACTGAGTCTGAACGCTTTTTTGCGTTCGGACTCTTTGCTTTTTAGACAATCTAGCTCTCGCACCTAAAGTTTGCATCTAAATTGATAAAATGACATATAAGCATTGAAATCTCTATGTTTTTGATGCTTTTTATGTTTTTATTATATTGATTTACTTAAATTTTATATAATTAAAATGTTTCTATTCTCATTCTTGACTATATTATTTGAAATAACAATTGAAATATATTTAGATTTATGTTATTATTTATAAAGGGTTATTTTATTACTTGAATGCGGGGAAATGAGAATGCAAACAATATTGTATCTTGAAGTAAATGTTTTCGCAATCATTGTCTCTATTTTTATATTTAGTAATGTATATCATAAAGGCGAATTGCATGTTATAGATCAGAAATTATTTTTATTACTTGTTGTCTCAAATATTTTCATCCTTATTCTTGATTCAATTATGTGGGTGATAGACGGTAAATCTGGTGAATTGTTCAGAATAATTAATCAAATAATCTCATTTGTCTATTATTCTATGAATCCTGTAGTTTGCTTTTTATGGGCTTTGTATGCATATTATAAAATTTTCAAGGATAGAGTATCATTAAATAAAATAGTAATTCTCTTCTGCTTTCCTCTTGTATTACATACTGTGTTAGCCTTCTTAAGTATGTTTTTTAATATAATGTTTTATATTGATCTCAATAATATTTACCACAGAGGTCAATATTTCTGGATAATGCCGATAATAAGCTATTCAATGTTAGTATATACTCTAATAGTTGTAATTATAAAAAGAAAGTATATTCAGAAAGAAAATTTTCTGTCCTTTTACGCATATTCAATAATCCCCGTCATAGGAAGCTTGATACAATCATTCTGGTATGGCTTGTCAACTACATGGATTGCGGTTACACTCTCCATACTTATAGTTTTTATAAATATTCAAAATGATCAGCTATATCTTGATCACTTAACAAATGTATTCAACAGACGCCATCTTGATTTATACTTACATCAGCTTATTGAATCAAATAGAAAAAAAGAAAATGTAATCGGTATTATGATGGATATTGACAATTTTAAAAAAATTAATGATATCTATGGTCATCATATTGGGGACGAAGCTTTAATTAATACTTCTTATATATTAAAAAAAACATTCAAAAAAAACGATTTTATTGCAAGATATGGCGGTGATGAATTTGTTGTTATATTGGTACTTGATAATATATCATCTATTGGTATAATATTAAAGGAATTGTACAGCAACTTTGAAGCGTTTAATAAAAATAAATCCGCGGTATATAATTTGGAGATAAGTATTGGTTATGATGTTTTTAAACCCGATATACATATGAATGCTGATGATTTTATAACTCATATAGATAAATTAATGTATGATGATAAAAAAACAAAGTATATGGTTAAGCTTAATAATGAAAATAGCATAGGATGATAAATCATGTATAATACTGATAATATCTCAGCTGTTGTTTTATCTTTTCTTTCATATAAAAGAACAATACAGAATTGTTCCGAATTGACTGTAAATGAATATTATATTGACCTGCGTACCTTTTTTCGATATATAACTGCTATAAGAAATAACGATGATTTGAATAATATAGAGAAGGTTGACATTTCTCGAATTAATGAAGCTTTTTGTGATTCAATCCGTTCCGAAGAAATATATTCGTTTTTATTATATCTTGCTAATAAAAGAGAAAATAAACCTGCTGCTCGTGCAAGAAAGCTATCAGCAATTCGAGCTTTTTATAAATATCATACGGTTAAAAGTCGTTTACTGAAAAATAATCCTGTCAAGGATATTGAAACACCTACCTTAAAGCATAAACTTCCGAAATATTTATCTATTGATGAATCGATTGGGCTGCTGAATTCTGTTGAAAAATCATCAAAGACATATGAAAGAGATTATGCTATTCTAACTTTATTTTTGAATTGCGGTATGCGTTTATCTGAGCTTGTTAATATCAATCTTGGCGATATTGATGAAAAACTAGAAAGCCTTATTGTTACCGGTAAAGGTAATAAGCAACGTAAAATATATCTCAATACTGCTTGCAGAAGTGCTCTTCAAAATTATCTTAATGTCAGACAAGTCAGAGCTGCTGAAGGCGGAGTGAAAATTAAAGATAAAAACGCGTTGTTTATTAGCAGATTGGGAACCAGAATTTCCAATAAAACCGTTCAATGGCTTGTGCAAAAGCAGTTGAATTCTGCCGGCTTGAAAAATAAAAAGTATTCGACTCATAAGCTGCGTCATACGGCCGCTACCCTAATGTATAACAGCGGTAATGTTGATATTCTTGTTCTCAAGAATATTTTGGGTCATGAGCAGTTAAACACAACACAAATATATACTCATGTTTCAGATAAAAAAATGAAAAATGCAATGGATGAGAATCCACTTGCAAATATAAAGGAATCAAAAAATGCTAAGGACTGATACAATTGTTAGAAAAGCAAATTAAAATTACAAGTTATGATGTTCAACCAAACAGTATTGTTAAACCATCATCATTGCAAAAATATATGCAACAGATAGCCAGAGAAGATTTATTGCAATATGATATCACATACTATAATATGCGTGATGACGGTATTGTTTTTGTGCTTGTCAAATTAGCATTAGAGTTTTACAAACCGATATATACTGAAGAGACTATATCTCTTAAGACCTGGGAAAAGGAAATAAAAGGCGCAACTTTTATCCGTGAATTTGAAATATACCGTGATAATGAAAGAGTAGCTGCTTGTTCTACTCATTGGGTTTTACTTGATTTTATTAAAAGATCAATAGCCCGTCCAAGTCGTTTGATGTATACTTCGAATTCTTTCCCACAGCTTTCATGCGGTGTTGAAATAGAGAAAAGTATTTTTGACAGGAATCCCACTTTATATCTTGTGGGTAATCATACAGTTATGTACAGTGATCTTGATGAAAATAATCATCTGAATAATTCGATATATCCGGACCTTATAATGAATTATGCAGAAATAACAAGTGATACAAATTATCTTCATAAAGAAATAAGACGCATGCAAATCAATTTCGTAACAGAAGCAGTTTTAAATGATAAATTGAATGTTTTTACACAAAAATTCTCAAAAGGTTATAAAACCAGAATTTTATATGATAAAGATGACAAAGTTTGTGTAGATTCTGTTGTCGAATATAAATAAGTTACCGCTTGTATTTATGAAAAGCATATGTTATAATACCTTTCCAAAGATTATTTCGTTTTTATTGTTTCAGAGAGGAGGATTTTGATGACTGAAAAAGTACAAAGAAAAATAATTGCTCAGAACAAAAAAGCATGGCATGAATATTTTGTCGAGGATAAATATGAAACCGGTATCGAACTTTTTGGCACCGAAGTTAAATCACTTCGCCAAGGTGCTGTCAACCTGAAGGATTCCTTCTGCAACATAAAAAACGGTGAAATTTGGGCAAATGGAATCCATATAAGCCCATATGTGAAAGGCAACATCTTTAACCGTGAGCCGGTACGTCCAAGACGATTACTTATGCACAAGCGTGAAATATTGAAGCTGTTTGGATTAGTAGGTCAACAAGGTTATTCTCTCATTCCGCTTTCATTATATTTTGATAAACAGTGGGTTAAGCTTGAACTTGGTCTTTGTAAAGGTAAAAAGCTATATGATAAGCGTGAAACTGAGGTAAAGAAAACGATGGAAAGAGACGCTGAAAGGTATGTTCGAGAACGGAAGGAATAATTGTTTAAGGAGCAAGATTCGTGCCATCTATGATGATACACCTGCTTACAGCACGAAAGGTTTATAAAGATGCCACTTCCCTCTTCTGGATCGGAAATGTTGCACCGGATGCTGTAAACACAAGAGAAGAAAAAGATATAACACATTTTAGAACAGCTGAAAATCGTGAAGAAGAACTATATAAACTTGCAAATAAAACTGTATTAAATCACAGCTTTGAAGAAGGTGTATTACTGCATCTTTATCTTGACTGGTGGTGGGACAGACAAGTTTTCAATAGGTTTACTGAAACATATACCGGCGATGATTGGTTTCAGACATATCGGCATGAAATCGCTGTTGCAAGCTCATGGCTGTTTCATAACACTGATTGGAGTAAACCTGTATGGGATTCGATACTTAATTGCTCTTCTGAAAAATATGGTAATACTCCAGGAGTAAAAGCAGATGATTTAACTGCTTTCTTGAATCGGAATTATAAATGGCACAGCGAAAATAATATCGGTTCATCTGATATATATACACCTGATTTTATTGATGAATTTACAGATATGGTTTCAAGTGAATACTCTATTTTTATTAAGAATGTAAAATCAAATATGGGGGCGTAAAGGTTTCGACGGGGAGTTTGAGGTATGGTAAGCGAGCAGAAGCGCGCACCTTCTTTAAAAAGCGTAAACAAAAATTTAAACGCTAACAAAACAGTTAGAGTAGCTGCCTAAGTGCAGCCGTCATACCGGGGAGCACTGCGGCTCCGGATATGGCGTGACTAAGCAGTGAACGTGTGCCGAAATAAGCTTTGCCATCGGCCATGAATTAATGAAGCTACCAAGCTATATAGACTGCTGCTTGTCGATATAGCGAGGGAATGCAAATAAACAGATACGCTCGTAGAAAGCTATATCAAGAACTTTTCGGACAGGGGTTCAATTCCCCTCGCCTCCACCATTCGTTAATAAGTCGAACCCCGTAATATTCATAGTGTGCGGTGTGTTCGGTATCCTCTGCAAGTTGCATGAGGAATGAAAAAAAGCGGAGAGGCTTTATTGCCTCTCCGCTTTTTGTGTTATGTGTTATTCTTTTGAATTATGCGAGCGTTAAATCGCAAAGTTTAACCGCCGCGACAACAACTCCGCCGTATGTGATAACGGCTCGGTCGCCTTTGATTTCCTTTACGATATGGTCGCGCTTGTAAACGAAACTTGCAAGCCTACCGCCCGTATATGTCTTTGCGCCGCTGTTCAAACGAACGGTACTTCCTACCTCGATAGTTGCGACTGGTGCAACTGGTACGGGTTCGGGAGTTGGCGCGGGAGCGGGAGCGGGAGCGGGCGTATATGTCGCGCTATTTGTCAATGACAAATCGGAAAGTTTAACCGCCGCGACAACAACGCCGCCGTATGTGATAACGGCTCGGTCGCCTTTGATTTCCTTTACGATATGGTCGCGTTCGTAAACAAAGCCCGCAAGTCCGCCTCCTGTATAAGTGCTTGCTCCACTCTTTACGCGAACGGTACTCCCGACAATAATTGTCGGTGCCTGTTGCACGGGAGCGGGTGTTTCAATAACCGCGGGAGCTTTCGCGCTTTGAATCGCGTTGTAATTTGCTTTCACGGTCGATAGGAACGAGCCCCAATGAGGGAGAATGTAAATCGGACAATATTTCTTTGAATAGAAATAATTGTGCGTGTAAACGTCTGTGCTCGGTGAAAGTCCGTGCTTGTCGAGTAAATACGCTACGAGCTTTGCGAGAGTTGCCTCCGAGCTTGCGTCTGCTCCAATACATTCAATAGCGATTGTATCGAGGTTCCCTCCGATTGTTTCTCCCGCCCTCTGTGAGGAGCGGCGGCTTGAACCGTCGGCGGCGTGCCAACCGCGCTCATTGTCGGAAAGCTGTTGCCATATTTCATTATGCCATACCCAATAGTGCACGGCAACTCCGTTCATGTTTCCGTTGGGATATGTAGCCCTGGCGTACTGCTCCGCGGGGGTTGTTCCGCTTGCGCAAGCAATATCTCCCGTATTATGTACGGTGATTCCTTTCGGAACGCCTGTGCCGTTATTGAGCTTTTCGTTTGGCTTGACATAATCACCCTTTTTCACATAAGAGCAAATGTTTTTCGCGGCTCTCGTCCCGTCGGGAGTGATTTTCTGCTTGATTGTGATTGTTTCCGAGCCCACGCTAACGGTGAGCGTCTTATCGGGTGTCAAAAATGCCATAATTAAACCTCCTCGTTTTCTGTGCCTGTCGCTTTAATTTCATTCATGTAATTATCGGCGGCAATAGCGGCGTTTGTGAAACTGTTGTTTTTCCACCAAGCCCAGGCGGTAGCGGCGATAGTTGCGGCGGTAGTCAATACCGCGTAAATGTCCTCCTCCGCGAATGGTAGCGGGTTTTTGCCGAGCGTTGTTAACACCTGGTTTACCAGGGTAACAACAAGAATGATTGTTCGGATAATGGTTTCCGTTGATACCTTTTTCATAGCTGTTCGCCTCCTTTCTTGATTTCGTTTATTCTGTTGTGGGCTTGCTTGCATGATTCCTCGCAACGAGTAATACGTTCCGAGAGCCCCGTTACGCTTGTCCTCGTCTCTCTTTGCTCTCGTTTGAGGTCGTCAACGCCCGATTTAATATAGCCTATATCGGACAATATAACGCCTTTGTTTTCTCCCTCTGCCTTGTTTTCCTTTTTGAGCCCGCTTTGATAACCTACAAAGCCGAATACGGCGGAACAGACAACGCCCGCAATAGCAACTATAATTGAAAGTTCCATAATGTTTTACTCCTCGGGTTTTGTAGGGAATTTTACGTCATACGGAAAATTCTCTTGTTGTGGTATGTCTCGGAGGGCTTGTCGGTATGCCGCCCATTCACCCGAAACCGCATTGCCAAGTACGGCAAAAAGGCTCTTTGTAGCAGATAGGAGAGACGTTGAAGTAATGCTCGTCGGAACATCAATTCCGAGCCTGTCAAGCGTTAACGCTTTGTCGGTTTCCGATAATAGTTTATCGCGTTCGGCTCTAACCTCCGCGGCGAGCTTTTCATATTCTGCCGCTTTTGCCGCCGTGAGCCATGCCTCAAAACCGTTTTCAATATTTGAAATGAGTTCGGGGCGATTTCTTACGCGGAGACGGTATTCGTCGTACTGCCATTTTGCGGGACTTTCGTCCGTCCCTGGTATTTCTTCAACATTTGTTAATAGCGTTACTACTGCCTCGTCACCCTCAAATACTACCTCATACGGGGCAACTGGCATTGTTGCGCATTCTGCTTTCATTTCGTATTACCTCCTTTAATTTTCGTATATTAATATATGGTTTCACGTATTTATGATAAAAGTTGTAGGAATTGCAATGCCTCAACCACCCGAGCCGTGACATTAACGACATTGCGGTATGAGGTAATATTCGCTTTGCTTTATGTACGCGACGTACAGCGCGCATAATTGCGAGTGCGAGCCGCTTTCTCAATATAGTTTTGTTTCTAAAGAATCGGAACCCGAGAAAATCAATAGCCCGTCCTCTATGCTTTCCGCTTTTGTCGATATAGTCGAATCGGAATACTTGCCAATTTGATTTAATCGTTAATCCTATTTCGGCGGCATATTGAATAATGGCGGATACATTTTTATGCAATTCTTTTTTATTCCTCTTAAATAGTACCATGTCGTCCATGTAACGAACATAGCATTTTATTTTAAGAGTCTGTTTTATATAATGGTCGATAGGGGTTAAAACAAAATTGCAAAACCATTGTGAGGTATAAAACCCGATAGGCAACCCGACGCGCTCTCCGCTTTCGGTTTCAATGTAAAAGCTATCTATAACCGCAAAGCAAAGCCATATAAAAAGATTTCCGCGAAACTTTTTCCGTAACTGCTTTTTTAAATAGCTGTGAGAAATATTCGGGTAACATTTTTTTATGTCGAGTTGCGCCCCGTATTTAATTTCTGATACATTTTCTTTCGTATGGTTTCTTATGAATTTTTCTATGTAGCGTTTCCCCTTGTGAACGCCTCTGCCTGGAATTGAGCCGCAAGAGTATTCATACATACCATTTGTAAAAATTTCGCTTGAAACAACCATTATAAGTTGGTGTATAACCTGGTCGGGAAAGAGAGGTACGCTTGCTATGTCGCGTATTTTCCCGTTACCGTCGCATTTGCGTTTGAAAGATTTATACTCGCTCGGGTGAAACGCTTTTGCAAATTCGGGAGTATTGGTCGGTTCTCCGCGTTGCTCCGCCCGTTTCATAGCCTCAAATTGCGTAACTAATTCGAGTGTTAATTTAATGTAATATTCTATGTTGGCAAGTATATATTGAGCTTGCCTGTATTTTGCGGTTATTTTGCCGTCCTTTTTGTGTTTGTTTTTACAAACTTTCTCTATTGCGAGGCGTATTGTTGCCTCTTCTTTTAACTTACGGTCTATATTATATGAGCGCATTACATTTCCTCTTTTTTTATAGTTTCGGGAGCGTTGGGCTTTTGCTTACAAGCTCCCGCCGTAAACAACGATTTTTGCCAAGGGGCAAGGAATTAAACGCGCATAATTATAAATGTTGACTATAAAATAGGCGCGCGAGATAGTTCAAATTCGAGTTCGAGGGCGCGTTGTTGACGTTGAAGTACACAGGCGAGCAATTACGCCCATTGTTGAAGTTACCGCCGACACGCACCGCGCACGGAGCGCGTTTAATCCCTATGCGAATGTTTGTAAAATACTGTGGGGGTTGTTACCCCCAAACCCCCATTACGGGGATACAAAAAGGCGCGCGAGACAGAACAAATACGAGTACGAAGGCGCGAGGTCGACGTAGAAGTACACAGGCGAGCAAGCACGCCCAGTGCTGAAGCGACCGCCGACACGCACCGCGCGAACCGCGGGCGTATTTATGATATAGTAATAAGCCGCCGCGTAGGTCGTAGAGGCTCCTCCAATTTCCGCCGTACCCATTAAGAACGGGTATCGTGTATCCACTTTGAGAGTTTTTACGTATCCGTCGGCTGTTGCAAGATTGAAATTTGCCTCGATATAATCGGCTGTTATTGCTCCCGCGTTGTATTTGCTCGGGTCGCTTAAATACCATAGCTTGTAAACATATGGGCTCTCGGTTGTTCCCGCTCCCGTTCTGTTAACAAGCACGTTGCAAAGCGTCGAGAATCCGTTCGCCCACGGTAGAGCATTTCCTCTCCATATGCACGGGCGAAAACCGTCCGTATTTGATACAGGCGAGCCGCTCGAGGCGGTAACAATATTTGTAGCTCCATTAATCCAACAACGCGAGGACAAATAATCTCCTATGGCTAAATTTGCAACCGCGGAGGCTAATACAAATGTTGATACTGTATCAACTGTTGTAATTGAAGTAATTACAACCCCGCTCGTGCGTTGTTCGCCGTTCTTAGCGGAGCCTATGCTAATTGTTTGTCCCGCTTTGAACAAAGCTCCTATTGCCGAGGTTGTAGTAAATGAAGTATCAGAAATAACACTCGCTATAATGTCGTCTCCGTTATACCTCATATTACACGCGCCCATCATAACGGTTTGAACGTCTTTTGTAGCAAATTCTACGAGTTGGAGTACATATTCGGAGAATCTAACCTCGATTGTTTCCGTATGCGCTTTGCTGTCGAACGTGCGGCAATTTGTCATAAACGAGTCAAGAGAACCTGTTTGAGGTAAATACCCGCTCCGTGATGTTGCAACGCCGTTAACCATAGCAAGAGGAAATACAGGGCAATAAACTTTTGTGTTTCCATCTTTGAACATAGGGGCGAGAGCGTAACCCTCGGACGGTGTAGCCGTAACGCTTACATACGTATTGAGGTCTGTTTTGTAATAAAACGGAGTACATTCGTACATTAATTCCCCGTTTGTTCCGTCCCATGCAAAATTAGGTTCTCCGCGGTATGCGTTCACTTTCCATTTTCGGGCGGTTGCGTCCCAGGTGCAACAACAAATAGGGCGATTGAAAAACGATACGCCGTCAAAGTTGTTTACTACCGTTGCGCCGTCTACTGCGACGTTTGCAACCATTCCTACCGCGTCGTCCGCGCGCGTACCCGCACTCAAAGAGCCCGTAAATGTAACTGTATACTTTTTCATAGCTTTATTGTTGAGGCTTGCAACGGCATTATTACAAAGCGTAGCGGCTGTATTTGCCCCTTGTGCCGCTGTATTCGCGCCGTCGGTCGCTGTATTTATTGTCGCCTCAATAATTGTAAGGTTCTCGAGAGCTGTTTCCGATTGCGCCTCCGCTGTATTTGCGATTGTTTCCACCTGTGCAACCCTGGTTAACGCGGCGGTGAGAGACTTGTATTCGTCGGAACTCGTCACTTGCGGAGGGTTAATTGTGTACTTCTCCACCTTAATATAGAATGTTTGAGAGGTAATTAACGAGCCGTCGGAATCATACAGAGCAATTTCCGCAACGGCTATTCCCTCAACCGCTAACATTTGCTCGGTAAGTGTTGCTGATATTTTGTTATCTGCTATTGTGCAATCCGTGAGGCATTGCGTCCCGTCCTTTTTTTTCAAACGAAAACGAGCGGTAACTGTTGCGGGTATTGTGTAGATTTCCCCGCTGTTAAGTAATTCGATTTCCAATACGCGAGAGTCAACGTCGCCTTGCTTTGCGTATATGTATTCGAGGGGCGTTGTTCTCGTAATGTCGAGCGTAAAGGCTTTTAAAACTTGCATAATGTTTCCTCCTTGTTATTTTTCAATCCACGCCGTCCAAGTGCTATTAAAGTACGAACGTATATATAATGCGTTCCCGCTCGGAACCGCCGTGAACCGTTGTATAATATAGCCTCCATATCCGAACACCTCTAACAATCCAACCGCCGAAACTGGTTTATTTGTCAACGCGGGATTGTTCCCGTAAAAATAAATACCTGGTTCGGTTATGTCGTTAAAATTCTCGGACAATAACGCTTTTACAAATCCGAGCACACCGTACCCGTTTTGCTTTATTTCTCCCACAACGTCAAGCGCGGCGGTAGGCGTTCTATTGTTTACGCCGACTTTCTTTTGACGGAAAGACATTAGCGGCATTCCTTGCGGCAAAACAATGTCTATTGTATCCGTTGAGAGCTTGTCTGCTACGATAATTTGAACGTTCCAGGAGTAGTCAGAGTCAAGCGATATAAATTCGTCGTTGTCGTAGCTGAAAGATGTTGCGGTATATGTCGGGGCGATTGTTACATATGAACTGTATGTGCTTTCACTCGTTTTTTTATACCTATATTTTAAGTATTGAAACGCGTTTTTGTTGGTACTACTTACCGTAATTTCTGAAAGCGTACCGCTGATTGTTATTTCCGTTGTACTTTCAACCTCATTTAATCGGCGCATGAGATAGTTTGATATTTCTATGCCTTTATACTCAATAACGGATATATTAACCGTTGCGGAACTCGTATAACCTCGAGAGTCAATAACTGTAACTACAATTGGCACCGTTCTCGCTGTGTAGAGCTTTCCTACGGCGATTGTTGTCCCTATTGAGGAGGCAACCGCCGCGCCCGCCGTCACCTGGTAGCTTGATATTGAGGCTCCGTTCTTTGCTGTTGCCGCTGTCGCAACCACTGTAAGGAGGGAATACCCTTTTATATAAACTTGATTGTTTCCCGTAATGTTTGATGTATTTGTATTCGTGTCCGAATGAGTGAACCCCGAGAATGTCGGCGCGGAGTTTGCCGACGTTGTTTGAACCGTTGCCGTCGTGCTTGACGGTATACCTATCTGCGTTGAGCCGCTATACGTCGTTATAATGAACGTTCCTGTAAACGACTTAATCGAGGACATGGCGGCGAGTAGCGTTGTTCTCTGCGCGGCGGAGAGCGTTATCGTTTGGCTTGACGTGTTGGCGGTACCTGCTATACCTGTTATTGTAAGAATGGTTGTTGAGCCGTTTTTTATAACGAGCGTATGAGTGTAGCTTGCTGTATATATGGTTCTGTTAATAGCTATTGTTGCGGTTGCGTTGTCGGCGGTCACTGTTGAAACGCTATTGAGAACCGTTCCTCCGAGAGTCTTAACGCTTGCAAGTCCCGACGTTCCGTATACCTGGTTTGAGGATTTTCTCGCCCGAACATATATTGAATATGTTGTATTCGGCGAAAGCCCTGTAATTGTATATCCTCTCGACGTTCCAGAGCTCGAGTTGAACGTAACCCATGAGGAGCCTCCGTTAATGCTGTATTGCCATATGTCGCACGTTGTAGAGGCTGTCGCCGATATATATACACTACTCGCCGTTATACTTCCATAGCTTAACGATACGGTAGGCGCGGAGCGGTCAATCTGATTGAGGTATGCTGTCGTAGCTGTTTCAATCCAACCTATGTAACCCCCGCTATATGTTCCGCTAAATCTCCATGAGGCACCAAGATAACATGAGGCGTTTCCGCTCCCGTCGTGATATACTCTTACGGTCTTTGTTTTGAGTAGTTTCTTTTTCCAACCCGAGGTATAATCGCTTATTGCCGCTACGGTGTACTGCTCATTTTCTCCGTTTACGTTTATGTAACTGTCGGAGCGTTCTCCAACTCCAATCGTATAATATGACAGATACACATATAACGTAACGTCGCTATAGTTTCCTATAACGCTTTGGGTTGCGTTCCATTCACAATACAAGCCGAAAGACGAAACAGGATAATTATTGAAACTCCCGCTTAATGCCATATTCCCGCCTCCTTAATCAAGTAATACAAAATCGAGCCCGTTTGTTTTCGGAACAAACTTGCCTTTTCCGATTGTTAGCTCGTCGGTAACTTCTGTTTTTCTTAAAGTAGTTAAGTCTTTGTTTACGGTCAATACCGTTGCGCCCTGGTGCTTAACCGCAAATTGTGTATTATCTATAATGGTTTCTGTTGAGCTTTCCGAGTTTGTAATATTGATTCCTCGACGGTCAATTTTAACGTTTGTCGTATATATTTCGTTCGGCGCGGGAGTCCATTTTGTTTTAGCGGTTCCCTCTGCGAGCATAATATCAGCAACATATAAGTATGAACCCGTTGTGCCCGCCTCCATAGCAACCGTGCTACTCGGCGCGGTGAATGTTTTTGAGTATTCCGTCCATTCTCCCGCGGCTTGCTCGTCGAAAACATATATTTCATTACCGCCTAAATCCAGTTTAAAATACGTTCGCGAGGCTGTATCTTTCTTTGCTTTGAGTGTTAAAGTATATACGGCTCCCTCTATTGTTCGTATTTCTTGCGATAGATTTCCCGCACTTATGCGGAACATTGAACTTGAAAGCGTGTTATTAACCGCGTCGGCGGTCTGCTGTGCTATAACCGCGCCCGTATACGTCCAATCGTCCGAAACCCCATTGAGCCCGCTCGAGTTTAAAACGTTGTTAATTCCTCCCGTGTATTGCGTAGTAAATGCGAGGTCGAGAGCCTCTACCGTTTGCCGTAATTCACTTATTGCAGTATTGGCGGTTTCTATATCTCCCGTTAATACCGTGTTTACCTCTGAAATTATGCTCTTTACTTGACCGTCCGCCGCCGTGAATGCCTGTTCAACAACGCCCGCGGCGTTATTTATCTCGTTTGTAATTTCACTTTTGAAATACTGCGAAATGGCGTTCGCTTGCACAGAATCCGCTTTAAGTAATGCTCCGTTAAGAATACCCGAGGTTATAGCGTCCGCTACTATTGCGCCGTTCATTGTAATAGCGAGAGCGTATTCTCCATTGTATCCATTAGAGGAATATCCGAGCCCGCCCGAGTTCCAACGCCAAACATTAACCGCGGTTGCGAGGTCGGGTGTATCCATAATGAGTATTTCTTGCGGGTTATTCGGAGGATTTAAAACAACGTAACCTCCGTTTTGTCCTGTAATGAGGTTTGTTGCCGTTAATATGGCATTTGACAGCTCGGCGGAGGCGAGAGCCTTATCTTTGCGCGCCGCTGTTTCAATAGCTGTTATGCTTTCCTGTTGCTTTGCGATAGTGTTTGCAAAATTGCTCTTTGCGTCTCCGAGCTCGACGGAGGTATACTGCTCTTTTAATGAGTCAAAAACCGTCTTGATAATTTCCGCCGTTGCAGAAATGCCGAGCTCCGAAAATTTAACCGTTACCGTATCGCAAAGTTTAACCCTCTCTAATGGAGCAATATTTTTGTATTCTTCCGTTTGCCATAACTGAACGAATGACGCTGTTATATTAACTTTCGGAACACCGAGCGAGGAGGAGGCAACATACGCGGTAGCTTTTGCTCTCAAAGCCTCCTCCGAAATGGTCTCGTCTTTTGAGAATTGCTGTGTAAAGTCCATATAAAAGGTTTTTGCGTGCCCGATATTAGCCGCTCCTGCAAGAGCTATAACTCCCTCTGTGAGCGTTATTGTAACGTCCTCGGTTGCTGTTATCTGCCCCGCGCTGTCGAGCGTGTTTTGTGTCACGATAGCGTAGGGGAGAAAATGCGTGTAGCAATCGGCTATATTCCGCTCTTGTTTAATGTCCGTAAGATTTTTTCCGTATTCAATAATGATGTTCGTCTCTTTTCCTCGGTGAGCGTGTAGCTTTACGAGAAAATTATCGAATTCATATTCTCCGCCCCATACGTCGAGAATGCTCCCTGTTTGCCCGCCGAGTATCGCGCGGAGGGAACAGGGCTTTTTTATCGTCGTGCCGTTTAAGGTCGCAATATCGCTCCATACCGTGAAACTATGCGACAATATAGCGTTTGTAAATGCTGTATTAATTGCCGCGGACGCTGAAACTCCCGTAACGTTTAATCCTATAATAGGAATACCGTTCAGCTCGTAACTTATATGCTCGCCGTAAAATGTGACAATTCCGTTAATAGGCTTGCTCGATTTATAAAGGCGGAATAATTGAGGCTCGCTCGTTTCGTTCGGCTTTGATTTTACTATTGAGCCCTCCTCAACCTCCGAGTAATGTTGTCCTGTTATCGGGTAGTCGAGAGTGAGCTCGTATTTTCCGTTTCTTTCTTCCGTCACAGGGCAAGCGAGAGCCTCCGTTAATAGTCCTAATCCGTTGTGAGTAAAGGTTGTTTCTCCTTTGCTGTATAGAATCGGAATCACAAGCAACACCACCTCGGAATTATTTCTATGCTTTCTACTGTTCCCGTCCACGAGATATTGTTTGCGCCTGGCGTGAGAGTTGGGAACGTGTTTGAAAGCATATGATTGTTTTGCGCAACTGTGCCTTTATATGCGTTTTTTGTTTCGCCGTCAACCTCTATGTACTCGTCTACATTCTCGAACGCAAACGAGGCATTATTGATATAAAGCGTAATTGTCCCGCTCCCGTTTATTTTGATATACGGAGAGCTCTCGAAATACTCCGCGTTAACAATATTTGTTGCCGCTGTTAGTATTTTTGAGCGTTGCCCCTCTATTGAGTATTTAAACGGCTTGCAGTTAAATTTAATAGAGGAGGAGCCAAACTGTGGCAATTCTTCATCTATGTCTATTTCGTCGCTGTACGACGCGAGACGGAAATAATTAACGTCGTAAGAATCATAGAGTCGGAAATATCCCGCCTCCGAAAGCAACCAACCCTTTATATTGTGCGCGAGTTCTGATATATCGTACTCGTTTCGCAATACCGCAACGTCGTATTTAATATTAATATTGTTATATCTTTTGTTATCTATGCACAAGTCGCCCGAACGCCCAGGAACCGACTTAAACGTAACGTCGCGAGAGGCTCCGTTGTATGCATTTTTATTTGTTACAATTAACCCTTTGTCGAGAGACAAGGCGGTTTTAAAATTAAACCAGTGTAACCCGTTGTTTATCACGCAAATACAGCTCCTTTCCTCCGCAACGATTCCTCAATAACCGTTAAAATATCGTCACCTAACGCCTCTATATCTTTGCCCGAGTTGTTATTAAAGTTTTCGATTTTAAGCTCGAGCTTTATACTAATAGGTGTTTGAGCGTCTTTTTTTGTGCTTTGCTCGTTTATGGTTTTGTCGAGCGTTTTTGACTCGCTCGCGGTCAACACGCGTTCGCCTTTGTGAAGTAGTGCGGGAAATTCGTCATACGGCACGTAATCTAAACCGATACGGAGACGTTTAATCTCTGCAATGTTTAAGCCCATGCCTCCAACGCCTGGAACCCAATCGGGTATTTGTAGCTTATTGAGCCCTTTTATGAACAAATTTAGCCCGTCTATTATCCAGTTTATAGGCACCTTAAAAATGTTTTTTATGCCATCAAATATATTTCCAAATATCTTTACTACTGCGTCCCAGGCACCTTTCCAATTTCCTGTAAATACATTTTTTACAAAGTCAATAATGCCTGTGAATATGCCCTTTACATTTTCAAATACTTTCTTTATGCCGTCAAACGCATTTTTAAAATTACCGCTTACCGCGCCCGCTACTGCCTCAAACACCTTTTGCAATGGAGGCATTACCTTTTCAATTATGTTCTTAAATAGAGCAATAATCGGAGGCAATATCATATTAAGTAACTGCATAAGAGGTTCGAGAAACATTAACAAAATGTCGAGTATCGGCTCTAACAGAGGCATGAGTACGTCGAGCAATGTTAAAAGGACGGGGAGTATTGCCTCTATAATCGTCGTTACAAGCGGCAATATTGATTCAATAAGGTTAATTAACACAGGTAAAACGAGGTCAATTACCTTTAATATAGGAGGTAATAATTTTTCTATAAGCTCAATAACAATAGGCAACACCGCCTCAATGATTTTTACAACGAGCGGCATAACTGTATTTATTAGGTCAATAAGTACAGGCAACACGGCGTTAACTATTTTCAGTATTGGAGGGAGGAGGGTTTGTAATAACTGAATTACAACGGGCAACACCGCCTCTATAATTTGAATTATTGGCGGTAGCAATGCCTCAATTAGCTGTATTAAAACGGGTAGTATGGTATCAAGTATTTGTACCACAAGTGGCATAATAGCGTTAATTAGATTTACAAGTATAGGTAAAACCGTTTCGATAATTTTCATAATCGGCGGCAATAACTGTTGAATTAAGCTCACTATAACGGGCAAAATAGCTGTAATAATTTGTTGAATGGGAGGTAATAGCGTCTCGATAAGATTTAGCAGAACAGGGAATATTGTTTCCACAAGGTCAAATAACGGCGGCAAAAGTTCAGAGAATACAGACTCTAATATAGGCGATAATTTTTCAAATAACTTTTGAATTAAAGGTAACTTTCCAATAATTAAATCGAGTACCTTTTGCACTATAGGCATAACAGTAGCACCGAGGCTATTAATGGCTCCTCCTAAAGAGCGTTTCATAGTATCCATTGTATCGGTAAACTTTACTCCCGCGTCTATAGCGTCGTCTCCCATAACCATACCGAGTTCGTTTGCTTTGTTTTTAAGCTCTTCTATCGAGCCCGCCTCTCCATTGAGTAAGGGCAACATTTCTTGTCCTTGTTTTCCAAACATTTCTTGCGCGAGCCGTGCTTTTTCTGTTCCGTCCTCCATGTTCTGTAAAGCTGTTACCGTCTCGTTAAACATTTGCTCTTGTGTTTTCATTTTTCCCGAGGAATCCGTAACAGTTAGTCCGAGTTTTTCAAAATTTGCCGTTGCTGTTTTGTTTCCCTCTGTCGTTGCGTCCATATTTTTAACGAGTGATTTCATTCCCGTTTGCATGGTATTAATATCAACGCCCGCTTGTGATAGTACGTAGTCCCATTCCTGGTATCCCTCTCGAGACATACCGAGTTTTTGACTCATTTTATCCACTTCATCAGCGGCGGCGGCGGTGTCGCTCGCCATTTTATAAGCGGCTGTCCCAAGTGCCGCGGCACCCGCAACCGCCGCCGTGCCAACCACCGCCGCTCCTTTTGCAATGGAGGAGAACGCGGAGCCCACTTTTGAGCCCGAGCTCTCGGCTTTTTTTGTTGTTGAGTCTATACTCTTGTCCGCCTCGGAATTATCAACAAAAATTGTTCCGAATAACTGAAAAATGTTTGCCACGTTTTAGCCTCCTCTCATTTTGTCCGCCGCGATAATCGGCGCAAAGTCGCTCATAATCTCCTCGGGAGTTTTGGTTCTCGTTGGTTCTGCCGTAGTTTTAACGCCCGCGAGCATATCCTCATACGGGATTGTTTCAGTTCCGTTTATTTTGGATATGACATAGTGAGCAATCCATAAAGGGCGTGTTTGCTGTTCAATTTCAATTCTTGCCGCAAATGAAAGCAAGTCGCCAAGAGCCGAAAGCGGCATTTCTTTGATAACTTGCCATTCATAATGAGCGTGTAATAGTGTTAAGCTGTTTGCTCTACTTTCTTCCGTAGAGCAATTTTGAAAAAATTTAGAATTCCCTCGTCGTGGATAATCTCGTTAATAACCTCCGCCGCGTCGAGCTCTTTTGCCTCGTCAATGGTGCAACTCTTATATGCCGCGACGAGTGTCGGAATATCATTCGCGATTTTTGCAAGTTGCGGCGTAATATCCGAGAATATTTCAGTAGCAATTATTACGGCTTTTTCGGGCGTAAGTTGTTTTAAAGCCTCTTGCGGGTTTGTTGTATCTTTAAATACGTCAAGCCCTTTCAACTTTTCAACAATGGGTTTTGTATCGAGCTTTGACACAATACAAAGCAGAATAGGCATAGTAGCAATTTTAAGCATTGTAAATTCCTCCTGGTATTATTTTTTTGTATTAGGTCGTTGTCACACTTGCAACCTCGGCAATGTTATAGAGCTTTTCGGTGTTGTCTTTTGGGTCAAAGTGTGCGTTGAATTCAAGGGAGAGTTCTCCCTCTGCTTTTTGTGAGGCTTTAGCGGTCAATCCGCCCTCGTGCATAGCCTTATAAATCGTAATTTTTTTATATTTGCCGCCGATTAGCTTTGCAAACATAGTAACGTTTTTTAGGTATGCGCTCTCGGGAATCAATCCCGAATCTCCGTTTTCTATTACCGCCTCGTCTCCCGCGCCCGTGACAACGCACCCGGGAATAGCGAGCGCGAGCTCCTCTTGTGACATACAAAGGGATACAACTTTCAAAATTGCGGCTTGCTCTTCGATAACTTGCATACCCGCCGTTTTCCCTCTCCGTCCGTCAAATTCAATGTCTCGAATTGTATTCGTTACGCTGAATTCTCCGCCGCCGCGGGTAGGTGCGAGTAAACGTTCGTTGGTTTCTCCGTAGTTAATATAAACTACGCCCTCGTCAATCTGTATTTTCTCAATTTGCTGTTGAGTAAGGTTTGTAACTGTGCTCATTATGATACCTCCATTTAATAATAAAATATTCGCGCCGCGAACGATAGTCGGCGGTGCGACAAATCGAATTCAGACTCGTTTATGCTGTTTTGGTTTTCAAAACCGATATGAGCCGCAAAGGAACCCGCAACGCTTATTGTTGCATTGTGTAATGATTCTCTCAACTCGTCACAAAGAGCCTCTAACTGTTCCGTAGCTCCCGCCGCTTTTTCGTCCGTCCACACGTCCAGGTAAAACGACGTTAAATCTCCGCTCGCGAGGTCTATTATATTAATTCCGCTAACTACCGCGTAGGGGAAACCCTTTGTTTTGAGAGCCTCCTCATAATAGCAAGTAACGTTATTATTAATAAACAACGTTAGAGCTTTTATAAATCCTGTAGTATCACTCTTAATCGTCCTCTACCTCCTCCGAATTCACTATTTTTAAGCCCGCCTCTGCTAACGTGTTGTTAAGCTCTGCAAGGTACTTTTCCTCTGCCGCTCTTATCGCGTCAATATTGTTATAAACTGTATCGCGTAGAACGTGTGTTGCCTTTTGTCCTGTGTGTTGCACAAAAGAACCGAAAAAATTATCATTGTATCCCATGGCGCGGGCGCGCTTTGGTTTTATTACGTGTGATTTCGTTCCGAATTCTATCCAATGTGGGGAGGCGTGGGAGGGTATTTTATGGTGTTTTTTTGCTTGTTGCCAAGAATAAAAGCCTATGTCGAGTTTTGGTTGCCCTGTTGTTTTATCAATATAAGCCCATGACGCGATATGATTTTTAAAACGTTTTGAGCGAATCGGCACTTTTTCTCTAAGTAACTTTCGAGTAGCTTTTCCGCCCTCTCGCAAAGCTGATTTTGCGAGCCCCGCCATTGTTTTTTTACACTCTTTTGAAGTGTTGACAAACGTAACGGTTGTTTTATTAGCCATTTTCAACCACCAAAGCCGTACATATTAACTCGAGGTTTTCACTCTTTACGGGGTATGTCCTTAAAATGCGGTACATAGTTCCGTTGTATTTAATATGCGTCTCTCGGTCGAACTCACAAGCTTTTATTTCTACGCAAAGCTCGGGCTTGTATCCTTGCGCTTGCGCCTGGTAAAATTCATTTCGCTTTACACCTTTTAAATTGCAAAATACCTCTTTAGAAGTGAAAGAACTTTGAGGTTTTCTCAATCCGTCAAGTGTCGTTATTTCTTTGCAAAGGTACGCAACCTCACTCCAATACAAATTAATCACCCCTCTGTTGTGTATTCAGACGATAACATTAAATGTCTTTTTAAGCTGTCATAGCTTGCCGCGTATTTTTCCGCGTCCGCATTATCGAGCCCGAATCCCGCTTTAACATAACAAACAATAGCCCTTTTTACGAGGCTGTCGCTCTCGTCATTAACCTTTGACAGGAGAATACCGCCGAGTATTAAATCAGCTCTTGCCGCCTCTACAAGGTCGGTAATCTCAATGTCAAAATGAGTGTGATTAATTCGTAAGTATTGGCGAATAGCGTATATCATTTCATTTGATACGTTCGCCATGTCCTCACTCCTTAAACAATCAAATACACGTCAACAACTTTTCCGTTTAGCGCGGAATTGAGGTCAAATGTGTTGTTCTCGAGACTCTCTGAACATACAACCGTTGGAGCTGTGCTCTCTTTGGTGTTGTCTTTGTGAGCCATTAATACGGTGTTGTGAGCGAGGACGTATCCGAGCCCGCAAATGTCGCCAAAGCCTACCGATATTTTAGCGGAATCTCCACCCATGGCGGGAATTTCTACTTTGTCAACGCTTGCAAACGCTTTCGCGCCCTCTTTCGTTGCCGCTGTTGCCGCTGTGAACGCGGGTAATGTCTCGGTAATGATTTCTCCCGCCGCGTTTTTCCCTGTAACCTTAACGACAACCGCTAAAATGTCGGCGGCGGTTGTCGCGGAGGCTGTAACGGAAATGTTTCGAGGTGAGGGAGGGGCGATAAACCCGCTCGTTACGATTGTTTCGTCTTCGGAGCAATCCACGGCGGCATGAACGGCTGTGTTACTTGCCGCTATTGCCTCCTCCTCCGACAAATGCAAGTGAGCAATAAATCCTATGTCAACCTCGCTTTTTGCGTCGTTTGATAATTTACCGTTCATTGCGTGATTATATGGTGCCTGGTAAAACATAGCTGTTCCTCCTTATTAAAAATTGTTAGGAGGCGACTCCCGCCGCCTCCTGGTTAATTATTAGCCTTTTGTGCCGTAAACAAAGCAATTCGGTTGAGGAGCTCCGCCCATAATGGTATAACCTGTATAGTCATTAATGCGGTTTTTGCCCGAAATATCCTTTGTAACGGAAAGAGGTTCGCTGATGTTAAGGCGATAATAACGCCCCATATTCCCGATAACAAAGTCGCCGTCGTCTAAGTACGGGTCAACCTCTACCGAGTAAGTAGCAACGGACTTAACACCCATGCCGTTAATCGGAGTAAAGATGTAATTTCCTGTTGCGTCTTTGCTGAAAGAGATTTCCTCAACAATGTTTTGAGCAACATAAATTTTTGCGCCTATTTTCTGCTTTTTAGGTAGCAGAGTAAGGGCGTGTCCGATACCGTCGAGAGCTGTTCCCGTGTAGGTGCCGTCGATAGCGTCCTCGGTAACGCCTGTCATTTCGTTTACGCCTGTGCCGTAAATCAAATCCGTTACGGCGGTGTCCTGTACCTGTTCTACAAGCTCGGAGGTAATATAACCGATAAAGTCATTAACCGCCATAGCCTCCAATTTCCAGGTAACGCGAATTGTTTCGGAAATTTCGGTATTGCCGAGAACGAGTTCGCCCCACTCTATCGCGCCGTCTCCGTTTGCTGTGCCCTCTGTCGGCTTTTTTGCGCCCGAACCGCTCTTGCGATACGGGAATTTGATAATACCAGGAACCGCGGTTTTTGCCGCGTCTCTGAACAGAGGCGAAACAAGGCTGATAGCTTGCATAAGTGCGTTGTTGACTTCCTCGGGAATAAACAAACCGCCATTGTTTACACCGTTTACGTCGGCGGTTGCCGCTGTATAGGTCGAGGAGGTAGTAGTAAGTGCGGTATTTAGTGCTCTCTGCTCGGTCTCGTCCAAAGGCAAACACATAAGAGTTTTAGCCCATGCAGAGCGATACTCTTTAGAGGCAAGGACGTTCTCACGTGTGAACACTACGCCTCGAGCCTGGGGGTTGTTTAGAGGATTTTCAAGAAGGTTGCCGTCAAGCGTGCCACTGTTGAGCCCCGCGGCAATAGCTGTTCTCCTCTCGAGGTCTGCGAACTCTGTATCTAAAGTACGGAGCTCCTTTTCGAGAGCGTCGAGGTCTGCGCTTGTATCGGTTTCAAGAGTCTTGCGAATTTCGGCTTTGCGAGCCTGGATTTCTAACATTCTTTTTTTAAACATAGTAATTTCTCCTTTTCAAATTAAGTATTGATTTATAATAGGGTTTTAGCTATAAGTAATTTGCGGCGGTGAGCCTCCTCCAAAGCTCGAAACTCTTTTGAGTTCTCCTCCTCAAAATAGCTCCTTGCCGAAATTGACGTTTCCTCATATGCGGGAATATCCACCGCGGAAACGTCGTATAGCTTTTTTATTTTAGTTATCGTTCTCGTGTGCGTGTCTACGTCGTACGCGCTTTCTTGCACAGAAAACGAAAAACTCATTTTATCAATATAACCGCCCTCGATTTCCTCGAATAGATTCCTACCCTCGACGGTTCCTTTTAAGTCCGCCTCCATGTAGAGCCCGTCTTGCGCTATATTGAGCTGTAACGTGTTGTTTCTTAACCTGGCAACCACCTTTCCGCGGTGATTATAGTTAAAAATTACGTCCGATAGGTCGCAACCGTCAAAGGCGCGGGAGTCCACAATTTCAAAATATTTCACACCGTCATACTCATATAAGCAAGTCGGCGTATTGAAAATAACCGCTCTCCCTTTAACGATATATTGTTTTTCCTCCGTTTCTTTTTGAGCATTTGAGAGTTCAAAGCTATTAAAACTTCGATAGTCTCTATTTGGTACTAAAATAGGCATTTTTATTCCTCCTTTGTAGGCTCGTCCTTAACGGGCGGCTCGGGTGTTTTTCCTCCCGTGGTTGGTTCTTTCGGTTTTGCGGGCGGTTCGTCTTGTGCTCCGAGTTGATATTCGTCGGCTTTTGCGGCGTTAACCATATTGAGGGTTTGCACGCGGCGGGAGCCCTCGTCTCCGCCAAGGGGCGGGAGGTTGAATATGTTTAACACCTGGTCGAGAGAAACGGCTCCGATTTCGGTTAAGAATTTCGCCGCCGAAACTTTGTCGTTTAATTTCTCGTTTTGTAAACGGTTCCCCTCGCATAGAATTTCGTTTCCGAATCCTCGCTCTTTACCCGCAAATATGACGTTCGTTAATGCTTGCGAAAGCTGAACGAAAAACGGCTTTAGCTCTCCCTCATAATAGGAGCTTGCCTCCTCGGGAGACTCTTTGTTTTGTACTATCTTGTCGTTTGTTCCGAAATAATCGTAAATTTCACGGCGTACATATTCGAGTTGCCCCGTTGGTATTGGTGTATTTTTGTCCGTTATCGGGGTATAGTCGTATTTGCTATCCGTAACAATAACGCCCGCTCCGTTGTTTTCCATTTTTAAGTTATCGCGTATAAAATCGTCTCGACGTTTGTTCAAATCCTCGGTTTTAGTTGAGGCTTGCACTTTCAAAATGCCTCTCACTATTGCGATAAGCTCCGCAAATTTGCTCATACTCTGATTGAATGTATTTGCCGTTTCAAGTACGGGTAATATTGGTCTGTTGTCCGAGCCGAAAACGTCGTTTGTGTTAAAATGAGAACCGATATGTATTAAGTCCGCATACGGGCATACGTAACGGTTTCCAGTAGCAAAATAAAAACGGCAATACATTTCCCCTTGATATTCTAATAGCTCGATAGAGGTTGCATTGATGTTATATAACGCCTCTAAACGTCCCGACAATCCCCATATTGGATATATAAAAGCGTTATTATAGAGCTTGTATTGAGCCGCGGCTCTGTAATAAAATTTGAATGCCGTCGTATACGGGTTTGGGTTAAACTGTAACAACCGATTTAACGAGCTGTCAACGTCGTTAATTTTTCCGTTCCCTCTGCGAACGTGTCTCGGGCATATAGTAGCCGCTCGACGTGCGAAAGCGTCGATTGCCGAGCGTACTAAATTAACGTCCCAGGCGTTACCCGTAAAAGGAACGAAAGTGCTTTGCCATGAGTTGAGGAGTTTATATTGAGAATATTCAAGCGGCTTTTGTTCCGCTTTTCCGAATATCGTTTGAAACAACCCTCTTTTTTCTTTCACATTATCACCCCACATTATACATATAATCGTCAAAATATTTTACGTAGATAACCCAGGCATTGAGGAGCGATACCGCTCCGTCAATTCTGCGCTTGTCGGTTATCTTGTCGGGCTGAATGTTATTGAGCCCGCTCTTTTTTACGGCGGTGTTTGATAAACACCAAAGCAATAAAGGATTGTTGTTATAATTAACTATTTTCCCCGCGATAGCCGCGCCCATTTCGCGCATAGGTTGACTCCATGTAAAGGCACCCTGTGCCACTTGCTCCATAGTAAAGCCGTTCGATTTCATTTCGTCCGTCCAGTATCCCGCGAGAGCTCTATCGTATCCAATTTTGAAAGCGTCTATTTTGAATTCGTCTCGCATTTGCGTAAACCAGGCTGTAACGTCCGAATAATTAACGCGGTTTCCTGTGCATATAGTGAGTAACCCGCGGTCAGCCCATTTTCTGTATGGTGCCTCGTTTGTGTTTTTGTCCTCCAAGTATTCAATCCTTGTTTGCGGGAGGAAATATTGTTGCAATACATATACGGTAGTGTCGTTTGGTTTTCGGATTATCAACGTTGCCGCCGTGAGGTCTGTTGTTGCTGATAGGTCACAACCGCCTATTGCATAAGTGTTGTACACGTCCGATAGTTCAAACGTCGCGGGGTTTTTAATATCATCAAACGATAACCAAACGTTAGACTCGTTTTCGCGTATATTAAAATCTTTACATAGAACGCCTGGTAAATCGGCGGGGGAGTTTTTCGCCCTCTCAACGAAATTTGCAAGCGTCTTGTATTGCTTGATTGTTCCCAACCCTGGGTTAGCTTTTAACCACATTTGAGGGTTAGTCCACTCGTCGCGCGAGTCGAGTTCATACAGTATCGGGAGAAATGTATCGTCTTGCTTTCTACCGTCTGCAATGTCGCAAGCGAGCTCGTACATATTATCAAAAATACATTCGCGCAATGTTCCCGCTGTTGTTATCATAACAACGAGAGGTTGTCTCCTGGAGGAGGTGCTCTGTTTCATGACCTCGTATAAATTACGGTCTCTTATGGCGTGTAGCTCGTCGATTATTACCGCATGAGAGTTTAAGCCGTCTAACGTATTGGAATCGGAGGCGAGAGCCTCAAATACACTCGACGTTGCAGGGAAATATATATCGTTTCGGCGTTTCTTTATGACCGCGCGGAGCTCGGGGCTCTGCCTAATCATGTTGATAGCCTCGGTAAGTACCTTTTTCGCCTGGTCTTTTTTTGTTGCTACGCTGTAAATTTCCGCCGCGCCCTCATAGTCTGCAATAAGCATATAAAGGGCGATACCCGACAATAGAGTAGACTTGCCGTTTTTTCGCCCACAAAGGAACATTGTTTCTCGGAATCGGCGGTACTTTGTATCTTTTTCAAGCCAACCAAAAAGTAGTTGTATAAATGCTTTTTGAAATAGTTCGAGTTCGAGAGGAGCTCCTATTGTTCCCTGGGATTGTTTGCAGAATTGCTCTATAAATAAAATTGGGCGCTCTCCTGTTTCCTCGTCAAAATAATAAGGGAATTCGGGAGCGTCGTTTTGCATTTCTGCAACTAATCTCGCATATACAGCTTTAACCCTTTTGCTCGTTGTAATATTCCCGCTCTGAATCGCGTTGTTGTACTCTACAACATAGTTCATTTTTTAGGTATTTGCGGTTTAGTTGCAAAGCTCATTAAAGCCTGTCCCGCTTTCTCCAAATCATCATTAGGCAATAGGTCAATAAGCTGTTTTGACAACGTAGCGTAGCTCTTTATTGTTGTGTTATATGACTTCAAAGCGGGGTTTTCTCGCTTGAATTTCTGCGAACCTTGCTCAAAATTCTCTAAAATATCACCGTTATTTATCGCCTCTGCGAGCCTGTCGAGGGTTACTTGTACCGTCGCAAGCTGATAGATAATCTTGTCAATAAAGCGTGCTTTATCTTTTCCCAAGTTTTTAAACAAAGGCTTTATTTTCCGCACTTCCGCGGCTATTCGCTTATCTATCGACAACGGTTCTTTTGTCTGTTTTTCTTTTGGCATTTTATAACCCTCTTTCTCCCCCTCGATTTTTTTACCCCCCCTCTATATGCACCTGGGGGAGTCACAAAAGAGACTCTATTGCGGTTCTGAAAAAGGGGGTTAATGATTTTAAGTAGGGGGGGTATTGCTTTCTGTTTCGTCGTCCGCGTCTTTGATTTCTATTGCAACAATGTTCATTGCATTTAAGAGTAGCTCTGTTCCGTCAACTGTTTTAACAACTGTCATTCCATTACTCAACGCTTGCGAAAGAACGTCGGCGAATCCCTCTCCTGTTGTTGGTATGTCGAACGTGAGTGCCCCGTTAACTGTGTATATATCAAGTCGGCGTATGTCGTTCATGGTGTATCCTTTCTATGAGGTTGCCCTCCTTGTCAAACTGTAGCCCTGTGCCCGTGGGTAATTCTCCCTCGTGCTCTATAGCGTGGCACTCTCTACACAACAACTCGAGGTTGTCCTCATTAAGTGATATGCTCGCGTCGCTTATGTTCTTAGCTGTTAAATACTTCTTATGGTGAACGATTGCACCAGGAGCACCACACCGCACACATAACCCGCAATCACGCTTGAATATATATGCCCTGGTTTCTTTCCACACTTTAGACGCGTAAAACTCCTTTGCAAAGTCTTTCATATATCGGCTCCCACCCCTTGCCCCATAAGTGATATATAGCCCCAACAAGAAAGACGAGCCGCATTACTGCCGCCCGCCTTTACGCTTGTTTTCACGCTATCAGTATAAAGCCTAAAATATCAAGTTTCTATACAGTGTTATTTCAACGCTTACGTAGAGAGCAAAGCACCCGCTCCGAAATAGAGTATAGCAAACTGCGCTATTGCTTTATTGCGTATGTCATATACTGTCGTTACGGATTCCACATATAAGAGCTCGGCTATTTCCTCTTTGGTCTTGCGCTCTATATACCACCAAACAACAATATTTTTAAACTCTTTCGGGAGCTGTTCTATAACCCGCTCAATTTCGGTTATAAAATTCTCTGTTTCTGCGAGTTCCTTTGACACCTCCGAGAGTTCTAACAACTGGTTTAAGGTGTCGTTTACCGAATGCGCGTCCGTGTAAGGCTTTGAATAATCAATAGCCCCTGGCTCTCGAGGTGCGCCGCTGTTAATTAACCGTTCTTGTCGGCGTTTCAGATTTTCAACCGCTTTTTTGAGTGTTGTTTTTGATGATAAAACCCGCTCCGCCTCTTTGAAATAATTCATAAACATTCCTCCTTGTTTGGTATTTGAAATTCCTTGTTGAGAATTTCGGCAGCTCTTTTTCTTTGCTTTTCTTTTTGTGCCCATTTTATGAGCCCGAGAATCGCCATTGCAAAATTGAAAGCGTAGAGGAGAGCTTGCGCGTATTGACCGTTTGCCGCATTGTAAATACACCAAAACGTATTAGTGCATATCCACACTCGAAAGCACCAACGTTTTTGACAGCTATTCGCAACTGTCCCGATAATTGAGGCAAAAGTAACTATGTAAGCGATATAGCTCATTGCTCCTCGTCCTCCTCGTCGTCATTATCTGCCGCAAATAGGCTCCGTTGCCGCTCCTTTTCCCGCTCCGCTTGCTGTTTGTTGGCAAGAGCAACGCTCGAAAGCTGAAACAGTGAATTGAGGTCGTTTACAAATTCCTCGTTTACCAGGTCATACGGCATTATGATTCCGAGGAGTATAAATCCCTCTTTTACAGCTATGTAAACTTGCCCGCTTTTTGTAACCCGCTCGTATAGCTCAAAACCGTTTACGCAATCTCCGAACGGTGCTAAATATTTCTCGTTTATAAAAGCGATTCCGAGAGAGGTTTTGAGAGGCTCTACAACGTGCCCTTTTGCGCAAACCGAAAGAGTAGCTCTATCGAGGAGCCGCTCTCCGCCGTCTGCGTCACTAAAGCAAAATGACGGGAGTTCCTCTTTGCTGTCAAAGTAAAAACCGCTCTGCTTTTCCTCGGGAACGTCAAACATAGTGAAAATATTCTCTTTTGTCATTTTAGGCAATCCAAAAAGCGGATATATTGCCGCTCCGTCGCTTATCCATTGGCACGACTTCCCCTCGTAGAGAATAACGCTTTTGTTGTTTTTACAAATACTCGCTATTGATTTAATTTTCATATCGTTTTTCCTCCTATTGCTGTAAAATCTTTTCCGTTTGCGAGGTCTGTTCCAAAATAACCGTTATAACACCAACTTTGAGGAGGTCTACTCAATCCGAAAGCTGATAGCTCAATAGGTTTTTTAAATAAAACAGGATTTTCTATTTTCCACCCGAACAAATCTTTTTCACGTCCGTATTTTATTAGTTCCTCTTGTTTTAAACAACTCCCGCGTAAAATGCTGTTGTAGTCGTCTGTCCATGACCCTTTTATTACGGTTCTGATTTCAAACTTACCTGTAATTTTGCCCGCTCCGTTGAACAGGCAACCTCCCGAGCCTTTGTATAATGCTTTTGTTTCATACACAAATACAACTATTTTTTCACATGGCAAATATTTAATAGGCGCGCTTTTGCGTATTTCAAGAGTTTTTTCTCCGCTGAAAATCTTTTCGCACCATACAGGCTTAATGCTTGCGATTATTGCTATTGTCGGATATTGGCTTATTTTTTCTACCGCAAATCTGCAATTAAAACACACTTGCGAGCCCTCGGGAATGATAGCCCCGCAACATACGCACGTTTCAGCTCTCGACATTTTCTCCAAACCTCCCACTTTCAAAATTTATCGCCTTATTGAATATCTCTGTTATGTTTACCTGGTCTTGCTTGCATGGTTTATATAACGGGCACTCCTCGCAAGGCGTAGAATCAGAGGCGCACACCGTAAGAGCGGAAAGAGCGAGGGAATAGTGTTCCTTGAACGTTTCCGTAGGCTTTAGGCTTAAATATTCCTCTACGAGCTTTGAGGCGGGTTCCCACCCATAACAAACCGCAACGTAATATCCACGAGCCTGTAACGCGGATAACCACTCTTTTTGATTCTCTGTCGGCTTGTTGCCTTTGATTTTCATTTCGATAAATAACCCGAAATATCCACCGCGAGCAGAGGGGAGCTCAATATCGGGAACGCCCGCTTTCACGCCCTCCATTTTTAGCCGTGCCGCTGTTGTTGCGTCGCGCTTGCCGCCGTTCGGAACATGGAACATAAACTTTATGTCGGGGTACCGTCCCGCCATATATCCCGCCCAACGGAATAAATTAATTTGCTCTACGCTTTCGGGTGTTGCTTTCGCTTTTTGACTTTGCATAAATTAGCCTCCTTTTTGTATAATCGAATTTGCAAATAAACTCCGCCGTTATAGTCGTTTATGAGCTTGTGAGCCTGGGCGAAAAAATATCCGTCGAAATACTTTTCATACTCACGCCCGTTCTCGGTATCCCTGGCGAGTTCCTCAACAACTTTCTTTGATAGTCTGCCGTCTCGTCTTTGAGGCTCGGGGTGTACGAGATTTTTTGAGGTGTTCCAACGCTTAAAAAATATAGGCTCTTTCGGATAATATTTTGCTATTCCAACGATTCCGCACTCGTCAAACTGCAACGGTTGTATTTTTTGAACGTATCCTTTGCCCCATATTTCCGCAAGCTGTTTCGGGGTAATGCCGCCGCTTATAGTTATGTGATGATGATAACGCCCCTTTTTTGTGCCCTTTTCTGTTGCTGTTATGTATTTCAACTCGGGTAAACCTTGCTTATTTCTGAAACGCTTTAACCTCCTTAAAAAATTTTGTAAATCGCGGGCGGCTTGCTCGTCGCTCTCGGGGTGACAACTGTTATCGTATGAAAGCTCGCATTTTATGTCGTCCGCTGTAAAATTTGCGTTCATAAGCCTAACAAGTTTGTTTTCCGCGTTTGTTTGATTCAATTTCTCTTGAACCTCGGTTGTCGGTTTTGCTTTTTTGTTTCTCTGCTTAGCTTTTTTGTAAGCGGGAAATAGATTAACTTCCAGGTAGTCCCCGCATTCGTAATATTTTTCTCTGTAAAGACAGCGCATTATATTTAAACCTCCATATTGTCCAAATAGAGGGGGAGAGGAGAGCAAAAGATAAAGAGAAAGTCACCTCTCCTCTCCCCCTGGTCTTATGTCTATGGAAACCGTGGAAAACTCTGCGGAGTTTACACACTGTTCCCACAGCCAACGCCCACCCCCTCACCTCTCCGACTTTCTCCCTTGATAAAAAATATAAATATTTTAAGGGAACGGGGGAACGGGTATTCCTTACTCTCTGCGTATTAAATTTACCCTCTCATGGTTGTTTAGTTATTATTCATTACGAGTCCGACAATGCGCCCGTTCGGACGCAAAAGTATTGACTTTACGCCGTCTTTGTGATACACTTATTAGGTAGTAAGGCAATCACAAAAGCGGGTTGCGGAGCGGTTATCGTGTGCAAGCGATAGCCGCTCTTTTCTTTTGCCCTGGTTTCAATCCTCCGAGCCTCCGTCGTCCCTGGCGGTGCGGTATGCCTCCGCTGTATCCTTTATGTTTTGCTTAATAACATAAGCAATGAGAGGGAGGAGGAGTATTAACATTTCTCCGCCGTATGCTTTATAGCCCCTCTCGGTGTATGCGGCGGCTTGTCCTATTTTAAATAGTAATAATGTTCCCGCTATAATGAGGCTCCGTTTGAGGAGGCGCAAACCCGCTCTTTTGAACCTATATATATTAATATGTAGAGAATAACCGCCCCGAGCGATTCTTAATACTTGTCCGTTCCGTATACGGCGAGCAGAGAGCCGCTCCGAGGGGCGTTTTGTTTTATAGAGTGTCATTGCCTGGGTTCCTCCTTAATTCGTTGATTGCTATTTCGAGAGCTCCTATCCTTTTCACTACGTCATATATGTATGACGTTTTACCGTTTTTTCGTCCCATAGGTATAGATATTAGTTTTATGAGTTCTTTTTGAATATCCTCGAGAATTTTAATAGCCTCGGCTTTGCTCATAATATCCGTGTTCATAGCTCTCGCTCCTTATTTCTTCCTATTAATAAATGAAAGCGCAACCAGGGTAACGCAAATAATGAGAGTAATAATAATTGCTGTATTCATTTCTTTTTTGCCTCCTGTTCAATTTTGTTTCGTTCGCATACCGAAACTCGGGCATATTGAGAATCTATATGTAACGTATCTCCATACCACAATGAATAAGCCCATTGCCCGAGCGCGTAAATTGCTTTTTGATATTCTTCATAGGTTCCGTTATAGTTTGCTTTGTGGACGTTCTTTAATAGCGTGAATAGCTTAACTTTGCCCTCCATAACCGAGCCTCCTTAAAATGTTATTTCTCTCAATTCGATTCCGCCCGCGTCTTTTAGTGTGTTGTAAATCCTGTGTAGGTCATGAACAAAATAATTGAGGCGGTCGAGAGTTGCTCCATCCTCTCCCGAAAAGCGTATTAGTTCCTCTCGTTCGTCGCGGGTGCAACAACGCGGTTTTGCTTTTATCGGCTCCCCGTCGTTAAGGCAAAGCCGCAAACAGTGAGTGAGCGTTTTCCCCGCTCTCCGTGCAAATACAATCTCCGTTCCGTAAGGCTTTCCGCTGAATATATATTCTTTCTGCCAATCGAACAGAGGAAAGCCGAGAGCGCGTTCAACCTTTTTAATAGTGTGTTCTTGCCTGGTGAGCTTGTCCCGCAATAGTTCCTCTTTTTCATTGAATAGCCTACAGGCTTTTTCGTGGAGTTCGCCTACCTCGTCGGCAAAGTTGTTCCGCTCGTTTAATACTTTCTTTAGGTCTGCGCGGAGCCGCTCATTTTCCTGGTCTATGGCTACGTTTTCTTTAAATAGCTTATTCGGCATAATATAGATTCCGTTTAAACCCTCAACCACAAAAGCAAAATCGCCCTCTATTAATTCGGGTTTTGCAAAAAATGAGTCGATAACTACGAGCCCGTCTTGCATTTGCTTTTTAATGTTCGCTCTGATTCTCTCCAACTCCTCCGCGCGAACGTGTCCGTTAAGTCTGAATATGATTCCTTTCATTATGTATCCTCCTTATATTTTTGTAAGTTCCACGCGAGCGGGTTCCACTATCGAAACGCTATTGCGGTTCTTGTCGAGGAGCTCCGCCGCTGTAAATATTTTGCCGTTAGCGGCTCTATAAATAATTGCCGACACACATTTATAATTGATTCCGTTACACGAAACGGGGGAACCGTCGAGTAGTGCTTGCTTTAATTCCTGGCTATCCATTATGTACCGCTTTCCTTTTTCGGTATTCTTTTAACCATTCCTCGTATTTCTCTTTCGTACCAGGAGCGGAAAAGAACCTTTCAACGGCTTTCAGCGTTTCCCGTGCAAGGTATCTCGCCTCGTGCGACGGTATCTCACTTATAACAACGGTGTTGCTCATATTGCCGCCTCCTCAAATACTCCGCCGTAATATGTCTCCGCCAACTCGGACAATTTATCATATTGTGGGGCGGTGTTCTTATGGTTCCGCTTTGCCGAAATAAGCTCGCTAACCGCTGAATAGAGGCTTGCTAACTCTGCCTCGGTATTTTTGAGCTGTCGTTCTGCCGCTTTTGCGGCTTTTAAATTATCCCGAGCCGCTCTCATTTCGTCATATTCCTTTGAGGTCATTTGAACGGCAACGGAAACGGCTTTCGCTTTGCCCGCTCCGCGTAGCTCATATAAGCGGTTGCGGGTTGCGTCCTGGGTTCTGCCGAGCTCGTCGGCAATCTCGCGAATGAGCTTTCGCTCTGCCTGGTAACTATGTAATAACTGCTCGTCCTCCTGGGTAGTCCAGGTTCCGAGCTTTGGCTCGTCCCTCTCGGGAATAAATTCATGTCCGCACTCGGGGCATTTTACAGGTTTCATTAATATTCCTCCTCATTATTAAATAGTGTAAGTTGACTGCTCGGGCGGTAATCTACTCCGATATAGTCTAATATTTCGCCCTCTCCGAGCTTGTTTATGTATGCGTCATAGTGTTTCGGGTGCGTGACAGCCATTTTTTGAAAGCGGTTCGGCATTGGTTCTAAATGAACGCCAAACATACAGCCCATGCAACCCGTTCGCGGCGCGCCTGTGACGTAATATTCCCCGCTCTCTTTTTGCTTTATGTCTCCATAGGCGGCGGAGTATGGCAAGTTGAATTCCTTAATGTACCTTAAAATGTCTTGCTCCGTCCAAAAGCTCAAAGGGTTGCTTTTCGGTCTTTCATTATCAAAGGCATTGCAACCATGAGTAAGCCAATCCGAATTACGTTGCCCGCTTTCCTCGGCGGTTGTTCCTATAATCGGCTTTTTCCCGCTCTGCCGCTCGAATTCGTATGCGGGTTCTTTTTTCATAACCTTGCAACACTCCTCCGACACTTTAAAGGGTGCGTCAATCAAGAATTTCCATTTTTCACAACAATACTTTGATTTTTTGCCGTCTTTTCCGAGCTTTGTTCCGTTGAGCTTATTCAACGCCCACTCCGAACCTTTTCGCGCCCAACGCACGGTATGAGCAATTTCCTTTGTTGGTACTGGGTATCCGTATTCCTCTATAACCTTTTTATAGGATATACGAGGCTTAATTTCTTTAACGTTTTCTATTGATAACGCAAACTCGACGTTTTCGGGATACTCTAAACCCGTATTGATGAATAACCCTTGAATTTCGGGAAATACATATCGGCAAAGGTGCAACAATACCGTTGAGTCTTTCCCGCCGCTGAATGAAATATAGACTTGTCCCTCATAATAAATAATCCACTCCACAATACGCGTAATGCTTTTATTTACTTTTGTAGTGAACGGGAGAGCTTGCATTGATTTAGCCCACTCGCCATTATGTACGGGTTCGTTTGCTTTTGTTAAATCGACACGAGCTCGGAATTCTGCGAGAGCTTGTCCGTGGAGTAGTTCAATCAATCCGCCGCCTCCTGTAACATTGCCTTGCATACTATAAGAGCCTCGTTATACCGCTCGTTCGTTATGCGCTGTTTTACGAGTCCGCCCTCTCGAGCCGCTTTTGTATAAAACCCGCTCGGCGTGTTAAGGATAAAACAACGTCCCGAGAGCTCGTCCCTCTCGTAAGAATTGTCATTTAAAACAAACTCGTTATCGCTTATGTAGTTTGTAAAACCTTGCGCCGTTCTGATGAATTTTTTCATTTTTGCACCGCCTCCGTCCACGGATTTTTATCGGCGCAATCAAATATAATAAGTTCAACGTCGCCGTCTCTGAAATCGTTGGATTTAATGACTCCAACAAGTTCGCGTTTTCCTTGTGTGTCAACATATCGCCATTTATCCCCGCAATATTCAGAATTTGAATTAAATACCCCGATTGGCGCGTCTCTTTGCATACTCCCCGTTGCGAATCCCAATTCCCGCGCCTTGCGCTCTGCCGCATAAAACGCGCCAAATGTGCCATTGCTGATGTATTTGTACGTCATAATAAAATCACTCCGTCTTATTATTTTTTTGGTGTAGTAAGGTAATCTCTGCCGTTATGCCGACACTTGCTCTTGCTCGAAAAGGTACGATATTTCCATATCTGGAAAATATATTCTTTGAATCTCCAAAGCCTCATATAGCCATAGTCTGTTAGGCTTTGTCAGCTTTTCCGAAACCGTAGCAATGTTAATTCCTAAAGCCTCGGCGAGCTTTGCTCTTGTAATACCCTTTCTCCTTAACTCTGCCTCTAAATTTCTATACATTACTTTCACCTCCTAAATTAATTCACGCGTTTGCGTTAACTTTAATCAGAGTATACACGCACGTGCGGTAATTGTCAAGCGTTTTTCTCTAATATTTTTGCTTGTGCGTGAATTTCTATTGTATTTATGCAAATACTATGATATTATGTATCAAACGGAGGTAATGTAATGAATATTGAGGAACAGTTAAAAGAGCATATATTGAGCCAATATAAGAGCATTCGCGAGTTTTGCATGAGAAACAATTTTCCATATTCAACGGTAGATAGCATCTTTAAACGAGGTATTCTCGGTAGTAGCGTTTCAATCATTATTAAAATTTGTGATAGGTTAAGTATTGACGTTGACGAGCTTATAAGCGGAAAAATTGTTGAGAAATCCTCTGTACTCAACCCCGAAATTACAGAACACGAAAAAAGAGTTATCTCCGCATACAGAAATAACCCCTCAATGCAAGGCGCAATAGACAAATTATTGAATATAGAAAATGGCTCAAACTGCGAGATAGCCTCCGATATGTGCGGGGTTTTAAAACAAGCGGACAATATCCGCTTACCTACAAAGTCAAAATAACTATTCCAATAATGCGCAATGGCGTTGTATTTATTTTTACAACGTACTATACATAATTTTATTTTAGGAGGTTTTATTATGAAGTGTCCGAAATGTGGTAGCGAAAACGTAACTGTACAGGCGGTAACGAATGTCAAAACAAAGCATAGGGGTTGTTTAGGTTGGTGCCTTTGGATTCTGCTCGCTTTATGTACTGCGGGTTTAATCCTTATTATCCCGCTAATAACAAATAGCAAAACAAAATCAAAGACTCACTCCGAGGCTGTTTGCCAACAATGCGGGAATCGTTGGAAAGTATAACGGCATAAAAAAATAAAGCCCGCTCCCTGGTTAAAGGAAACGGGCGGAGGAGGTGCAAACTTTGAACGCTGTCATTTATGCGCGTTATTCGCCTGGTCCCCAACAAACCGAGCAGAGTATTGAGGGACAAATACGCGAATGTCTGAATTATGCAAAAAAATTCGATATATCTATAGTCGGAACCTACGCGGACAGCGCACAAAGTGGGCACACTGATAAAAGGCTCGAATTTCAACGTATGCTCAAAGACAGTAAAAAGGGGCTGTTTGAGGCTGTTATAGTATGGAAAGTAAACCGTTTCGGGCGTAACCGTGAGGAGATTATCTATAACAAAATCAAGCTAAAGCGTAACGGCGTAAAGGTTCATTATGCCGCTGAAAACATACCCGACGGAAAAGACGGAATTTTACTTGAATGTTTTCTCGAGGGTATCGCCGAGTATCAATGGGAAACAATACGAGAGGACGTAATACGCGGTATGCGTGAGGGCGCGTTTCATTGTAAGTATAACGGCGCGGGGCTTGCTCTCGGCTATAAGATTGACAGCGAAAAGCATTACCAAATAGACATTGAGAAAGCCGATATTGTTAAACAGATTTTTGAAATGTACGACGGCGGCTCGACGGTTGCTCAAATAATAGATTTCCTTGACGCGCGCGACATTAAATCCGCAAAGGGTAATAGCTTTTCTCATACAGCTGTTTCTCGTATTCTTCAAAATCAACAATATATAGGCGTTTACCGTTGGCGTGACGTAACCGTACCCGACGGAATACCGAAAATTGTTGACGAGTCATTATTTGAAAGGGTACAAAAGAAGATGAACAAAAATAAAAAAGCCCCCGCACGTTCCAGGGGTGAGGTTGAATTCCTCTTAACTTCAAAATTGTTTTGCGGACATTGTAACGGCTCCATGATAGGAGACAGCGGAACGGGGAAAAGCGGGCGTAAATGGTATTATTATTCTTGTATCAATAAAAAGCGACGACAACACACTTGCAAAAAGAAAACAGTTAAAAAGGACGAGTTAGAGCGTTTAGTAGTCGAAAGAACCGTTAATTTTGTTTTGCAAAATGAGGTTATCGAGCATATAGCCGATTTAGTTATAGAGGCGCAAGCCGACGAGCTGAACGACAATACAATGCTTAGTTACTACGAGAGCCGTTTAAAAGAAACCGAAACGTCAATAAAAAATATTATGAAAGCAATCGAGCAAGGTATCATTACGGATACCACCCGCGAAAGGCTTATGCAATTAGAGGGGGAAAAGCGGGATTTCAACGCCGAGATAATAAAGGAACAAATAGCAAGCCCGACATTTGAACGCGAACAGGTTATTTATTTTCTCGAATCGTTTAAAGGCGGGGACATGGACGACAAAGACTACCAACGGCGTATTATTGATATGTTCGTAAATAAGATTGTTTTGTATGATGATAAGTTAATTATTACGTATAATTACAGCGGAACGCATAACGAGGTGTCAATAGACTTGATAGAGAAAGCCGCTGAAAATGCGGCTTTGAGCGGAGAGGCGAGGGGTTCGGATAAACTCCCGTCGCCTCCACCATTTTCGCTCACAACCGAACCCTTTTGGGGTTCAGTTGTGGGCGATTCTTCATTTTTAGGACTTCCCCACCGGGCGGTGAACATTCCATCATCCAGTGTGAGCAAATATGTAGGGAGCTTGTTGAGGAAAACCTCAATATGCTCCTTGTAAACCACGACCTTGTTCAGGTAGTGATTTATCAGCAGTTGCTTTTCCGGTAATTCGCCGAAAAGGAACTGTTCCCGTGCGGTTTTGTAGGCTGCACGGATTTTATTTTCATCAATCGTCGGATAATTCAGCTCAGCCTCTGCTTTCGCCAGCTCTGTTTCCAGCTGCTCCTGCTCTTTTTCCAGCTTGCCAAGCGTCAGCACAACATTTTTGCTTCCGGTTTCAGCCATTAATTGAATCAGATTATCTATTTTGCCTTGTACGGCTTGCAGCTTTTTTTGAATCACTTCAATTTTCTGAATGCCGTTTTCATTGTTGCGAGCGCAAAACTCCTGATATTCCGCTATAATGTTATTCAGGGTTTCATCATTGAAAATCACTCTGGCAAGCTCTTTCATCACAAAGTTTTCCAGCTTGTCACGACTGATTTCTTTGTTCTTGCAGTCAATACGACCTTTGAGATGACTGCCGCCGCAGCGATAAGTCACATATAAAGTCTTGTTGCGTCCGGCGTGCTTACGATTTCCGGTCATAGCTGAACCGCACTCGCCGCAATATACCTTTCCGGCAAGCAAATAAACCTCTTTTGCATTTATAGGAGTAGCCCTGCGGCGGGATGCAATAATTCTTGTGACAGCATCAAAGGTATTTTCATCTACAATCGGTTCAATGGCTCCGGGAATGCGAATGATCTCTTCCTCATCTTTTCTGTAGTGATTGTTGCGCTTGCCGGTGCAATCTTTCCCCTGACTGCGATTAAAAACAAATACACCCTTATACTTTTCATTACGCAGAATTTCATGAATAGAATTCTTTCCAAACAGTTTACCTTTGCGTGTACGGTAACCCATTTCATTTAACTGTTGGATAATTCTTGTATATCCAACACCGTTGGAAACCTGCTCAAATATAAAGCGAACCGCAGGGGCTTCGTCCTCGTTAATGATATATTTTCGTGTTTGCGTATCAATCGCTAAACCGAAAGGTGCAACCCCGCCAGTGGCAAGTCCCTGCAGTGCGGATTCCTTCATTCCCTTCATCACTTCTCTGGAAAGGTTTTTGGAATAGTATTCACCCATACCCTCCAAAACGCTTTCCATGATGATGCCCTCCGGGCTGTCGTCCAGTTGTTCAATAACCGAGACAAGGCTAATGCCATGCTTTTTCAGCTCGTGCCGGTAATGTGCAGAATCATACCGGTTACGTGAAAATCGGTCGAGCTTATGGACGATAACAAAGTCAAATTCCTCATTTTTAGCATCATCAATCATATGAAGAAATTCCGGTCGGTCATCCGTGGTGGCCGATTTTGCTCTGTCGATATATTCCGTTACAATGATTGCGCCCAGTTTTGAACAGTATTCGTGCATTGCCCGTAGCTGAGCATCAATACTTTCGTCTCGCTGATTATCACTGGAAAAGCGTGCGTAAAGCACAACTTTTGGCGTTCTCCCTCTTCTTGCCATAGATTCGATTGGTGTCATTATGCTACCTCCTTATTTTCATTTATGATTCTTGATACCATTTCACAAAGAATATTTTCCACAGGCTTTTGGTCGGCGTCTGAACCGTCCTGTACTTCCCTATGGGTAAAATCCTCTTTTAAAAGCTCTTCGCGGGTAATGGCGACTTTTTCTATTATAAAAAGCATACAGTACCTCCATTTTAATAAGAAACCGGCAGCCTTGCAAATTTGCAAAGCTGCCGGAATGTTTATTTTTATACGGTTGTTTACCGTGCATCATGGTCACGCATTTTCTTGCGATACCATTCCTCACACATTTTCACAATGGTTTCTTCCATCTGCTCTGCGGTATAATCCTTCGGGAAGAAATCACGTACGCGCTCCACTGGGATTTTCAGTTTTTCTTTCTGATTGGCTTTTTCTTCGGTGAGAATAGCAAAGATGACATCCATGTTCAGATGTCCCTCCTGACTGAGCCGTTTAAGCCTCTGCGCTTGGGAAAGCGAAGGAGTACAATCTTCGCTTTCCATGGTATCCAGCAGATCTCGTTGCTCCTGTTCGGCAAGGTATGAAATCTCAACAGCGGGGGTAAAGGCAATTCTGCTGTCGTCCACTTTTTCAAGAATCTGTGGAATGAGATTGGTTAGGCGGATATAACGCTGAATCTGTCTACCGCTTTCGGTATCTGAAATATCCTCACGGGACTTGTGGCCAACTTGTCCACAAGTAATACCCTGATGATTAAGTGCATCCATTTTCAATTTGTAGGTAAAAGCCTTTTCACTCGGCAGAATGTGTTCTCGGTGCAAATTGCTGTCTACCAGTGCAATGGCGGCGGCATCACGGTCGAGGGCATAAATTAAGGCAGGGACTTCTGTAATCCCTGCCTTTTCTGCTGCGTGTAATCTCCTGTGACCGGAGATTACTTCATATTCATCTGTAGTATTTTCTAATGGTCGCACAATCAGCGGCGTTAAAATACCGTTTTCTCGGATGCTGTCCGCAAGTGTTTCCATTTCTTCATCGTCCCGCACCTTGTACGGATGAACGTCAAAGGGATGCAGTTTTTCAAGCGGGATTTTTGCCGCCTTGGCTTTTGTCTTGGTGGTGTTTTGTGCATTCATAATTTATCGACTCCTATCTCTTTCTTTGTTTCGAGCGGTAATTTCCATTTCCCGCTCAGTTTTCAATAATTCCTGTAATCGTGGATAACGCTCTGCAATACTGTTAGCTGTGCGAAGTTGTTTTCGTAAAGGCTCCATTTTTGCAGATAACTCCTTACATTTCTCTTTTAATTCAGCTTCCGTTTCCGGCAGCCTGCACCGGCGTATCTGATTGCGGTAATGCTGCCGTTCCTGTTCCAAGGCGTGAATTTGATCAGAAACACCGCCCAAAAATACAGAAAGCTCCTCAGCCGAATGAATGTGATTATCGGCGAGAAGCAGGTATTCTTTCTGTATTTGGTCAAGCTTTGTGAGTTCCATTCGGATTGATGGAGAAAGTGGCTGTCGGCGCTGATCACGGGCAATTTCATCTTTGGCAAGATTCAGCAGCTGCAGGATGAGGTAAAATACAAGATCCATTAGTACAACAGCAGTATCGTGAGAATGTGCGATCTCGTAGTCCAACTCCCGTTCCAGCTTTAAAAGCGGATATTCTTTCGGCTTGTACTGAGGATGTGCGTTTTGAATCTGAAAGAAATACAAATCCTCATAATGCTCATCAAAGCGTGCCTCGATGACATCTCTGGTATATCCGATACTGTCAAGCCGGATTAGTCGCTTCCAGTCTTTTGCCTTGACGGTCAAATGCTGATAGCGATCGTCTGTACGGTCAAGCTGATAACCTAATGCCTTCAGGCGATAAATCATATCATCGTATTTTCTGGAATACTTTAATACTTCCTCAATATCCGCCTTCAAAATATCCCGGTGTGTCATACCGCCGCTTTTGTGAATCCAATATTCTTTTTTGTTTCCGCCGTAAAAGCTGGAATGCTCCAATACGGATTTTCCATGCTCCCGGCAGATTTCATCGGATATCTCACGCAGACGGTGATGATCGGAAATATGGTTTTCAAATTTCTGTCCGGTTTTAAAGGATACGGAGTTTACGACCATGTGATTGTGTAGATTATCCGTATTCAAATGAGTGGTAATTACGACCTCATAATCATTGCCCCACATGCGGCGGGCGGTCTCCATACCAATTTCATGTGCTTCCTCCGGCGTAACCTCACCTGATGCAAAGCTTTGAAATCCATGATATGCCACATTGCCGCCGAGCTTTCCAAATCGCCGTTTGGTTGTCATCATACTTTCGTACGCTCTTTGCTTCGGGCAGTTAATTGCGGACACATACATCTTTTTGTCGGTCTTATCATCGTTTTCAGCATATTCCAGCGTTCTGGCAAGATCGTCGTCCAGATACATATTATCGGTGGTTTTATCCGGGTTGCGTGCGTATTCAATTACATCTATAAGCGCACCTTTTACAGGCCAGAATCCGGTGGTGGCCACGTCACATCACCGCCCATTTCTTTTGCAATTTCGCCAGTTCGCTGTTTGCCCGGTGTAAGCAGTTCTGAATGTATTTCATCAAACAACTGCAAAACCGCTTTTTCTGTTACCGGCGAGAGCTCTGTATTTAGCAGTTCACCCAGCCTTCTGTTGAAATCATAAAAGACGCCCGGCAGCACCGTTCTTGGTGCGTAGCCGAGCGCCCTTTTGCGTATATATTCGGAAAGTGACAAGCAGCATTTCTTAGCAAGCTGTTCAATCTTCTTTTTTTCCTGCGGTGTTACCCGGAGTTCAATCCGCTCCGGTTTTTCTTTGAAATTCCTATTGATATAGAACCTTCTTTCTGTTAGGGGGATTGGGGGACGAAGTCCCTCAAAGAACGAATCGGCAAAGCTGCCGATTCTGAGCCGGAACTTGCCGTACAAGTTCCCTGCTTGTTACAGTATGAGACATACCATTTGCAGCAAATAAATGCCATTCTCGGTATGCCTCATTCGTTCTCTTTTCTATCTTCGGTTCACTTCTTTTGATCTGTGTTTTTTCGGTGTTGTAGCGGCATCGCTTTGATGCCACCATACTTTTTTATCGCCTGAAAGTGGCATCACAGTTATGCCGTCAGCCGCCGAGAAAGTCGTCAAGGGAATCCAGCAGCGCATTTTCATCTTCCGTGAGCGTGGGCGGTTGTTCTTCCTGCAACGGCTGTATCATTGAAACATTTTGAAAGCACTCCCGGATTGTCTGCCATACAATATCTGCAATGGAGGAATTGACCGGCTCAAAATAGGAATTGATTGCTGCAATTACCGCTTTATTTCTTGAGCCATCAGAGCCTTGCAAATACTCCCACGCTTTCCGGTCTGCTTCATTTTCCATGTTGAAGCGGATGCTGATACGCTTCGGTTTCATAATTTACCACCGTTGCGGAGCAGTTTCATTTCAAGCATTCTCTCATAACCCTTGGCAGTAGCACAGATGTCGTCGATGATCGTAACCCGACTTCCGTCAAAACTGCCGAAATTGCGGATAAGGCAGCCACCGCCGCCGACTATATACAGCTTCATCAGCTTCGGGTCATAACCATGTTCACGAAGTCTAAGGAATATGCCGCCCACATATTCTCTTGCCGTATCTGTGATGGTTTTAAGATAGGCTTCATCAATGTCCGCTGTTCCGAAACGAAGTACCCGTGTGACAGTCGTTTCCGGCGGTTCCGTGTGATAAATGCGCATCAGATTTTCACGGATTTGAAGCATACATTGATGAGTTCCGAATTTCTCGGTATAGCATCTTCGCGGATCTGGCTTTTTGTCGTTGACATACATCACATTCATAGTGCCGTTGCCAATATCGCAGAGCATATTCACACCTGTGAAATCGCCGAGATTGTTGATAATTGCCGCAAAGCCCTGCGGGTAGACATCCACGTCGAGAATATGGATGTGATAATCCTTACCCCTGAAGGTGTAATCCACTATATCATTCTGGAGCAGATAATTCTTGAAGTCGTCCTTTTGTTCGCTCACCCAAGTTAACGGCAGTCCTGCGGCGATAAACACATCAGCTGAATATATTTTGCAGATATTTAGCTCCCGTGCAATTGCCGCAAGGGTCAGCACATAGTAGTCTTCATCCAGCATCTTATCTGCCGAAAACTCCTTATGGCCTTCTCCGATCAAATAATACTTATCGTTCCAGACAAGTAAGTTTTCCTTGAATACCGGTTCCTTGTCAGAAGCGATTATGCCTGTGCCAAAGCAGCAATTTGCCGTCTTGATGTTGCCGTAACCGTGGTCAATGCCGATGATTATTGTATTGCCCAAGTTTTTCATTTTGTTTCTTCCTTTCATTTTTTGATTTTGTGTACTTGATAATTTCCGCATACAGCTTTTTTTCAGCTGGTAAAACCGCTTCTTTGAAATATTTGCAGTAGATACCTGTAACCGATATAAGCTGAATGCAGGGATGAGTCTCACCATCATCAAGCAACAAACAGTTGCCTTCATCACAGTTACAGCATAGCCTTTTCACAAGCTCATTTACCCGATCAATCTGTGATTCGTTGATTCTGAGTACCATGATTTTTCTCCTTCCTTTATAAAATCTACTGCTCCCGGCACTAAAGTGTGGGAGCAGTATTCATATTGAAATATTTACAATTTTATGGTATAATACTATAAATAGGACGGTGAACGGTATGCAGGTAAAGTATATCATCAGAGAGTTGTCAGCACTGGCAATTTTGCGGAATGCAAAAGAGACGGACGATGGCAGCTATAATTTCATACTTAATGAAGATGCCACAAAAAAGTGTATTTCTCATTCTGCGCCGCAGACCCAGGATGACTGTGCGTTGTTCTTCCAGACAATGTGCGTCCTGCACGGCGACGATTTCAAATTACCACTTGGCGTGGAAACAATTCCGGATCTGGCGGACATTCTTTTCTATGTGGATTTCTCCGGCATCTTTGACCGCAAAGCCGTACAGAAAAAATATATTGACCGACAAAAGCAGGCAGAAGCCATGTTTCGCCCGGAGGGGATTACGCTTGATTTTGGGAAAGGCGCCTATCGTTATGTTGCCTTTGAGCGCTCCGGCAGCATGAGCCGCAATTCCCGGCTTTCCTTTATCCGCGAGGATTTTTATGAGCCTGTACGAAAGCGCATTATGCTTAATATGAATATCGGCTTGTGCCAATTAAGCAAGCTGTATGCCTACAACGGATTGATGCTGACAAGTGGATTCCGATTTGAAGATACTGACATATGGGACGACAAACGCATTGTCGTGGTTGACAATCCCATCACACCCGTATACGAAGCCAATATCATTACCGTAAAAGATGATGGCAGCGACAATGCCGAGCGTAAATACAGCCGAGTTTCGGAAACCGCCGATATTGAAGTAACCGAGTTTGACGGTGAGGGGTTGATTTCAACCGAGCTTTCCAATCAAATAGATATCGCTTACTGCGACAAACATATTCATCACTCTTTTCAGATTCGTATGCCGTATATCAAGGGCGTGGTTCATGAGGTGGATTTCAAAGCACTTTTTTTCGAACTCGATGTACCGTATATCATTGATATCTGGGACAAGAAGCACCCGGTCAATGAAGTTGATGTCATTCTTACAAAAAGCATGTTCAAGGGTTTCGGCTGGATGACAGAAAACGGCCTGTCTTTTTCCCAATATCTTGACCGCTGCAAAAAATATCGCCATGCGCTGTATATCTCTGGCTTCGGGCAGGCAGAAGCAGACGAATATACGGAGCTGAACTATCAGTTTCTTACAACCGCTGCGCTTAAATCCGATGAGTTTCGCCCGGCGGATTTGCCGCTTGGCTGGGATCACAGTCCCGAGTCAGACAGCCGCCATTGGATCACAAAAGTAACCGAAACCGCTTTCTATAACATTACTGCCAATTTAGAAAAGCGGATACAGTATTTTACCGATGAAGTTAAAAAAGAAAACACTTCAAAACGGGATATGGCACTTGTGAAAATCATCACAAAAAACCCACTGTTTATTGCTGAACCGATTTACGCAAAGGAGCTTGACAGCCGGGCGCAAACGCTTTTGAAGCAATATTCGCTTGGACGGCTGCTCATTTCCGGAGATAACCGCTATCTGTCGGGTGACTTGATGCGGTTTATCAAAATGCTTGTCAAAACCGTTTCCGATACGGACGATCAATATATGGGCGTTGTCGTGAGGCTTGAAAACGAATGCTATAACAGTACAACCGCCTACGCGCCGGGAGCCGTTTATACCGAAAACGACCGTTACACCCTGCTGCGCAATCCGCATATTGCCCGTAATGAAGAAGCCGCCGTTTTGCCGCCGGATTTCATCGGTCCGCTGCGACAAAGGTACCTTTCACACCTGAATTATGTCATTATGGTGGATTCCCGCACGCTGATTCCGGAACGCCTGGGCGGTGCGGACTTTGACGGCGATATGATCAAAACCATCTCCGATCCGCTGCTGAATGCCTGTATTGCCCGGAATTATCGTGACAACGATTACGATCCGTTCAACTACCGCAGCAGCATTCCGCTTTTGAAGATTCCGTCGGCCACGACGCTCATTCGTGACGCAAACGATTGGCAAGCACGCTTTGAAACAGTCCGCAGCACCTTTTCTACACGCATCGGGCAAATCTGCAATGCGGCGTTTGACCGCAGCATCGTCGCATACGATGAAAATTCCTCCGATGAGGAGCGGGAGCGTTTGCGGGAAGACACAGAAATGCTTGAAATTCTCACCGGGCTTGAAATTGATTCCGTGAAAAGCGGGATTAAGCCGGATTTGTCCGACTATCTGAATCACAAGCCGGTCAGCCGTAGTCCGTTTCTCAAGTACAAGGCGATTGTCGGTGATGATGAAAACAGAGAGTGGTATGAGCTGACAAAAAAAGAACAATTGGATAAGTTTTTTAACAGCATAGATTGGGACACCGTAAGCTCCAATGTAGAAAAGCTGCCGTATCTTGCAAAGATGTTGGAAGAACATACGCCGAAAATCAAGGCTAAACCGGCAAAAGATTCTGAGCTGTTTTTATTTGCGGCAAAGCCCGGCTGGCAGGACAATTTATCAGCGGAGAGTGTGGAATATATGCGGACGCTCATTGAGGACTATGAAGAAGTGTTAAAACGTATCCGAATCAGCCGGATCGAGCACAAAAGCATGACCCGCCACAGCGATATTGAACGGATTCTGTATGCACGCGGACAGGAAAATACTTTTACAGCGGATGAGCTTTACGGTGTGCTGAACGACTGTCCGGCGGAGCATGTGGCAAGATACCGGCGTAATCTGACCGTGCAAAAGTGGCATCTGATGAACCAAAAGCAGCGGGAGGATTTTTTGTTTACGGTGCTCCCGTATAATATAGATGAAAAATATACGGAACTGTTTGCCGATTTCCGTTTCGGCGGGTGTCGTGTACTCGGTGATATTCTCTGCGACCTTGACGATATGTACAAAGCGGAGGAATCCCGTAAATACGCACTTCACCGCAAGGGTGACAGCACCACACTTAAATATATGATGACCGTTTATGAAAACGTCGGAAAAGATTATAAGGAACTGATTGCCAAACGGTGCAGGCAGTATATCAATCTGAAAATCAATCCGGATGAAGCACTGCGGTGTGCTGTTGCACTTGGCAAGCGAAGCTTCGCATTTGAGGTACTGCTTGACCGCATTGAGCCTAATGCTGTGAAAGGACGGTGACAACTATGCTGAATGAAATCGAAAAATTCAATGCTTACACCGGCATTGTTAATTACCGTTCTGAAAACAAATATGACAGTACCTATCTCGGCAGGTTTACCTATGACATGCTCATGAAGTTTGAAGGTCTGTCCCGTGTGCTGACGATTATTACACGGGGTTATATGTGGCAGACTGGCACAGGACTGCAGATTGACCTTGCCCGCCGTGCGCTTTGTGCTTGGTGCAGTATTCCGGACGCCAAAAAAGCCCTTCCGAAAAAGGAAGGGCAAAGTCAAACGGATTTTAAAGAACTGCATGGCGAATTCCCCGAGCTTGTGGATGCAAACGGCAGCGGCTGGTTTTATCGACATGTACATGAAATCGTGGCCTTTGTCCAGCAGAACCCGGACAAGGTGATGAAAAGTGCTGCTGCCAACTGCGAACGATTGTCCATTGGGTTTGATGCCGCTTGGCGAAAGAAGATCATGCAGTTTCAGGTGCCGCTGTTCTCCGCCAATACAAAAGGCGCGTGGGTGCTGCGGTTTGATGATGTTTTATCCGATGCACTGGAACAAGGCGCATTAAAGAACAATGAAACACCGTTATTGCCTGAAATACTGCAAAAGTTGTCCGCTGTCACGCCAAAAGGTGTGCCGGAATCGGTGCTGCCAACACTTGTACAGTATTATCTTGCGAGCAAGCCAGAAAATTACGATTGGGTAGTGCTGCCGGTGGCCAACTTTGATGCCTATTTCGGAACAACATCTTTCAGCCGCAAATGGCTTGGCAGTATACACGAGGATGTTATAGTGCGTGAAAATGGTTTTGGCGTATGCAGATATAAAATATTTTTGTAATCCGCCCAATGAGAAATCTATTTCTGACACTTTATAGTCGAAAGGTAGGTGAGAGAATGAAAGCGAATATTATTGAAAGCTACATTGAAAAGGTATACGGTTATGCTGTCAACCGCACATATTCACGGGAAGAAGCCGACGAGCTGGCACAGGAAATATTATTTACAGCGGTGCGAGAGCTGCCAAAGCTGAAGGATGACAGCAAATTTGAACCATGGTTTTGGGGTGTTGCGGGCAATGTAACAAAAACATTTCAGCGTTATATGGGAAAACAGCGCGCGATGTATTCCTATGATACACTTGAAGTAATACCTTACGAAGATGAATACGGTGATGAAAACGAAGAGTTATACGATTCGCTGAAAACAAAAATTGCTATGCTTTCAGCGATATATCGTGATATTGTCATTCTCTACTATTATGACAACCTTTCAACAAAACAAATTTCCGAAAAGCTTAATATTTCGGAAGGCACTATCACATGGCGTCTTTCGGAGGCTCGGAAGAAACTAAAAAAGGAGTGTACAGAAATGAACGAAACAGCATTGCGACCTGTAAATCTTCAAATTCGAATTAACGGCGATGGTAATTACAAAGATCCAATAAGCCCATTTCCATATGTGTATATCAACGATGCTTTATCCCAAAACATTCTCTATTACTGCTATGAAATGCCCAAAACGGTTGAAGAGCTTGCAAAGCTGTGCGGTGTTCCGGCTTATTATATTGAGGATTGTTTGAAAAATCTAATATACCGTGAAGCGATGTCTGAAACGTCAAAGGGTAAATACAGAACACAATTCATTATCTATTCTGATAAAGTAAACGAATACAACGAAAAGGCAAAATGCGTTTTTACACCGGTTATTGAATCCTTTGTTTCATCGATAAAAGCACTTAATAACGATATAAACGATCTTGGAATATACACCGCCAGAAAACCAAATGAAGAATTGATGTATCTATACGGTATTATGGCTCTTGAGTATTTAAGCGAAAAGTATAACCCAGTTCGGTGGATTGAACGCCCGGTGAGATATGACGGCTGCCGCTGGAGTTATTACGCGCATCTGATGACCGGTAATAAGTATCCAGTTCGCGGACTTGGTCGCGAGGAATCATCGAACAGAGGCAGCAGGGGCTCATACAAACATATATCCTATCATTTCGGCGGATTTGCCTATCGCCGAATGATGTTTGATGCAGAATTGCTTTTTTCTGGGCTTGATCTTTTCATTCACCAAATCTTGGGTTTAGAAGAGGAGTCAGCAGAAAAGCCCTACATATTCGCAGTTAGTGGAAACCGCGCTTTACTGTCCCGAATAGATACCGAATATCATAACCCGTACTATACCAGACGTGTCGATGAGATCATGAAAGTCAATCATGATACATTAGGAAATATCATTGAGTTTTCCAATGAAACATGGAACCAAAAAAAATTTTTTGATGATGAGTTTCCTTATATTGAAATTTCCAATATTAAATTAAAAGAAAATTCATATAGCTTATCAATGATTTCGAAAAATGCAGCTCCAAGCCGCGCAAAGATGATTGTTCGTAATGGTGACATTCTTGTATCTACGACACGCCCACACCGCGGTGCAATTGCAACTGCCACCTGCGATAAAAACGGTATACAAATTGCTTCAACTGGCTTTTGTATATTGCGTAAGTTAAAGAGGAAGGATGTTTCAAGAGAGTACCTACAATGGATTTTATTGAATGATTACATTCTTCAACAGATGTTGCAAAGAAGTAGTGGTGGCAACTATCCTGAGATAGTACCGGACGAGCTAAAAAAAGTAATTATTCCTATTCCTTCAGAAAAAATTCAAGCTCAAATTTGCCACGAAGCGAACAGAAGAAAGCAGTATGCGGACGAACTTCGGCAAAAGGCTGAACAGGAATGGGCCACGGCAAAAGCTCAGTTTGAGAAAGAATTACTTAAGGGGTGATAAAATATGCCCAATTCAATTTATGGGATTATAGAAAACTGCTACAATAGCTTTTATGTCTTTAGGGGATACGCACCCTCATCATTGCTAATTAAGTATTCGGAGCCCTACAATGCCTATCAAAGGAAACCAGAAGATGCCCACGTTGAAGACATTGCAAATTTTATCCTTGACGGTCAATTCGTTTATACTCCGGAAATTGTATTAGCATACTCAATTAACGATTGGTTTGACAGCGCAATCAATCCCGTATTCTACGGTGGAATGATACATAGCGGCAGTATTAGCCCGTTGGATTTTTTAACTTTCGATAATACAATCCGAGATATGTTGCCATCCAGAACAAGAGTCATCCTGAAAGACAAGGAAAAGGTTTCATTTACTCGAATTATTAGCGGCATTGCTGATATATCAATGGCAAAATGCACCCTTCCGGATTCGCAAATAAAACCGTTTAGGAGAATTGATGGCAATCACAGGTTGGACGCAATGAAGTTACTTGAAAACAAAAAAGCTGAGTATGACGTTCCATTTTGTATTATTCTTCTAACTAATGATTACTATAACAATAATTTTGATGCAGTAAAAACGGCACGCGCAGAAATGGAGATATTTCACAACATCAACTCAAAAGCTAAACCTTTAAGCCATATTGAGCAGTATCGAGGCTTGTTCAATCTCTTCTCAGTGCCAGAGTTAAGAAAATTTGGAGAGGAATTTAGCCTAACAAAAGCATATCTCGAGAAACATAATAATTTAAGATTTGTCAACATCTCGGAATTCCTCGAGGATAAGGAGGATATTGTTCTTTATTGCATAAAATTTTTCCTTGATAGGGGTGCCACCGTTACAGAGGATGATATTGCCGATGTCCTAAGTATGCTGGAACATACATATTTTGCTGATAATGAACTTATTAAGCATTGTAAGAACCGCTTCGCCCTTGTTCCCTATGTGTTTTACTGTTTTGAAGGCGGCAAACAAAAAAGTCCAAAATTGGCCGCTTATAATACATGGTTTGTAAAAAACAAGTTATACAACGTCAAGGATTTTGACCCGGCAAGCATGATTGATGTTTTCAATAGCATCTATGATTTACGTAAAAAGCAAATATTCGTTGCCATGCCATTCAAGCCTGAACTTGACTTTGTGTTTGAAGCTATATGTGAATCTGTTAAAAAGATTAACCGTGAAAATGATACTGACCTGCTTGCGCCGATACGAATTGATAAACAGATTGTCGGTTTCTCTTATGATATCGTCAATGAAATGCTTGATAAAATACAGGATGCAGGACTACTTATTGCAGACTTAACTGAGCAAAATGCAAATGTGTATTATGAGGCCGGCTTTGCGCAGGGCTTACTTCGGGCAAAACTTGGAAATACGGCAGAAATTTTGTATCTGATTAGCAATCCTACCGATCCTGATCATCCATATGACCCTGCAAAATTTGATGTTGATCACTATAAAATAATTGGCTATAAAAATATCGGCAATGGCGTCGCAGAACTAAGAGCCAATCTTGAAATTGAACTTAAAGCCTTCTACTGTATATGAACTATATTTGAAAGGAAAGCGAAAAATGTCTATGTGGTTATGCCGCGCCGGGCGCTACGGCGAGTATGAAAATAAATTTCTCGAAGAGAATCGCATCTACTGCACTTGGAACAATCTACCGGAAGCAATCACGAAGTTTCCGACGAAGCATGATTTGCAACAGTATTTTGTAGATAATGATCCTGACACGAAAGTCAAGACAGCCATGAACTGGGCAAGCCAAGTGTGGCCCTTCGGGAATGAGATGAAGAAGGGCGAGATCGTTGTTCTTCCCAGCAAAATAAATCCAGTTATTCATTTTGGAAAGATTTTGGGAGACTACGAATACTTGCCTGACAACGAGAATCCATATTACCACTCCAGAAAAGTAGAATGGATCTCGCTTAATATTCCGCGCACTAAATTTGAGCAAGATATTCTTTTCTCGTTTGGTGCGTTCATGACCATTTGTAGAATCAAACAGGAAGATCGAATTATGACTGTTGTAAAGGCTTTTCAACATGGTAAAAAAGCTGCCGTTACAATACCAGAGCTGCCTACTGAAAATGAACCTGAAAATCGCGATATAGAAATGGATGCCATCGAAGATATTTCAAACTTGATGATTCGGAAAACGAAAGGTCATGGACTTGCTCAAATAATCGATGGAATTCTGCGTGCGAAAGGTTTTACTACTTACATTAGCCCTGCTGGGCCTGATAAGGGCGTAGATATTCTCGCATCTTCCGGCGTTTTGGGATTTGGCGGTCAAAAAATATGTGTTCAGGTAAAATCTTCTGATACACCAATTGATCGTATTGTACTCGATCAACTCGGGGGAGTAATGAAGAATTTTAACGCCGATTACGGTTTGCTTGTTTCATGGAGTGGCTTTAAAACATCTGTTATTAATGAAACGGCAAAACAGTTTTTTGATATTCGCCTGTGGACGCACAAAGAAATAATAGAGGAGTTTTTAAAATACTATGATGTTATGGGTGACGATATTAAGGAACTAATTCCGCTTAAGAAGATATGGGTTGTTAACTCGATTGATGAATAACGCATAAAAATAAATGGCAACTTGAATAGTTAACAAGTTGCCACTTGGCGTTATATGATTATTAAATCACTATATGTCATTTCCATTGCCCTGTTTCGAATATTGTTCATCCGTTGCACCCAAACCATCTGATCGGCGGCTTTCAACTGTTCAGTTGCACCTTCTTTTTTCGCCATCTGTTTCACTAGCTGAGAAAACATCGTCTCAGCTTCGTTGTTCAGGTCGGTAAGATAATCATTCAGTTTACCGCTGGTCAGAAGATCAGTATACCATCCTTGATCCGAATGATTTCTTCGTCTGTCTTGTTATGGTGATTGTTGCGTGTACCCTTGTAGTTCTTGGAGGCACTCCGGTTAAAAACATAGACGCCTTTGTATTTTTCATTGCGTAAAATCTCGTGCGCTGTTTTTACCGAACGGTTTTCCAAGGCGTGTTTTGAAGCCTTCTCGGTTCAGCGTTGCCAGAATCTCATTGTATCCGATCCCGGTCAGCACGCTGTCGTAGATTTTCCTCACCGCAACCGCTTCGTGTTCATTGATTTCATAGTGCTTGGTTTCGCCGTTGACGTCATAGCCATACGGCGGCCGGCCGCCGACCGCCTGACATTTAATAGCCGATTCCCTCATTCCTTTCATCACCTCGCGGGCAAGATTTTTAGAGTAATATTCGCTCATGCCCTCCAGCACAGATTCCAGAATAATGCTCTCCGGGCTGTCATCCATCTGCTCGAGCACCGAAATTAATGTGACACCGTTCTTCTTCAGCTCTCGTTTATAATAGGCGCTGTCGTAGCGGTTACGGCTGAATCGGTCGAGCTTGTGGACAATGACAAGACCAAATTTCTGCTGCTTGGCATCCATAATCATTTGCAAAAATTGCGGACGATCATCGGTGGTTGCGCTTTTTGCACGGTCCAGATACTCGTCAATCAGCACAACATGATTCCGCTCACAGTATTCCTTGATCGCACGAACCTGCGCTTCAATGGATTCCTCACGCTGATTGTCGGAGGAAAACCTCGCGTATAAAACCGCTTTGGGTACGATTCCTCTGGCTCTCATATTTTCAATAACGGTCATTTTATCCTCTCTTTCTGCCGAGATATCGGCGTTTTATAATATCATCCAGCACCTTCGCAACGCCCTTGTCAATGGTTGTGCTTGATGTTGGTTTTAATATTTTCGCTTTTATCTCAACCTGTTTTCCTTTGTAAAGGTCACATAATTCTTTGCGTCCAATCATGATTTTGGCTGCTTTCAGTTCCATTTTTCCTCCTTTATCAACACAACAGTATATCAAAACAAACGGCTAAGTCCAGAGAAATACGAATATTTTAATTATAATTTTCAATGAATATCTCCTTCATATCAAGCATCCCGTTGTATTTTCTGACTTTGTCAAATGCGGTTTGCTCTAAAATATTGATGTCCCCGCGGTCATAACTCAGATAATTTGTGAGCGCCTCAGTAAGCATTGCAAGAGCAACCGATTGCTTGAAAAGTACCTTTGAGGTCCGTCGTTCGCTTAAAGTTACAGCATGGTCAATCGCATTTTGAAGATGAACCGGGATGATGGTCTTTGAGTTTTCCAGCGATAGATACTCGCAGTAAAACCGGATTGCCTGTTCCACGAACTCATTTTTCGAGCGGCAATCGGCAGCAATAAGATTGCTTGATATCATTTCATCCACTTCTGTGGGCAGCAAATAGCTGAATTTTTGTTTTGGCATAAAGTTTATCCTTTCTGTTCAAGGTGGTGGTTTTGGAAGACTGAGAAATGGCTGTAATGCTGTATTTTTCGTATACCTGTTGCCATATACCGCCACCGCAATCCTAAAACCACTACCGTTTCTGAAATCCCCGAACGGCACTGCCGGTCGGCGTAAAAAGAAGTGCGGGCGAATAAGCGCCAGCACTTCTTTTTCCTGCTTCTGATTATTCGGGCTACATACTCTGTGTATAATCCTCGTTTTGCTGAGTCTCCTCGACGTTACCACGGATACCGTGTGCCTCACGCTTCTCCTGAATAGCCGATTTGATCTTACGGTCAACACCGAACGCCTTTTTATGCTTACTCCTGTAGCTGTCATAAATGATTTTTGAAAGCTGATTCAGCAAGGATATGACACTCGTTGCAGCCGAAACAGGATTTTCAGTTTTCTGTATTGACAGTGCCGCACCAATAATCTGATTTCTGATGCTGTGAAATTCCTTTTGCTTTTCAATGGCCGGCAACTCATCCGGATTCAATTGATAGCTCTTTATAATTTCCTCCTGTACCTCACACCACCCACGGTAAAGCTCTGAGACATTTTTATCCTTTGCGATAAGTGAAAATATTTCATCCACACTCTTTTTAACGGTCGGTTTGAGATACCCATAAACTTTCTTTCCCTTAACTTTTTGGAGCTCCAGAGCAAGCTGTATCAGCAAAGTTTCCATCTGAGGATCGGAACAACCGGAACGCTTGACAAGCGAATCCATATAGCTGCGCGTATAATTTTTAAGGTCGTTTCGTAACTGCGTTTTCTCAGAATAGAGTTGAATCAAATCCTGCGCCAACACATCCTTGACGAAGCCACGCTTGATGTTTTCAATCCCCTTTTTCGTCAGCCACGCTTGATTGGATTTGGAGTAAAGCATGATGTGGCAATGCGGATGATCCGGATGGTCATGGTAGGCGGCGAACCATTCCAGATCGTCGGCGGGAATTCTTAGCTTTGATGCGATGTTCGTCATCTGCGTCCGGATGGTCGGCATCCAAGTTGCGGCACTGTTGTAGCACAGCCGGTCGGCATCTTCACGCAAAAGAGAAACGACGGCAGTATAAACATTGCCGTCGAATCGATCAAGTTTCTCCATTTCGGTATACAGATGAATCTCTTTACCCTCATCGGAAAATAAACCGTGTGCGCCAAGTGTTTCCACCATCGGCCGCTCACCCATATAGGATAGAACCTTTGACATTTGTGGTAGCTTTTCCACGCCCTCACGCTTTGCCATATATTCCAGCAGGTGTCCGACCGATTTGGTTTTGTATCTGCCTTTTTGATATTTGATATTAAAAATTAACTGTGACATTTCAATACCTCCTGTTTGTCTTTTATCCGCAAGCCGTCCTGCGGCGGCGTAATGTCTGCCCATACGCGGCCGATAAACGGTCAACGAGGGCTGTGCTGGCTTCTGTGCGTGGGAACACACCTTCCTCTGAAACAACCGCCCCACAATCTGCCGTAAGGGCGCTGTGGAGCAGGTTGCTTAACCATTCCCGATTATTCAGGTGACGTGAGTGAAGTCCCCCCGCACACTTCTTGTGACGGAGTGACGGAAGCCGGGACACAGGGAGCTGTCTCGTTTTTACCGTCACTGCCGTCACCTTGCGAAACAACGCGTTCAATGATGATAAGCAATCTGTTTTAAGCAGATGGCTATGTAATTGCATGAATTAAAATAGAGCAAAAAAATAACCCCGATTTTCATCGGGGTTAAAACGAATTTGCTTGTTATAATGGTCACCTACTATATGATTAATTATCTTCATATTATATGATTCAGCATCTCTGTGTCATAAAAAGCATTCTAATAATAGTGAGCCCCAGAATTGTTGTGAATTTTCTGTGTGGCTCTTGAATTACACTGAAATGTGATTTTTATTCGAAATTTTAATATAATTGTGTGATTTAGCTTGATTTCTATAAAACAATTGCATATAATAAAAGTGTGATATTTTACGCTGAAACTATAATAATTATGTGATTATAAGTCTGAGAGGTGCTTTTATGGAACGATTGATATTAAACGACTTGTTGAAATGGAAAAACTCAAAATACCGCAAGCCGCTTATTTTAAAAGGTGTGCGGCAAGTCGGCAAGACTTGGATATTAAAAGAATTTGGCAAGCTTTATTACGATAATGTTGCCTATTTTAACTTTGATGAGCATAGTGAGTACAAACAGTTCTTTGAGACAACTAAAGATGTCGAACGAATTTTGCAAAACCTTATGCTTGCAAGCGGTCAAAAAATTATTAAAGAAAAAACGCTGATCGTTTTTGACGAAGTACAAGACTGTCCTAATGTTCTAAACGCAATGAAATATTTCTACGAGAACGCAAATGAATATCATGTTGTCTGTGCAGGCTCGCTTTTGGGTATTGCACTTGCTAAACCGTCTTCTTTTCCGGTGGGCATGGTAGACTTTTTGCAAATCAATCCCATGACTTTTAAAGAATTTCTTAAGGCAAATGGTGACGAAAACCTTGTAAAGTATATGAATTCTGTTAACACTATCGAGCCAATTCCCGATGCGTTTTTTAATCCACTTTATGAAAAGTTAAAAATGTATTATGTTACAGGAGGCATGCCAGAGCCGGTCAAAATGTGGACAGAAGAGCGTGATGTTGAAGCAATGCAGACAGCACTTTCAAATATTATTGGTGCATATGAACGCGATTTTGCTAAGCACCCAGATGTTAAAGAATTTCCGAAAATATCTTTGATATGGAAATCAATACCTTCACAACTAAGCCGAGAAAACAAGAAGTTTATTTATAAAGTTGCTAAAGAAGGCGCAAGAGCTAGAGAATACGAAGATGCGTTGCAGTGGGTTGTTGATGCGAACTTAGTTAGTAAAATCTACCGCAGCACCGCTCCGGGGTTGCCTATTTCTGCATATGATGATTTGGCGGCATTTAAGCTCTATCTTGTTGATGTGGGCTTGCTCCGCTGTTTGGCGATGCTTGCACCAACCGCATTTGGTGAGGGCAATAGGCTGTTTACCGAGTTCAAAGGATCACTCAGCGAGAACTATGTTTTACAGTCACTGCGTAATCAATTTGAAGCAACGCCACGCTATTGGGCTATAGATAATCCGCGTTATGAAGTTGATTTTCTTATTCAACGTGAAAATGATGTTATTCCTATTGAAGTGAAAGCTGAGGATAACATTGAAAGCAAGAGCTTGAAAAAGTTTAAGGATAAATACGGTGATAAGGTTAAACTTCGTGTGCGCTTTTCACTTAGCAATCTTAAACTTGATGATGATGTGCTCAATATTCCACTCTTTATGACTGATTATGCCGACGAACTGATTGGCATAGCACTTGAGAAATTAAAACTGTAATACCTACAATAAATTGAACAATTGTTTTCAAAAACTTTATCTAATTTAACGTAAGCAGTCTTAATTATAGAAACGGCTATATAAAACTAAAGTCGCTTGCTCTTTTTCTTCATTAAGAGCAAGCGACTTTAGCTAATTTTATCTTCCTATTATACTATGAGCATCTATGTGAGGGAGTAAAGCATGAATTACCTCAACTTTATAAAGGTATTTATTGATTTCATTACGATTTTGAGTGGCTGTAACAAGATTTAACAGGTTAGATAAATGAATGCTTTGGGTATGTATTTCCGTTTTGGGTGGACGGGAAAAGGCTTCCCTCGCCTCCACCAATTCTATCCTCAACAATCCCGCATTGGATGGAGGATACACGAAATATATAGCGGCAGAAAAGCTCACCTTCATGGTGGACTTTTTATATTACTTTCCTTCCATGAACCACCTCGGCGGATCGTAGAACAGGTATGTCTGCTTGCCGGCAATCATGCATGTGTACCGGGTACCTTGACCGCCTGCAGCAATGTACCTTGCTGGCAGCACCCTATGTCAAGAGATGGATAAAAAATAAGCCCACCCGAAGGTGAGCTGTTAATAAAGACTATTTATATATTCTATTATTAGTCACATAAACCCTGTGCAAATGCACTTAAGTTAGGTTTTGTAACTCTCAATGCTTCAAAATCACCTTCAAAATCTTTACCTTTAACCAACATTTTATATTCACAACAATCTGAGCATGTTTTATCACAGAAAGTTACTGTAAACGGTTCGCTAATTTCAACTTCGAATTTATTTTCTGATATCTCAAATTCCTTTAAATATTTCCAACTTCGAATACATTCTTTTTCGCCTTTACATAATCTTATTAACTCAAATTCTAATTCTACTTCTATTTCTTTATCACGGCAATCTTTAATCTCTGCTTCAAAATATATGAGGCATGAAAATTCAAATTTTATTAATGGTTTACATAAACAAGTAGTATCAACTAAAACATTATCCAAAATAAAGGATTGATCACATTTTACTTTTCCATGATCTATTTCAAAGAATGCATCCTGAGGATTACAACCACATTCTAGTAGAATACCTTTTGCTTTTGGATGCTTAGGCACATAACAACAATTATCTTTATCTTTATCATAATTATTCACATAATTATTTCTATTGTCAGTAGTATTTGTATTATAAAATTTATTATCACAATTATACATATATCAATACTCCCTTTTATTTTTATCGAGACTACTCTCCATACATTCTATTCATATCAATATAAATAGGTTAAAATAATAAAGCTCACCTTCGGGTGAGCTTAAATGCGGCGCTTTATAATTTTACATATGGGATGATATCATTGTCAATATCAAATGGAAAATTCTTTAATAAATTATATAAGCTTTTATTTAATAACTTTTTCTTAAAATCTAATATAGTAACTCCAGTTATTATATCAGAATCCATGTTTTTTAGCGTTATTATTCCATTATCATCTTCATCGTCATACGATCTTCTTCTATTACCAAAGCCAATATATAAAACATCATTACGGCTATCAAAGTCAATTTGCAATGCGTTTCTCATATTTAAGCTGCTCCTTATCAATACCACCAGTTATATTCTTGCTCAGAAAAGCTGTTTTAATGTCTCCAACTGCAATGTGTGGATTGGAAATTTCAACAATTACTTTTGTATAATAATCATTTCCGTATGTAGCATCAATAGACTTATGAAAATACACATCTCTGTCAGGTACTACACTTGCATATATGCAATCTGGATCTTTTATTGCTTTTTTTATTATCTCTAAATTATCTTCCATTTCAGGGTGATTAGTGCAGATATGTTTTATAAATGTATCTTCTTAACATACATCAATATATGAAAGAGGGCTTTTAAAAAGATTTAAAATCAGTCCCTATGCCTATTATAACTTTCTTTAAAAAATGGAAAGATATTTTAACACTTTGAAAAATGAGATTATCTATCAGCATAATTTTTATAATGATGATGAACTTGACTCGGCAATAGAAGAGTTTGCTTTTGTGTGGTATAACCATGTCAGACCACATTCCAACAATTACGGGTCGACTCTGTTCGAAGCTTGCTTCAATTCGAAAAATATTAGGGCAGACTGTTACAATTTTGCTTGATCAGCATACTATATGGAGAAGTAGAATATTAGAGTCTGTTCACACTAATTGACAAGCGTAATTAATTATGATATAATGCAGATATGGAGATAACAAAAGAACAATTTGAACGAATATCCCCATATCT
>MGOY01000031.1 GCA_001797275.1 Clostridiales bacterium GWF2_38_85 | reverse complement strand
ACGCCTCTATGCAGAGAATAATCCCTATTGAAAAACGAATTGCTGACCTTAAACCTTCTATTAAGCCCGCACAAATGATTATCGATGATATTTTTGTTCGAGAATTTTCTTTTGACTACGCGACTTTTAAAACTCTCAGAAACGAACGCGTGTATTCGGCTTCCAATGCTGCATTCTCTAATAATCCTGATCTGCGATTCAGTGCAAAATTTCATCGCAAAGCCGGTGAGTTCGTAATGTCGCAGATTACCGATCTTACAGATAAGAAGATCAAGCATTTTCTTGCTGAGCCAATTGTACTCGGAGCAAGTGTTTCACTCAGAGATTATTCTGACGATGGTGAATTCTACTACATTTCAATGGCGACGATAAAAAATTGGTCATTCGATTCAGAAAGTGCAAGCATTGTATCTATAGATTATTCTTCTGCGAAACAAGCGAAAACTGTGCGTAAGGATGACATTATTTTGGCACGTTCTGGAGAAGGCACAATAGGTAAAGTTGCACTTATCCAAGACGAGGATATTCAAGGTATATTTGCCGACTTCACTATGCGTATCCGCTTGAAGGACTATAATCCGGAATTTGCATACTACTATTTTAGAACGTCATATTTTCAATATCTTATTGAAGTTTACAAGAAAGGTCTTGGTAACAACACCAACATATTTCCTATTGTTATTCAGGAATTCCCGATACTCGACATTTCTCTTGATGAGCAACAGCGGATTGTTGATGAGATTTATGCCTTAATTGAAACGCAAAATGTTACAAAGACTAAAATTGCAAAACTCCGCGCACAAATTGATACCATTATTGAAGAAACAATTATCGGAGATTAAGTCGTTTATGATGGAGGTTCTTTCATGCCGAATAACAGAAAAAACATAAATCTATTTCTTATGGACGGAGAACCTTCCGGTCGTTTGAAGTGCAGTCTTCTCAATTGGACTGGTGTTGGCTATAAAATTCCCCGGACTTATCTTGCCTCTTGCATTGACATTAAGTACTTGAAGCAAAGTGGTGTCTATTTCCTTTTTGGTACCGATCAAAATGAAGAACCTGTTGTTTACATTGGTCAGGCTGGAATACGCAAAAATAAAGAAGGTCTCCTCTATCGTGTAAAGGAACCTCACAACACAATTGATTATTGGACAGATGCCATCATGTTTACGACTACTAATGATTCCCTTGGCCCGACAGAAATCAGTTTTCTTGAAAATCGTTTTTGTAAAATGGCTATCATTGCAAGTCGGTATAACGTTAAAAATGCAAATGACCCTTCGCCTGGCAATCTCACCGAGGAAAAAGAAGCTGAAATGGAGGAATTTATCCAATACACTACGCTTTTAGTCGGTGTACTCGGCTTTAAAGTCTTTGAACCTTTAATCAAGCCAAATCCTTACATTGTAGCCGAACCTATATTATATTTTTCTTCGAAAAGCATTGAAGCAAAAGCGCAAAGAACGGATGAGGGATTTGTTGTACTAAAAGGTAGTCAACTAAATTCGGTAATTTCAAAGAGCTGTCCCCAGGGAACTATTGAGCTAAGAAAGAAGTATGTTACCATAATAAAAAATGGGATTGTTACAAAAGACGTTCTGTTTTCCAGCCCATCTGCTGCCGCTAAATTCATAGGTGGCTCAAGTTTAAGCGGAAATGAAATGTGGAAAACAGCTGATGGAACTCCACTTAAAGCGTTAAATAAATAGTTGTTTCTTTTCGTCCCTTATTACTACATATATTTAAATATCAACTAAACACCAAAGGCTTCGTTATAGTACCGAAATGTCCCGTAGTAGTGGGATTTCTACTGTATCTAAGTCTTTTTTCTCGAAATAAATCTCCGTGCCAAGTTCTTTCAACTTTCGAACTGTGGTAAGGCTGTCAACAATGTTCGAGCGAAACGACTGACCGATTTTGTAAGTATGAGGTCAATCTTACCGTCCAGAGCGTCCTGCACCATGCGGTTGAAACCGTCACGCTTTTTCATGTTGGTTTCGGTGATACCCTCATGATTGTAAACGCCGTAAGGACAATTTTCCAATGGCTAAATAATTGGTGTAAACTCTGTTTCAAACCGTAATTTGTCTTTGGTTATTTCGAATATGTTGTAGAGGTTACCATTTTCACGGCATAAGACTTCTGTTTGTTGTATGAACACCCATAGAAACGATCCTGTTTTCATTGTAAATTGTCTTTTTCTCTTATGTATTTTTTTGTTTATATAAAATCATGCCTTCTGTAAAATTAAAATATCTGGTCATATCTTCATAACTTTCACCATATTTACTTTTGGCGTATATGTCTGTTCTTGCCCATGCGTCATTATGTATTTCATCAGGTATTAATTGCTTTAATCCACTTGCTCTTGTCTTGATTTTATGAAGTCCCAATCTTAATTGCCACTTCATATTATTGGCACCATATAACCCTGTATTTTCAATTCGTTTATATTCAACAAAGTTTTCTTTTATACAATCTGCTGATTTCTCCCAACTCGAAAAAGGTGGTTCAGCATACCCAGCTTCATTGATAATGCTATCATAAAAAGAATGTATATCCTTTTGAGCTTCATTATATCTTAAATTTGCCGATTGTTGTTCTTCTGTATAACCTAAACTCCTTCCTCCCCCATATTGCAAAAAATAACCGTTCGGTTTTAATACACGTTTAATTTCTGCGATGACGAGTTCAGGGTGATTAACTTGATGAAGCATATCAACTGCAATAACAGCATCAACACTATTGTCTGTTAATTCAAGTTTATAGCCATTCATACGCACAAAAATTATTTTTTCCTGTGGTGTAATATGTTTTTGCGCTCTTTCTACGGCTTTTTCCAACATGAATTGTGATATATCTGCAGCGATTGCCGATACACCCGATAACGCAAATGAAATGGATGAGCCGCCCAATCCCGCACCTATATCAAGAACGATTTTACCATCACCAATAAATTCAGCGAGATAGTCAGAATTTCCGACACTATCGTTGTCTTTATTATAAACATAACCGGGTTCATAATTTTCACCTACTTTTTCATACCCCAACCATTTCAAGCCATTGCCCTTGACAGATATAGGGACATCATTTGTGAACTGATAAACTCCATTTAAAACAGGAATAGAATATCCACAGGAGCATTTTGAAGGTATAAAACCTTTTATAGTATTACCACACTCTGTACACTTAAAAATATGCATACTTAAGTCTCCTACTAAACATTTTTTATTTATTTAAAGAAACGCTACTTATTTCAATGAATCATGCGGTGTTCAATTTAATATCGTATCAAACCTTACTCATATTATACTTATTGGCATAGTAAATACAAGCAAAAGTTAGTTGCCTTTTCATAATAATAAGATCGAGGGTAACTCGTCGCTCTATGAGTACCTGGTTGTTGTTTGTATGTAACATTCGAAAGTCACCAAAATTCACAGCCCCTCCTCTTTTTTATCAATATATGCTTATGAAGTTGTTCCCGTTTGTTGGGTGAACACACTGTTCAAATCCATTATTTTCCCGTTTGTTGGGTGAACACCCTATGAGTTTCCGTTTGTTGAGTGCAAGGTAAAATCGACCTCCGCACCAGACAAACGGAACTTTTTATACACACTTGGCAAACGGGGAAAATAAAAAAAGCCGTCAAAAAGCCTTTATTTCAAGACTTTCTGACGGCTTTGTGTGCAAAAAGAAGCACCCAACCTTTGTATCAAAGATTGAGTGCTACTATGGTGCCGGTGGCGGGGGTCGAACCCGCACGGTATTGCTACCACTGGATTTTGAGTCCAGCACGTCTGCCAATTCCATCACACCGGCTAATATTTGTTTCGAAGTAAATTTGATTATAACATAATAAAACTGTTTTTGCAATAGTTTTTTCGGATTTCGAAGCATTGACTTTGCGCTGTAACTCTGTTATTATTGAAGCAGAAAAATTATTGACAGAAGGTTAAATTTTATGATCAGATTTGAAAGCGATTATCTTGAGGGCTGTCATCCGGAGATACTGAAATTGCTAAACGAAACCAATCTTGAGCAGACTATCGGCTACGGCGAGGACGAACACTGCGCCAACGCACGTAAACTCATAAAAAGCTATTGCAAAGACGACATTCTTGATGTGCATTTTCTGACAGGCGGTACTCAGGTCAATCTGACGCTGATTTCTGCTGCATTACGCACACACCAGGGAGTTATTACAGCTTTCACAGGCCATATATTTTCGCATGAAACCGGAGCGATTGAGGCTGTCGGACACAGGCTGCTGCCTGTTACTTCTCCTGACGGTAAAATTACTGCTGCTCAGATTGCAGAGCTTTGTGAAGCACATTACAGCGACTGCAACAGAGTTCACACAGTCCAACCCGGCATGGTTTACATCTCCAATCCCACCGAAAACGGCACTATATATCAAAAAAATGAGCTTGTCGGGATACGCAATGTCTGCAATCAATACAACTTGCTGTTATATATGGATGGTGCAAGGTTGGGTTACGGGCTGATGTCAGACGAAAACGATCTTACTTTGGAGGATATATCGAAGCTTTGCGATGCTTTCTACATCGGCGGAACAAAGGTCGGAGCATTGTTCGGCGAAGCGCTTGTCATCAGGAACGACAACCTAAAGCGGGATTTCAAATACATCCAGAAGCAGCATGGCGGTATGCTTGCAAAAGGCAGATTGCTTGGTATCCAGTTTGAAGTGCTGTTCACCAACGATCTGTATTTCAGGATATCCAAACATACGATACAACAAGCCAATATACTGCGTGATGCATTCAAAAATGCGGGATATCGATTTTTTTACAAATCCCCGACAAATCAACTGTTTCCGATAATACACAATGAGAAGTTTGAAAAGTTGTCCGAAAAATACAGCTTCAGCTTCTGGGGAAAAGTTGATGAAACCCATTCTGCTGTGCGTTTCTGTACAAGCTGGGCAACGAAAGCAGAAGATATTATTGCTCTTGTGGCGGATATATAATATTTCTTAATTTTACGGGAATATTATAATAAGCCCAAAAAGTTAGACATGGTATAATAAACACATGAATAACGAAAGGGGTGCAATTCAAATTCTACACTGCCTCTTTTTATTGCTTATATTAATTCAATTTAGAAACAGTATTAATTACTGTAACATATTCGCAAACCTTTGATATCTGTTCGATCTGCTCTGCTGTTATCCGCTCGCCGGAATGAACAATCGGAACTGCCGGGGGATATGCAGAGACCGAGAACGCAGTAATCCTGCCAATACTGTCTCTTACAGCAACAACTTCATGTTCTGAGAATGCGGCTTTTCTCGGCGACATTTCAAGTATTCGAGTTGTTTTTTCTGCAACCTCAAGTCTGTTTTGTTCGAAAGGCATAATTTCAATCATTTTAATTGCTTTTATCAGTTTGTTGAAATCTGCATCTGTATTCATCACCGAAGGAATCAACACAACGTGATTTGCATTGGTAAACTCACTGTATATATGCCGTGACTTAAATACTGAATCTATTTCTTTTGCGTTTCCTGCAATAATTGTTATCCTATAAGGATCCGTAACAAGTTCTAAATCATCATATAATAAACAGTTTTTTTTCTTCAGTTCAGCTTTGACCTTTTTTACATTTTGCAACAGCCTGTCAAGCATTTCGGGTTGTTTTTGCATATATTCAACCCCATATTCGAGCGATTGCGCGATAAGATATGACGGGCTTGTTGAAGCGAACAGTGTCATTGACTGCATAAACTCATTCCATATCTCGCTGTATCTGCCGCATAGATGTAAGAATGCGCCACCGGTTAACACAGGCAGGGTTTTATGTGCTGAATCAATAACGATGTCTGCTCCTAATTTAACCGGATGCAGCTCTCCGTCGTTATGGAACGCAAGGTGAGTGCCGTGTGCATTGTCACAGATTAGCGGTATGTTATATTTATTACAAAGCTGTGCCGCTTTTTTGACTTCATCAATATAAAGCCGGCCGTAATAATCTTCGCTTGTCATTATAACTGCAGAAGGACTATATTTAATAAACAAATCCTCACAGATTTCACTGTAATAAATCGGACTAATGTCGCACAGCGCAAAGGCATTTGATATTGATGTATGCACTTCGCCACAAAGTACTGTTTTACCCTTGGCAACAGTCATCAATGCTGTCTGGAGTGCAAGTGTTGCGCCACTGCAGGAAAACAAGGTCATATCCGCATTGAAAATACTTGCGGTATCTCGAAAAAGCTTTTTGTTGAACTCACTGCAAGCATAGATATTGACTGTTTCATCTGTTTCGGTAACATCGAATGTCGCAGCATTGTTTCTGAACAAGGACAGCCGTCCCTTGTGTCCTGGCATATGAAACCGGACGGGACGGCATAATATATATTCTTTGATTTTCTCAATCATTTGCATCGGTTATTTCAACCTCGTTTTTATTATAGAAGCAATTGAAAAATACCTTAGATTTGCTTTCAGTTTAAATCTGAAAGTTTTTTAATTTCAACACCGGTATAGAATCGTTTTAAAATATCAACATATGTATAATATACTCCATCTTCTTTTTTTGTTTTTGCAAGGTCATTTGCACCGAACTGGCTCATCCCGACGCCGTGTCCCCAGCCTTTCCCTTCAAAAACAAGTGAATCGGAAGCGAAGTTTGACGATTGCACTCCGCTTGCTGTAATGACATTCAACGAAGAAGGAGCGCCGACATATGTTTCCTGCCCGTCCTCTGTTATAACATTAACATTCTCTGTATAAGTAGTTTCATCAAAACCCGTAACAGCCATTGAATATGCATATTTGATAACAAAATTAGTGCTTGAATAATTATTATTTGTAACCTTACCAATACTGGATATTAACGAATACACCTTACTGCCGCCACTTAATGTTATTATTTTACCGTTATTATCCGTTGCTTTAACAGCAATAACATGGTCTGATCCTGTTTCAAGTGACGATATTTCAAAGGATTTCAATCCACTTAAAGTTGAAAAATTTGAATTAAATTTCAAAACATTATTATATAAATCAGAAAGAGAAATGGATATATTCCACTTCATATAATGAGTTTCTTCCGGAACTCTGACAGCTGCTAAATAAGGAGAAGTTGAACCGCCCCACATTGACTTAGCACTTACGGTTGAACCACCGCTTGAAGAATAGTATGTAGCATCCGCTACTTTCCCATTATAAACAATAATTTCACCTTTTGTTGCATCCACAGCCTGATCCGTTTTGCTTGTTCTCTTTTTAGATCCTTCATATGCCTGGCAGTCTGTTGTGCTACAGAAATTAAATCCTTGACTGCTGTGTTTACTAATATTTCTAATAGACCATGAACGAGCAGCAATTGCTTGTGCTTTTAGAGCTTCTGTTGCGAAATATGAAGGCATTTCTGCCGGCACTACACATTTTAAATAATCTTCAAGCGGAAGTACATTGATTATTTCCAGATATCCGCTGGTTGTTCGAAATTCAAGATAACCTGTATAAAAACTATTACTATTTATTCGAATTGCTCCATTCGCAAACCTAAGAGCGAAAACTCTACCATTATCTGCATTTGCTGTATTATATTCCTGCACAGTAGTCCCAATAGCGGAAAAAGCTGTTGATGCTCCAAAAGAAAAAGAAGCATTTGAAGTATTACCAATAGGAGTAAAGTTCGTTCCATCAGAATATCCAACCTCCATAACAGCAACTGAAGGGATAAACAATGATGATGTACCACTTCCTATTGATATCGTACCTGTATTTACACTAACAGAAGATAATGCCGAACTGCTATAGTATAATCCAACACGTATAATCATATTTTCATCATATGCACTTACCTGCGTACTCATAAATCCGGTCAGCAAAGTTATTGTAAGTGCAAAGAAAAGAAATGTCGAAATCAGCTTCTTTTTATTCGTTGATATCATATTCTCCCCTCACAAACAATACCGCATCAGAAGATGCACCTATTAATGCTATGGCATTATCCGAAACTGGGACTAAATATGAATGCCCGGTCTCGAGTAAATCGCCGGTTAAAAGAACCGCTCCTGCTGTAACATCGGTAATACCTGCGCTACTGTATGTACCGACAACACCTACATTCCCGCTTGCGAGAACAACTTCACAAATTCCATTTACTACAATTGTCTGCCCTCTTGAAAGAGTTACGGTATCATAGTCATTGGTTTGGGTTGTAGGTACTTCAGGTTCTGAAACATCATCAGGTTCTGCTTTGTCCTTCAATGCTTCTTGAAGTTCTGCAATAGTATCGTATCCAAGCTCACTAAGAAGATAGTCAACTGCATCTGCAGGAGTTGAGCTCGGACCGCCATCGCTGTCACTGATTGCAGCTTTTAATGAAGACCAAGTGGGATACCCCAGGTTCTTTATTAATTCGCTCTGCGCTTGTGCAACAATGTTTGTAATATCTGCTGTTGATAATGTATAGGTTTCGTTAATTTTAGTTTTAAAGGCAGACATAGTGCTAAGACCCAGCTGTTGTAAAATTGAGCTTTGGACATAAATATTGATATTATTCTTATCTGTGTTTGTTATTGTATAGCTGTTTGTATTAATTGCAGTTTTCAATGCAGAATATGTACTGAAGCCTAGATCGGATAATATACTGTCTTTTGCCTGTTTAACAATCGCAGCTGTATCAACTGTCCCACCCGTGCCACCGCCTGAGCTGTTGATTGCAGCTTTTAATGCTGCAAAGCTGCTGAAGCCGAGTTGATTTAATATATCGTTCTCTATTTCGGTTTTTAACTTAACTTTTTCGGAGTTCAGATAACTCAGCGTGACAAGCGGATCGGAGCCTGAATCGTATGCTGCTGCTACGGTAAGCGCCGATATTATCATTGTCAGCAAGGCAGCGATAACAATATATGTTATCCGTCTCGCTTTGTAAAATTTCTTTTCATTCAATTCGTTGTTTTTTTGATATGTACTTAATATTTTCATATTTAACCTCGCTTTTCAGGCTTAATGCCATTGATACAAAACGATTTTATACATGGCAAAACAATAGAATGTAATTTCCCATATAATTTCATAAGATAACTATAATATATTAAACTAACAAATGAATTGTGATTTTATCATTTATGGCTTTGAAAATTCATTTATTAGTTTTATATAGTCTAAGTCATTATAACATATACGCTTTGGCTTGTAAATAGGTATTTGAATAAAAGTTACATAATTTATTGCATTATGTTAATCAAAGGCTAAAAAAGAACAAGCACTATTTTTAATGCTTGTTCATAATAATATAAAATTTTATTTCCCGATGAACATCTGCGTCCAGTAGTTGCCGTCAGCAACATAACCTACGCCTATATAGGTAAATGATGCGTTAAGCATATTTTGTCTGTGACCGGGGGAATTCCACCATGCGTCGACAACCTGCTGAGGAGTTTTTTGCCCCATCGCAATATTTTCACCTGCCGAACGGTAATAGATGTTAAACTTATTCATCATTTCAAACGGTGAGCCATAAGTCGGGCTTGTATGCGAAAAATAGCGTTTGTCATGCATATCCTGCGACTTATACCTTGCGCAACGTGACAGCTGCCAGTCCTCTTGCAGTGCCGGAAGTCCATTTGCAAGTCTTTTTTGATTGGTCAGATCGATGACCTGCTGCTCAAAGCTACGGGTTCCCGGATCGTTGAGCGGTATATATAATATCTGATTCGGATAAATCAAATCAGGGTTTTTGACCTGAGGATTTGCTCCGATTATTTCGCTGAGTCCAACCATATATTTCTGGGCAATAATCCACATCGATTCACCCTTAATAACCGTATGCTCAACAGTCCTTGCTTCAACAAGAAATCCGCTGAAAATTGAAATCAACAGCAGAGCTACTAATAATATCTTTGTTTTTTTCATAATAATCCTTTCATAAATTTTCAGAGACTGTTATTATTATTCACACTTCAATAAATATAATTCGTGATTACATCAGCAGTAAAACATTGATATACAAGGAAATACTTGCATTTTTTATTTTTTCGGTGATATAATTCAATTCATAAATCGTACTCATGAATTCAATGATGCATCTTATTCTATATTATAGCAGTATAATACTATTTCTCATAAGAAACAATAGAAAAAATTCAACGAAAAAGTCCGTAAATCAATGACTTTTCCTCGAATTTTATCACTGTTTCTAAATCGAATCAGTATAACTATATTTTTTGCTTGCAATGACTGATTAGCTATGATATAATATAATTTAAGCTTTTATCAGATTTGAGGATAATTCTATGGTTAACAGCATATGCGGTGATTTTATACAAGCACATTTACATATAAACCGTTCTGAAGCTGAGTGGGAAGCAGAAATTTACCGGTTGAAAGCATTAGGTGTTGAGTACATCATCATTGACACTATCGGCCGTACTTCGGAAAAGCAAGGTGGTAAATGGCGTGTCAACTATGACAGCGAATTACCTGAGCTGACAGGCGATAACTGCGCTATAAGCAACCCGAAGCTACTTGACACAACGCTTGCGATTTTTGAGAAACACGGCATCAAATGCTTTGTTAACATGGGAGACTATACAGACTGGTGGCATATGGGCGGCTGGGGAAACAGCTATATAGAACACTGCGAAATCAGTGCAAAAGCCGCAGTCGAATTGTATGACAAATACAAGGCTAAGTATCCTAATGCCTTTCATGGTTTTTATTGGTGTATAGAGTTTTATAACAATATAATTTACACCGCACCATTCGTCAAGAAGCTCAGCAAGGGCATGAACATTGTTGTTGATGCCATAACATCAAAAGATCCGACACTTCCGCTTCTGATGTCTCCGTTCCACACCGAATATATGCTGGCAACATCTCTCAGGGGTGCTGAACGCTTCTGGAACGGCATGTTCAAGAACATACATTTCAGAAAAGGCGATATTTTCTGTCCGCAGGATGCAGTCGGTGCCGGCTGGACCAGGCTCAAAAATCTTGAAGCGGTAACAAAAATGTACAAAAGAGTTGTTGAAAACTGCGGAAAAGGACTTCGTTTCTGGTCGAATTGTGAGAATTTCACCCAGTGTCATACGGGTAAATTCTTGTTACCCAAGAAAACTGAAAACACTGTTTTCATAACATCTACACTCGATAGATTCATAACACAAATCGAAACCGTATCACCGTATGTCGAAAAGATAATCAGCTTTTCGCTTTCACATTATTACAGTGCTGTTGTCGGTTATGAAGATTATTACAATGCACTGCTGCATTATCTGAAAACAGGCAACCGACCCACGGATTCTCCCGTATGGGTGACAAAAGGAATAAAAGATGCAGAATCAAAACAAATATCCTGGCAGATGCCCGAAACATCACATGGTGTCGCTTATTTCAGAATAACAAAAAACAACAGCTTTTTACTGAGAATCGATCGCAACGAAAATAAAATTAACTGCGAGTTAAGCGACAGCTTAATGCAACCAGAAAATTATTACGAAATAACCGCTGTTGATGTATGGGGCAACAAATCGGAAGCATTAAAAATATAAGATAAAAAGGAAATTTTTATGGTAGTTTTTTCATCAAATTGCGTTGTAATTAAAGTCGGATCATCAACCCTGACATATCAAACCGGCATGCTGAATCTGAGAAAGCTCGAGGAGCTTGTTAAATGCATCGCCGATCTGAAAAACAGCGGAAAACAGGTTATACTTGTTTCCAGCGGAGCTGTTGCAGCAGGCTTTGCAAAGATGGAGTTTCCGACACACAAGATAAAAACCGAAGAAAAGCAGGCAGCAGCTGCTGTAGGTCAGTGCGAGCTGATGGCGATGTACAGCTCTCTGTTCGCGAATTACGGCCACAAGGTTGCGCAAATCTTAATTACAAAGGATGTTGTCGACAACGAATTACGCTGTACTAATGCGACGAATACCTTCAGAGTTCTGCTTGACATGGGTTGTATTCCAATTGTAAACGAAAACGACTCTATTTCGTCGGAGGGCATCGACTTTGGCGGTAACGACACACTTGCAGCTGTTGTTGCGCTACTTTGCAAGGCCGATCTGCTGATTAACATTTCCGACATAGACGGTCTTTACACCGATGATCCTCGCAGGAATCCGGATGCCAAGCTTATAGAACATGTTACCGAGATAACACCTGAGCTTGAACAAATGGCAGGCGGTGCGGGAACAGGCAGAGGAACAGGCGGTATGAAAGCAAAACTCGAAGCCGCAAAGATGGTTACCGATGCAGGTATTCCGATGGTCATTATCAACGGTGCAAACATTAGGGTGCTTTACGATATATTTGAAACCGGATATACTGGAACTATATTTGAACCAAAAAAAATTAAATAAAAAACCCGGGCGAACTCAGTTCGCCCATCAACGTATTATGCGGAGGAAAAAATTCGAAAGATAACTCTTTCAAATAGGGCGTTTTAGGAATAATCGCCGAGAAAAGGAATGATCATAATTATGAATTCAAGAGAAGTTCTTATAGAAAAATGTCTGAAAGCAAAAACTGCACTAACAACACTTGCAGCATCAAAGGGTGCTGTCAGAAATGCTGCCGTAATTGCGATGGCAGATGCACTTGTTGCAAGCAAGGATGAAATACTCGCTGCCAATAATATCGATATCGAAAACACAATCGCAAATAATACACGCGAATCAATGATTGACAGATTACGCCTTACTTCTGAGAGAATCGACGGTATCTCAGCTTCATTGAAAAAGGTTGCGGCACTTCCCGACCCTCTCGGCGACGGCACTGTCTGGAACAGGCCGAACGGGCTGACAATCAGAAAAATCAAGGTACCTCTCGGACTCATCGGGATAATCTACGAAGCAAGACCGAATGTTACCGCTGATGCTGCCGTACTCTGTATCAAATCGGGAAACTGTGTCCTGCTCAGAGGCGGAAGCAGTGCGATAAACTCCAACCTTGCGATAACAAAAATACTGCGTGATGCTATTGCATCTGTCGGACTTAGCGCCGAATGCATTCAGATTGCGGAAGACACCTCAAGAGAAGACGCTACCGAGCTTATGAAGCTGAACGGCTATGTCGACCTGCTGATACCGAGAGGCGGCGCTTCACTGATACGCTCTGTTGTTGAAAACGCAACAATTCCGGTTATCGAAACAGGCGCCGGCAACTGTCATGTTTACATCGATTCGGACACTGACCTTGATATGGCTGTTGCAATAACCGTCAACGCCAAAACACAGCGTCCTTCTGTCTGCAATGCTGCCGAAACCCTGCTTGTTCACAAGGATATAGCCGACAAATTCCTGCCGCTTGCAGCAAATGCTATGCCGAGAGTTGAACTTCGCGGCTGCGATAAAACACTTGCGATTCTTTCAGGTATCAAGTCTGCGACCGAAGAAGACTGGGTTTGTGAATACAACGATTATATCTTCGCGGTAAAAGTTGTCGACAGTATTCAAGAAGCTGTTACACACATCAATAAATACAATACCAAACACAGCGAAGCAATTGTAACAAAAAACATTGCTTCCGCTGAATACTTCAAGGCAAATGTTGATGCTGCCGCAGTGTATGTCAACGCCTCCACACGCTTTACAGACGGCGAGGAGTTCGGATTTGGTGCAGAAATCGGTATTTCCACACAGAAGCTGCACGCACGCGGTCCGATGGGACTTGATGCGCTGACAACAATCAAATACCTTATCGACGGCGATGGACAGATAAGATAAATTCATATCGGGGTATTATAAATGCTTGATTCATTAAAAATTTTATCGGAATTAAATAAAGAATATCCACTTCACTTTACAAGCATTGAATTGCTGCGTGAAGGCGGGTGCAAAACATATATCATCCATGATGAAAAGCAAAAGTATTTCTTAAAAATTGTCTCTTCTGCCTTTAGAAAGACAATCATTCAATCTGCAGAAATAATAGAATACTTGTATCAAAATAATATTCCCGTACCTCATATTATAAAAACCAAAAAGAACGATTTATATTTTTCTTTAGATAATACAAATGAAGAAAACATATTTATTCTTTTCAACTTCATAGAAGGTGTTGGAGTAGATTCAGGTGAGGATGTCGAAAAAATAAGCGAGCTTATCGGCAAACTCCATTCTGCTATGAAAAATTACAAAGGAACATTATTAAAACATGACAAGCAATTTTTCATTGACAGATATATAGGCATCCTAAAACTAAAAGATTATCATTTCTCTAAATTACAATTATACATAGATTACGGAGATTATCTTTGGGATAAAGTCAAATTGCTTCCCACAGGCTATTGTCATGGTGATATGCATTATGGCAATCTGTTAAAAACTAACTATAATGAATATATCCTACTGGATTTTGATACATCATGTTACGCCTACCCAATGTTTGATATAACACTCATGTGTGACGCAACAAATTATTTTGAATTAACTCCTGAAGAATATGATAACTCACAGAAAACATATGAACGCTTTCTTAACGGTTATCAAAAATATAGAACCATAAACAACGATGAATATAATTCATTTTATAATTGGATTGCAATAAGGCATTTTCAATTACAAGCCACACTTGTCGAAGTATTTGGAGTTAATTGCATTAATGAAAATTATATTGATGATCAATTAGATTGGTTAACGCAGTGGATAAATCTATGTGAAAAAAATAGGTGATTCTATGTTCCTTATTTTCGGAATAAGTCAAAACGAAAAACAACTTAACTTTGACCAGCTTGCAATCTGTAAATGTTGCGGTAAATACGGGCATGTTACAGTTTGGATGCGATACACATATTTCATGCTCTTTTTTATTCCGCTGTTCAAATGGGGTAAGCATTATTATGTACGCATGAGTTGTTGCAATGCTGATAGCGAAATTTCTCCCACACTTGGACATGATATAGAAGCAGGCAATGTTACTTCGCTAAATCTTGATGACATAGACTTTGGTTGTAATAACAAAAGCATACACCGCTGTTCCAACTGCGGTTTTACAACAACCGAGGACTTTCAATTCTGCCCAAAATGCAGTAAGCCATTAGAGTAAAATGGAGTTATAAATATGAAAAACACAAAGGATTTCTACAATAAAACCGCTGTAAGCTGGGCAGACAGATGCTACTCTGACGAGACAATGTTACCCTGCCTTAAAGAATTCATGTCTCGACTGCCTGCAAATCCGAGAGTACTTGATTTGTGCTGCGGAACAGGACACGAAAGCATGCGTTTGAAACAGTTGGCAGCTAATGTTGTTGGTCTGGATTTCAGCGAAGAAAGTATAAAAGTAGCTAAAGAAAGAAATACAGATATTGAATTTCACACCGACGACATGCTTAACAGCTATTCATATCTCGGTAGGTTTGATGGCATCGTTATAATTGCCGGATTAATTCATCTACCAAATGAAAAGCTAAACACTGCCTTCAAATCTATGGCTGAGGTGCTAAATAAGAACGGATTGATTCTTGTTGTTGTAAAAGATGGCATAGGAAAGATAGACAGTAAGAGTTATACAGAGATTGACGGTGAAAAATATGATCGGGATTTTTATGCACATACACTTGATGAGATAATAGCAAACTCGAAAGATTATTTTGAGTTCATCAAAGAAATATTGCCTGATGACAATAGTGACTGGAAGAATTATTTATTGAAATTGAAAGAAACAAAGAGATGATTATTCGTTTAATGACAATTGATGATTATGATAGCGTTTATAACCTTTGGATCAATACCAAAGGTATGGGGTTAAATGATATTGATGATTCTCGCCAAGGTATATCAAAATACCTTAACAGAAATCCTTCCTCCTGCTTTGTTGCTATGAAAGATAAAAAAATTATCGGTGCGATAATTACTGGACATGATGGCAGACGAGGATATATCCACCATACAGCTGTCGCTGTAGAATACAGGCATAAAGGTATTGGTAGAGCTTTGGTCGATGCTGCTTTATCTGCTCTCAAAGCAGAAGGAATCACAAAGGTCGCCCTTGTAGTCTTTGATAAAAACGAAACAGGAAACCGTTTTTGGGAAGAACTTGGCTTTTCTGAACGTACTGATTTGGTTTATCGCAATAAAGCAATAACAGAGCTTCAACGAATTGATACTTAAAATAAAATTCGGAGTTGATATAAATGTCAAACGATAGAATAAAAAAAGTTATAGAAGAATGGAATGAAACAGCCGATTCGGATTGGTACATGAGCGACAGAACAGATGAGGTCATAACAAGTATTGTAAACGATCCGTCAACAGCTTTTCATCGCACCACATGGGAAATGATAAAAGCTGCCTTTTCTGACCTGAAAGGCAAGAAAATCTGTGTACCGTCAAGCGGTGACAACAAAGCAGTGTTTGCCTTTGCAGCACTCGGTGCGAATGTAGTTTCATGTGATATTTGTGAAAGACAGCTTCAGCATGCTCAGAGGATAGCGAACAAGTATAACCTCGATATCGAGTTTATTGTCCAAAACACTATGGAATTAACTGATATAAAATCAGGCGAATTTGATTTTGTTTACACCTCAGAGGGTGTTCATGTCTGGATAAACGATTTACCATCTATGTACAAAAATATATTCCGCATATTGAAAAAGGGTGGGATGTATATTAATTTTGAAATTCATCCATTTGGCCGCCCGTTTGCATATGATGACGAAAAGCCTATGGATAAAAAGATTGTCATTAGAAAAACCTATGATGAAACCGGACCTTTTTTCAATGGTATTGAACATCATTGGCGAATGCAGGATTTACTTAATGCCATATCCTCTTCCGGGTTATATAAGTCATTTAGAGGAAATGCATGATGAAAAGGACAAAGGACATTTTTGGTTTTTCAAAGACAAAAGAAATAAAATGACTGCTGAAGAAATTGATGAATATTATGATTGGCATGTGAATCCATTGGCAGCATTACCTCAAGGGTTTTCAATTTGTGCAGTTAAGCAATGAAAGGGTTTATATGAAAATAACAATTATAAAAGACGAAGTAAAATTCACAAAAGATTTTATGCCATTGATCACTGAGCTTTGGTATGGTAATAAATTCGATATGAAAAACCAGCAACACATGTATCACTTGAAATATAAAATACATGCTACATTTGTTGACTTCGGAACTGCACTTTGTGCTTATGAAGACGATAACACTCCAATTGGTTTTATATGGTATAAGCATGACACAGGCATTGAAGGAGTCAGCTTCTCAGGTAAGTATGCTCATATTATACAATACGGTTTGTTTGAACAGTACAGAAATAAAGGCATTGGGACTAAACTGCTTAACGAAGCAATCAATATAATCAAATCCTCGGGTGGTGAATGCTTATACACAGATACATATACAGAAAACAAAGATTCTATGATATTTTATTTGAAAAGAAACTTTGTTCCTGTTACTTTGTTACCCGGGCTAAATGGTATCAACGATGATGGTCAGGTGTTTTTGTATAGGGTTCTGTGAAATAATTAAGAAGGTATTAAGTAATGAATTTCACTCTCTCAAAAAATGAATCTGAAAAAATAAAAAATCATTTCGGGCAAGCTTTTTACGAAAAATTACTTAAAAATATAGATATATATTCGGAAATGTGGCAGCTGGAGATTGTAAAATTAGTCGATTACTTTTCAGTAAATTGTATTCTTGTTTGCAGGTCGGCTTTATACGGTGATGCTGTTCTTAAAATTGGTAACCCATGTAAAGAAACTATAACTGAATATAATACTTTACTTGAATACAATGGAAACAGATTTTGTAAAGTGTTAAATGCAGATATCGACAATGGTGTTATACTCGAAGAACTGATACAACCGGGTATCCAACTGAGGACAGAAAAATCTCTTGAGAAAAGGCTTGCGGTTTTTTCAGATTTATATAGAGATTTGCATATCAAGTCTGTTAATCCTGATATTTATCCGACATATGTCGGATGGGTAACCAGAATAACCGACTATATGGAAAAACGTGATGATTTCAAAGAACTTTGCTCGTATATGAAGAAAGCAAGAGAAATTTGTTTGAATGTCAGTAGTAAATTCAATCAGAAAATGCTATTACACGGTGATTTTCACCAAGATAACATCCTCTTGAATAGCACAGGCGGATATACTATTATTGATCCGAAAGGAGTTATCGGTGATCCGGTTTTTGATGTGCCGCGTTTCCTGCTTAATGAGAACAATGAAGACGAAACCCCTGAACAAAACGAAGTCCGGATAAAAAAAGCAATTGATTATTTATCCTGCAGCCTGAATATACCTTCCGCGATAATCAAACAATGTTATTTTATTGAAACAGTAATGGCGTATTGCTGGTGTGTCGAAAGTAACGAAGAACCCGATATGATATGTATTAAAACAGCTGAGCGGATAATAAATGAATAGATTAGGAGGAGATTACAATGAAAAGATTAGAACAGATACTTAATGTGGCAGGTGAAGCAGGTTGTGATGCTGTTGTGTTTACAGATGCGATTAACCGCCGTTATGCCAGCGGATACAATGCTGCTGACGGTTTGCTTGTCATAACAAAACAACGATCATGTATGTTTGTCGACTTCCGATACAACGATATACAACCCGAAAACAAAATGGTATCTCCCGACGAGCTACCTGAAATTATTGTAACAAACAGTCCGATGCTCGAAGCAGCAAACGAGCTGCTGAACAGTGCGGATGTGAAAAAAGTTGCGATTGATACCGCAACAGTTACCTATGATCTTTTTATGAGAATATCAAATGTATTGACAGCCGAATGTGTCGCAACTCCCGGACTTTGTGTTCCGATGCGCAGCATAAAGAGCGAATACGAGCTTGAGCAGATAAAAAAGGCACAAAGTATCACAGATGCCGCTTTTGATTATGTACTCGGTAAAATCAACCCTGACATGACCGAAAACGAGCTTGCGGCAGAGCTTGAATACTTCATCAGACGCAAGGGCGGCGGTATTGCCTTTGAAACTATTGCAGTTTCAGGCACTCAAAGTGCTATCCCGCACGGTACTCCCCGTGATGTCAGGCTGACAATGAACAGCTTCATTACAATGGATTTCGGCGCGACCTGGAACGGCTACTGCTCAGATATGACAAGAACAGTTGTGCTTGGCAAAGCCGACGACGAGATGAAAAAGGTGTACAACACTGTTCTCAAAGCACAGAAAATCGGCATTGAAGCTGCAAAAGCCGGAATTGCCGGCTCAGTGGTTGACATTGCAGCACGCGAATACATTGCAAGCTGCGGATATGGCGATTACTTCACACATTCATATGGTCATGGTGTCGGGCTTGAAATACACGAGGCTCCCAACTTTTCGAGGTTGTCGACCAAAATCATACCCGAAAACGCTGTCTTGACCGCCGAACCCGGTATATATTTACCGAAAAAATTCGGTGTCAGAATCGAAGACTTGCTTATTATAAAAGAAAACGGATACGAAAATATAACAAACTCCAGAAAAGATCTGATTGAATTATAAGGAAATGAAAAATGAGTAAACTATATATGTCTCACTGTATATTCCCGATTCAAAAAGAATTCATGTACAAGGGAGTTAATATTGTCCGCTCTTTGTTTGACACCGATTATCATAATAAAGAATTTATAATTGAGGATATTGACGGAAGATGGTTAGGATTCTGTATTAAATCTTAAATTATTAGATTAATCGATAAAAATTTGTGTATGTTTTTATAAGTGTATTAAAATAATACTTGCAAATCAATGATTTATGTTGTATAATATAGAGTACAAAAATTTATTCTGATACATAATATAGATGCATAAATGCACAAAAGTGAGGGAATTATATGGTAATAGCAGGCGATTTCAGAAACGGGATAACCTTTGAGATGGATGGCAATGTAATGCAAATTATAGAGTTTCAGCATGTTAAACCCGGAAAAGGCGCTGCCTTTGTTCGCACAAAATTAAGGAATGTTATTTCAGGCTCAGTAGTTGAGCGTACCTTCAACCCGACAGACAAGTTTCCGGCAGCTCATGTTGAACGCAAGGAAATGCAGTATCTGTACAGTGACGGTGAGTTGTATTACTTCATGGATATGGAAACCTTCGAACAGATGCCCATCAATTCAACCAGCATGGACGACAATTTCAAATTTGTCAAAGAAAACATGAACTGCAAGATAGCATCCTTCAAAGGCAATGTTTTTGCTGTCGAACCCCCTATGTTCGTTGAGCTTGAGGTTACCGAAACCGATCCCGGTTTCAAGGGTGATACCGCAACAAATGCAACCAAATCTGCAAAACTTGAAACAGGTGCAACAATTAAGGTCCCAATGTTCGTCAATGAAGGCGATGTATTAAAAATAGATACCCGTACGGGTGAGTATTTGGAAAGAGTTTAAAATTGCAGAGGTCTGAAAGTACAGACCGGAAAGGAAAGCTTATGAATATTGCTGAAAAGTCCGCATACCTCAAAGGTTTAATGGAAGGTATGGAATATGACACCACAACTAAAGAGGGTAAGCTGTTTACCGCAATAATTGATCTACTAAGTGAGATTGCTGATTCTGTGCTTGACCTCGACGACGAAAATGCAGTTGTAAACGATTATCTTGATGAACTTGATGCAGATCTCGGTGCTGTTGAAGAAGTCGTTTACGGAGCAGATGAATGTGAATGTTGCGATGATGACGAATGCTGCTGCGAAGATGAAGACGAAGAAGACGATGATGAATATGACAATGAGGACGAAGATGAGGATGATGAAGCTACCGAATTTCGCGCACTCGAATGCCCTCATTGTGGAGAAGATGTCTACATCGACAACTCCTTTGAAGATGATGAAATCGTATGCCCGCACTGCTTCGAGATGATAAAAGTCGACGAAGCAGCAGAAGACGAGAAAAAAAGCTAAAGCAAAATTTTATATGAAAACAACAAATGAATTATGTTAACTATTATATAAAAACCTTTACTTTACGGCTTATATAGCATAATAAAATCAAAATTCTTTTATTGATTTCATATTTAAAAGCCAGAGGTTGCAAAGCACCCAGAAGAATGCAAAGAATTATTAACATTCTTTATGGTGCACTCCTTTGGCTTTTTATACTAATTTGCATTATGTAAAATAATATTACTTTCATTTTGAAAGAAGGAAAAACTAAATCCGATGTCAAGGAAGATTATAGATACCCATGTTCATGTGTTTCCCGATAAGGTCGCGCAACGTGCAACCGACACAGTTGGCAATTATTACGGCATAAACATGGAATGCAACGGTACAGTCAACATGCTGCTTGAGAAGGCAAAAATAATCGATGTCAAATACTTTATTATTTCATCAGCAGCATTAAAACCCGAAAACGTTGCAAGCGGAAACAACAGGATTCTGGAAGAAGCAAAGCTCAACCCAAAATTCATACCTCTCTGCTCAATTCACCCACTGGGCGAAAACATGGAAGCAGAGCTTGTCAGGATAAAAGCTGAAGGTGCGAAGGGATTAAAGCTGCATCCCGACTTTCAGCATTTTAATATTGATATGCCTGAAATGCTACCGCTTTATAAGATTGCAGCTGAACTTGGTCTTCCGATTTTGTTTCATGTCGGGGACGAAAACACCGATGCATCTTCACCAACAAGACTTTATAATGTGATCAACAAAGTACCTGAGTTGACAGTGATTGCTGCTCACATGGGCGGATATCGTGCATGGGGTGAAGCCGAAAAGGTTCTTTACGGTACCAATGTTTATATGGATACTTCGGATGCATTACCGCTTTTGTCGGAAGAACACGTTTTGAATCAAATCAGATGCCATGGTGTCGACAGAATTATGTTTGGCAGCGACTACCCTCTCAGATCTACATATGAAGCATTTATACTTTTTGACAGGTTGGCATTAAATGAAGAGGAAAAAAATAAAATATATTATGCAAACGCAAAGCATTTGTTTAATCTTGAATAAATCTCAGCTTTGTGATTATACTGTTAAACTATATTAAACCAACAAATGAATTACATCATCCATTCGATAAAAAATCTATGATTTTCGGTTTCTTATCGAATGATCAAATCAATATTCATTTGTTAGTTTAATATAATAAACGAATCTTGATTCAATTTTTCAAAATAATTTAGAAATTATAATTTTTCACCAGAAAACTATTGTAATAATTTTTAATTTAAAATATATTTAAGGATGGGGTTATTTATGCAAAGCTTTATTGATTTTTTCAACAATACTTTTACAGAACTGAATATCTGGTCGATTCTGCTTCGCATAATTATGGCGATAGTCTTTTCCGGAGTTATAGGCCTTGACCGTGAGAGCAAGCGACATCCTGCCGGATTCAGAACACATATCTTAGTTAGTCTTGCAAGCGCATTGGCTATGATGATTGGTATATATATGTCAGAAGCATACAACACCGACCCTGCGAGATTAGCTGCTCAGGTTATCAGCGGTATCGGTTTCCTTGGTGCAGGTACAATTATATTTGGTGCAGGTCATATCAGAGGAGTAACAACAGCTGCCGGACTTTGGGCTAATGCTATTATGGGACTTGCAATTGGTGCCGGTTTCTATAGCGGTGCAGTTATTGCCTTTATTGCTATATTTATTACAATGACTCTTTTCAGAAAGATAAATAGATCCTATAAAAAGAGACATTGCGGAACCGCAGTTCTCAAAATAAAGCTAAAGAGCCGCAATGATATTGAATACATAACAAATCTACTTTCCTCATGGTCTATTGATATAGACTCGGTCAGCTTTAACTCAGCAAACGGGGAAGACGATACAATTGCCCTATCTCTTGGAGTAATAATGGAGAACAATGTTGACAATAATACCACAATGGTTAATCTGATGAAGCAAAGCTGCATAATTTCTGCATCACTCAAAGAAACTTCTGACGAAAACGAATAAAATATATTACAAAAGAAAGGATTTTACTTAAATGAAAAATACACAACTATTAGTTCTTGTTTTGAACAAAGTTGAAGTACTTGAAACCCTACTTATTGAGTTTAATGCAGCAGGGATAAAAGGTGCTACAATCATCAATACCACAGGCATGGCACATACACTTGCAAGTAATAAAGATGATAGTTATATCATTGCATCGCTTCGCGCTATGCTATCTGATGATATAGTTGACAGCAGAACTATATTTATGGTGCTTGATGAAAGTAAAGTTCCTGTTGCACGCAGTGTTATAAGAAATGTTGTCGGTGATCTTTCAAAACCGAATACCGGAATAATGTTCATTCTCCCAGTTAGTTATGTTGAAGGCGGAATGATGGAATAATAAATTACAAATCAAACAGATAGGAAATCTTTAAATAGTTTTTACTTATTTTTTATAGAAATTGAAAAAGTTGATTTACATTGCAGGATTAATTTTAGGCAGTCTGCTTTCAAAATCATACCTGCTAATATCATAATCGATAATAATTATGGTCTTCAAAAAAATCATAAAAAAGCGATGCAACTAAATCTGCATCGCTATTGTTTTGATCATGTTTTAATTCTGTTTTCTAATACCGTCAAGATAGGATAATATTGTCCAGCTGATAAACATCCCATATACTATCATGCCAATAAAATCGCTTGACATGACTTCATTATACAGTATATCTCCGATTTTTTCATTATGAATATTATAATAAATTGATATTGTTATGTAAATAACAACAGAAGTACTTGCTTGAGTTATCAGTATTATGCTTTTTCTGTTAGCTTTCCACCGAAATATATATTCCATTATACTCAAGACAAGGAATGGAATTGTTACCGAAAGTAATATTGAATAGCTGCCATCATTCGATATTGTTTTAATTATAACGAAAACTGTTAATGCCGCGAATAACACAGTTGAAATCAACAGTGTTACAAAATATATCTTTGGCTCTTTGATATTACCCTGTACTTTGTTATTCTTATCATGAATTTTTTGAATTATTGGATTTGATGTGTCGAGAAAAATGTATATCAACCTGTCAATCCCAAATAAAATAAGAATCCAGATAACATCATTAAAAAAAATTTTGAAGTTGAAGTTGAAACTATACCAGATTGATTGCACAACCACGAAAACAATACATATTGTCCCGAGTACAACAGTCAGCTTGATATAATTTTTCAACTTAGTCATAAACGGGTTTAATAATATTGGAACAAACAGTGCCAGCGAATATACGATAATTGTTATAATCTCCTGGCGTGAAACATATTGCGGTTTGCCGATAAAACCCGTTGCCCAAATTTTAATTGCAAGAAAAGCAATCAGCCCAAGAAAAATCAAAAGTAAAACAAGATATGAATAATATGTTGCCCTGGAGGGTTTCCTTTTTGCAGAAAAGTCAATTTTCTGAGTATTCAAAATTATTCCTCCTCTTTTTATTCTGTTTTTCTTTATATGTTTAGTTTACCACACGTGAAGTAATAAGTCAATAATTGCAAAAAGAAAAGCGATGGATCAAAACCCATCGCTTAAAATTAGTTTATCTTAAACCGAACCAAGACAAAATTCCACCGCTATCATCTTTTTCATCAAGATATTCTATTACACGGACTAAAACAGCTGCAGTCTGTGCTCGGTCAAATATTTCGTTTGGTGCCATTGTTGTCTTGTCAACTCCGCTCATTATACCTTCTTCATAGAGTGCTGCAATATATTTTACCGCTTCAGCAGGAATTGTTTCACTGTCCGAGAAGGTAGCAAGACTCGCATTGCTCTCGAGATTCAACAACTTGCTGATCATAACCGCTGCTTCTGCCCTTGTTAATTCAGCATTTGGTTGAAGATATGCTTTCCCATCTTCACCCAGCTTAGGCGTAACAATACCAAGTTCCTTTGCAAGTGCAATATATGCTTTCTGAGAAACAGGTATTAAATCATCATCTGCGAATCCTGTTGAAGAAACAGGTTCAAGTTTATCGCCGTAACTCGCTGCCATTAAAAGCATAACAGCAAAATTGCCTCTGCTCATCGCCTTTTCAGGCTCAAAGTAATATACCCCTGCAATTTCTTCATGACAGGCAATTCCCAGTCCAGCAAGCTTTATTGCTGCAGAATGAGCCCAATGCCCCTGCATATCAGCATAAACTAATTGTGCTACGTTTTTATCAACCTGAATTTCAGCTGTTGCTTCCTTTGAAATATTTCCATATACATCCGTGACTTTATACTTGAATGCGTCTTTTCCCTTATATTTGTCCTTTGGTGTATAAACAAAACTTCCTGCAGTCGCATCAACAAGTGTCAGCGTGCCGTTTTTGGGATATGAGGTAATCTCAAAAACCATTGTATCGCTGTCGGGATCATATGCTGCAAGAGTATCAATGGCTGCGACTCCCTGCACTGTTTCGAATGTGCAGCCCCCCGCTATAGGCGAAAAGTTTATAGTCGGAAGAACATTTATGACACACTTTACATCCATGTCTTCCCAGCCGCTTGCGGTACTGGTGAATGCAAAATTGGCAGCATATGCTGTCTCCGATTGTTTTGGTACAAATTTGACAAACGGAATACTGCTGCGTGGGATAGTCTGATTTTCGATTATATCAATACCCCCGAGCTTCAATACCCCCTGTTCTATGACCGGCAGTTCGGTAATCGTTATATATTTCAAACCCTTGATTCCGAGAGTATTTTCGAAATCAGAAACAGTGAAGGATATATCACTACCGGATATGCCGCATTTTGTCAAAGTTGAATGCTGTCTGATTACAGAAATTGATGGCGAGATGTCCGCTGCACAGACACTACCCGCAAAAATCATACAAAGAGCAAGCAAAAATGCTGTTATACGCAACTTTTTCATATAAACTACTTTCCTTCCGAAGATAATATTTTGACTTCTGTTTGTATATATCATTTACTCTCTGTAATGTTTTAATTCACTCTTTATATGTAATTATTGTTAATAATCAGAAAATAAAATAAAACCATCGGCATAAAGATCCGATGGTAATCGATTTAATAACCCTTTATTATTCTTTTCAGGAAGTCTTCATACTTTCTTTTTACATTTGGTGTCGGAAACAGAAAATATAACATTACAGCACCCCAAACCAATGCTAACACTAAACCTGTATTATAACTGATTTTCATAATCTCTTTTGAAAAAAATAATATCATTGCTGTAACAATAAAAAATAAAATATAATCAGCGATTCTTTTCGTCAATCTGCCCGTAATTTTACATCCGTCTTCGGTCGCGACTATTTTGCCACGAAAAACAGTTGTAAATGTTGAACGGATTTTCGGTGGTTTATGAATCAGAAATAATCTGTTTTTTGTTCTGTGTCCAGTGAAAACAACATCAAGAAAATCATCACTTCCTGCATAATATGCCTCTGATGTCATGTAATCAAAATTTTTTTTAATAAAATCTATTGATCCATTTGTGTTAATAACAATCATATCCGAAAACCTCATATAAATGTTGTATTATAAAATTCGTTAATATAAGGAGCTATTGAATAAATCGTAGAGAAATTTATATCGATTTATTTAATTTTAATAAAAAATATATCTTGTATTATATTGATTGAAATTTTAGGATATTCCCAATTAATCAACGACTTCATAAGCTAATTATACACTATCTTTTGCTTTATTGCAACAAATTCAAAACGTTGTTTTTGTGCATTTTTTACAAAAATGTAATTGTTTTTTGTGCAATTAAAAGAATATATTTTTTAGCATTGATTATTTTTCATCAACATGATATAATATGCAGAGCAGTGTTGGTTTCTTAAAGCAGTGCCAATTAAGCTATTTGAGATATTTGCGGAAGGATGACAATTGATGAAAAAAGTTATCGCTTTGGTGCTTGTTATTCTGATGAGCCTTAGCATATTTGCAGGCTGTCAAAGAGATGAGAATGACAAAGGACCTATTATTAAAATGTACTTAGGTGCATATCCGACAAGTTTAGATCCCTCAATAATGCAAACTGATTCGGACATCACAAAATTCTTAGGTTTGATTTTTGAACCGTTGACTACAATCGACGAAAAAGGTAATGTTAAACCCGCACTGGCGAAGAGCTGGTACGGTCAGGTCGATAGAATCGACGGTCAGTATAAAATGATTTTCGAGCTTAATGAAACAAAATGGAGCGATGGAATTTCAGTTTCCGCAGACGACATTGTTTATGCATGGAAACGTATTCTTCAACCCGAAACCGAAAGTCCATATGCTTCACTTCTTTATCCAATAAAGAATGCAAAAAATGTTAAAAGCGGTGTTATGACAAGTGATGACCTTGGATTGGTTGCTCTCGGCGACCTTGAGCTTGAAGTAACATTCGAAACAGAATATGATATTAACTTATTTGCCGAAACAGTAGCCTGCATTGGACTTGTTCCGTTGCGTGAGGTTATTGTTTTAAAGGATGAATCCAACTGGACATCTAAAAGCACATCCATTGTAACAAACGGTCCATTCAAGGTTCAGACCTTGGACTACAATTCAAAAATTGTTCTTGAGCGGTCCGCTTATTATAGGATCGGAAAAGATGACGCATTCAATAAATATGTAACACCATATAAAATAATCATAGAGTATAAGACTAACAGCGGAAACGGTGCAGCTTATCAAGAATCTCAATACGATGAAGGCAATCTCTATTATCTTGGGGATTTTTCAAAAGAAGGCTACGAAAAATATAAGAGCAATTTAGAAATCCAAAATATGCTTTCTTCATACACCTATTTTTTCAATACAACAAACGAGTTGCTGAGTGATGCGAAAGTCAGACAGGCACTTTCAATAGCTCTTGATAGAACCGAAATTGCTAATATTGTCGGCCGTGGTGTTGTCCCTGCAACAGGATATGTTCCCCACGGTGTTTTCGATACAAATAATAAAACCGAATTTAGAACTGTTGGTGGAAATCTCATTTCAACAACCGCAAATCTTGAACAAGCAAAAACACTTCTCAAGGAAGCCGGAGTAAATAGCGGTAGCTTTTCGATAACCTATAAAAAGAGTAACTTTGATTCGATAGAACAAACGGTTGCAGAATATGCAAAGAGTGTTTGGGAAGAGCTTGGATTTACAGTAACTCTTAATGAACAATCAGGTATCAATTATACAAATGCTCTTTCATTAAGAGAATTCGATGTTATCGCTCTTGATATCATGGGTAATACAACAGATGCATTTGGTTTCCTTGCTCCTTTCGCGAAATTTTACAGCGGATGCAAAGTATCAATAGACATTGAAGCTGATGCATTTACACCGCATTACAGCGGTTTACAGGATAATGACTACGATGCATTGATTGACAGCGTTGTATATGTTTCCGATCGTACACAACGCGCACAGGTTCTTCATGATGCGGAGAAAATGTTGATTGAACTAATGCCGGCAACTGCGTTATACTTCAATGTTGAAAGCTATGTTAAGAGCAGTGATTTATCCAATATAAAATCTTCCTACTTCGGATACAGAATTCTTAACAAAACAACATTAAAAGATTATATGACAATCAACTCAATAATCGAAGCAGAAAACAATGCAGTTACAGAATCTGAAGTAACCAGCGAACAATAATTCTATAAAAAACAAGACAGCCTGAACATTTTGTTCAGGCTGTTATTTTGTATAATCAGTTTTATTTTGAACCCTGTTCAGAAGCTGTTCTAGCAAGGTCTACATCATACAGGTGACAAGCAACGAAATGCTCGGGAGCAATTTCTTTAAACGGAGGCGCAACCTTCTTGCAAACCTCCATGCAGTATTTGCATCTGGTATGGAATTTGCAGCCGCTAGGTGGGTTTGCCGGTGACGGTATATCGCCCTCAAGAATAATACGGTTCATCTTGATGTCCGGATTCGGTACCGGTACTGCACTGAGCAGTGCCTTTGTGTACGGATGTAAGGGTTGTTTAAACAGCTCTTTCTTCGGAGCCAACTCAACTAAATTACCAAGATACATTACACCGACTACATCAGAAATATACTCAACAACCGATAAGTCGTGTGAAATGAAAAGGAATGTTATTCCCTTGCTATCCTGCAAATCCTTCAGAAGATTTATTATCTGAGCTTGTATTGACACATCAAGAGCTGACACAGGCTCGTCTGCAACGATAAGTTGAGGTTTTAATGCCAACGCACGGGCAATACAAATTCTCTGACGTTGACCACCTGAGAATTCATGCGGATAACGGTCAATATAATACGGTCTGAGCCCACACTCAATCATTGTTTTTAAAACATAATCTCTGTACTCACCTTTTGAAACCAGATTATGCTCTCTGACAGCTTCGCCGATAATTTCACCAATAGGAATTCTCGGATTCAATGATGAATAAGGATCCTGAAATATCAATTGCATCTTCTGACGCATTCTTCTGAGTAGTTCCTTAGAGTGTATCTGGAATATATCGACACCGTCAATAACAGCACTTCCTGCTGTCGGTTCGATCAAGCGGAGGATTGTACGACCGATAGTTGTCTTGCCGCATCCCGATTCTCCGACAAGCCCGAAGGTTTGACCCTTTTTAATAGTAAAGCTGACATCATCAACTGCTTTTACATGACCAACAATCTTTTGCAGTAGACCTGATTTAATCGGGAAATACTTTTTAAGGTGGGAAACTTCAATTAGGTTATTATTATCCATTTACAGCTTCCTCCTTTTTGCATTGATCACAGTATAAATAACAACATACTTTATGAGTATCTGTAACCGAAAGCAGCGGAGGATATTCGCCATTACACATATCAATCGACTTCTCGCATCTATTCTTAAAATAACAATAATTCGGAAGATTTATCGGATTGGGGACATTACCTGGGATTGAATAAAGCTTACCGGTAACATCATTAATGTTTGGTCTGGAATTCATCAACCCTATTGTATAAGGATGAAGCGGATTATGGAAGATATCTGAAGCTGTTCCCTGCTCAACTACACGACCTGCATACATAACAACTACAGTATCAGCCATTTCAGCAACAACACCAAGATCATGTGTAATCAGCATTATCGAAGCATTTATTTTAACCTTTAAGGCTCTTAATAAATCAAGTATCTGTGCTTGTATGGTAACATCAAGAGCAGTAGTAGGTTCATCAGCAATTATCAGCTGAGGATTACATGCCAAAGCCATTGCAATAACAACTCTCTGACGCATACCACCAGATAATTCATGTGGATAACTCTTATATATTCCGTCTGCACGAGCAATACCAACAGTTTTCATCATATCGATAGAGCGGTATTTTACCTCTAATTTTGAAAGCTTAGGATTATGAAGACTAATAACCTCATCAATTTGATCCCCAATAGTAAATACAGGGTTTAATGAAGTCATAGGCTCCTGAAATATCATAGATATTTCATTCCCTCTGATAGACTGCATTTCTTTTGTTGTAACCTTTGTTAAGTCAATAACACGATTTCGACTTTCTTGATTATATCTGATTTGTCCACCGGTTATCTGTCCCTGCGGGCCTTGAAGAAGCCTCATAATTGAGAGACTGGTAACACTCTTGCCACATCCGGATTCACCAACAATCCCTATTGTCTTTCCTTTTGGAACATCAAAAGTTACGCCATCAACTGCTTTTACTGTTCCAACATCAGTGTAAAAGTATGTTTTTAAATTTTCAATTTCAAGGAGATTATTTGTATCACGCAGTTTTGAATAATATTCCAACTGGTGTATTTTTTTTCTTTTTTCAAATAGTTTATATTCTTTATATTTTTTATTATTAAACTTCTTAATTTCAGCGAGCCTTGTTTTCTTTTCTGTTACATCCATTTTGCTCACCTACCTTTTCATCTTCGGGTCGAATGCATCGCGCAATCCGTCGCCGGCAAAGTTAAATGCAAGAACCGTAAATAATATACACATTCCTGGCGGAATCCACATAAACCAATAATGAAATAGGTTAGTCATGCCTTGAACCGTACTAACCATATTACCCCATGATGCCTGCGTTGCAGGTACACCGACTCCCAAATAGCTCATAGTTGACTCTGTAAGAATTACACCACCAAGATCCATTGTTGCCATAACAATAATTATCGGCATAACATTTGGGATTAAATGTTTAAATATACGTTTTATAGGTCTGATGCCGGTAGCTTCTGCTGCCTGCATATATTCCATTTCACGAAGCGACAAAATCTGGCCTCTAATCATACGAGCCACGCCCGCCCAATATATAACACCCATAATCAGCATTATATAATATATTTTTGTGCCTGGTGAAATATTAAACTGAATCATAATAGCTGATATAATAAGCATGAGTGGTATAAATGGTATCGCATAGAATATTTCAACCATTCTCATAATAATCATATCGGCGACACCACCATAATAGCCTGCGATACCACCAAGAGTAACACCAATCAGCAATTCAACAATAACAACACAAAGACCAATAAGTAACGATACTCGACCACCATACATAAGTCTTGTTAAGATATCTCGTCCCATATTATCTGTTCCAAGTATATGATATGAATTTGGGGGAGTTTTTACATTTTGAATGACATGAGCATTTTTATATTGTTTGCTGACAGTTGATAATTCAGTACCGGGAATCTCATATAATAATTCTTCACCGGTTTGTTCATCTATTCTTTCTACAGAATAGAATATTGTTGTCTCACGATAAGTTGTAAAAAACGGTCCAATAAAGCTGAAGATAATCATAAAGAGCAAAACTGCAATACCTATAACAGCAAGCTTATTCCTTAAAAATCTTTTAAAAACCAGTTGTCCCGGTGAAAGGATTACTTGATTTAACTCAACTTCGTCGGCATTCGTTTGATTTTCATTTTTTAAATTATGATCTTTATCCATACCGACTCTCCTAACTATACCTGACTCGAGGGTCTACTACTGCATATAATATATCTGATAGAAGTGTTCCTGCAAGTGTTAAAACTGCCAGAAACATATTAAAGCCCATTAAGTAAGGTATATCTGCACTGTATGATGCTTTTAATGCAAGATTGCCTAACCCCTCTAATGCAAATAATCCCTCTGTTATAGCAGCGCCACTGAATAATCCCGGAAGCATACCGCCAACCATTGTAACAATCGGAATTAATGTGTTTCGGAATGCGTGTTTGTTTATTACTTTACTTTCGGATACCCCTTTTGCCCTTGCTGTACGAACATAGTCCATATTTAGTACTTCAAGCATATTGGTTCTTGTATATCTGAGTAATCCACCAACACTGGTAATTACAAAGCAAGATATTGGCAGTATTAAATGTTTAGCATAATCTAATAATTTTGCAAAAGTAAATCCGTCGTAATTTCTTCTTGCCGTAAGCATACCCGAAGCGGGTAAAATGTCCAACCAATCGCTGAATACTGATTTTAATACCACCGCAAAAAAGAATATTGGAAGTGATATACCTATAAAAGTCGCTATAACAATCGTATAGTCTGTTTTTGAATATTGCTTTCTTGCTGCCAGTATTCCAAGTGGTACGGCAACAATAAATTGTAATACCAGCGAAATGCCTGCTACAATAAATGTAATCGGAGCATATTGTTTTATAATATCAACTACCGGCTTTTTATAAGTAAGCGATGTCCCTAAATCACCATGAAATACATCATTGACCCAGGAAAAATACCCTTCTATAATACCTTTGTCAAGCCCGTAAAGCTCTCTTAAGTGATTTTTTTGCTCTTCGGTTATTTTGATATTGCCGGAAGTCGATAAATCGACGAAATCCGACGGCATAAGCCTGGTGAGCGTATAAAGCATTATTGAAACCCCAAAAAGTACAATAATACTAATCAGCACACGACGAATGATATACTGCTTCATTCGTTGTTTCCTCCTCTATATCTATATTAAACAAACAAATGAATATTGATTTGATCATCCGATAAAAACTCAAAAACCAAAGAGTTTTCATCGAATTTTTAGTGTAATTCATTTATGAATTTTATATAGATAATAATCTGTTAAATGATATATTTATTCATGATAATATGTTAGTATGATAACATATATGTATAATCAAAGTACTGCCGAAAATAATATAACGGCAGTTTTTTAGCTTATATTTCATTTTTAGTATTGTAATATAGCAATAAATATTGCATAAGTCTATTATGTTAAATAATTATATATTGAATTTAAATACAGATGAAAACCGTACCCCGCCCCAAAGAGGTGGGATACGGTTACACACCTTGCGAGTATATTATTAAATTAGATTGCCTTAACTATCAGTTAAGTTTAAGCTTCCAGAGCTGATTCTCATATGTCCAGTAAGTTGATGTTTCCGGCCATGAGCTTTCATCAATAACTTCCGGATTGTAAGCAATCATATTCTTTCTCTGGTAAAGAGGTAATTCAATTGCTTCTTCCATAACTATATCCAGCATATCTGAAATAAGCTGCTTTCTTGCGTCAAAATCAACTGTTTTAATTATTGCTTCAAGTTTCGCATCCAAAGTTGCATTGGATATATTAGTACGGTTCTGACCACCAGCGGTTTTATAGATAGTTGTCTTATCACAAGTATTGGAAGCACCCCAAGCAAGTACAAACATATCTGCTGTACCGCCGTTCATAGCTGCCTGCAGTACTGAGAACTGTACATCGTTGATTATAAGTTCGCCGCCAAGAGCGTCAAGGTCATTTTGCGCCTGAACAAGCATAGCATAACCGGGATGATTACCTTCGCCGTCACCGCCGATGTAAACATTAACAGAAAGCTGCTCGCCATCTTTCATAAGCTTGCCGTCTGTCAGTACATATCCGGCATCTTCGAAGTAACCAAGAGCTTTATCTGTATCATATCCGTAATACTCTGTAGCTTCATCCGGATACTCAGCAAGTGTAGTTGTCATAGGACGCTCAATAACCTGAGCAAGCTCTGTTCCATAATAACCTTCAACTGAAGGTTGTCTGTTAAAGAGGTGCATTAAGCCTTTACGAACATCTTTATCAACATTATCAGCGTTTATTGCAAGATATCCGTATCCATTGTTATCAACAAGTGAATACTTAAGTTCTGCAGTATTAAGCTGATCTATTGCATCTTTACTTGCGCTCGGTACAGCTATATCGATTGTACCGTTCTTTAAACCGATTATAAGGTCGCTGTCGGTTACATACTGCCACTTAACGTTCTGTATGTAAGGCATACCTTCAAAATAATCGTTGTTTGCTACTGCAGTTACTATGTTATCGTCATATTTAACAAATTTATAAGGACCTGATCCTATCGGAGATTCCAGATTCTTAAGAAGTTGATCGTCTGCCTTGCCTTTTTCAAACGCACCATAGTAGTGAGAAGGAGCAAGAATACCGTTAATTGCACGGTCACCATATATGTCGATATCATAGAATTCAACAGTACATGTATAATCGTCAACTCTTACAATGCCGGAAATTGTATCGACATCAACACCATCCTCAAGGTTTCCGGTAATATAGTCTTCCTGTAACTTATTAAGGTAATAAGTATAAGGATCGTAATATGCTCCATAGTTTGTATACTCTACTTCTGCAAGTAAAGCAAGCATTGCATCAGCATCTGTTGCATCAATAGCAGCAAGTTGATCAGCAAAACCTTCGTCAGTTATATAATCCGACCAAGTATAATCTGTATCAACTTCTCCTGCAGGATCACCTGTCCACCAGCCGTCAAGATCAGTAGCTATGAGATAAGCAATATAATCTTCTTTCGATATATTCTCAATTGTATACTTTTCGTCTGCTTCTGTAACAAAGCCGGCTATAGTAGTCGAATAATCAGGGTCATCATAGTAATAGTCTTTCAATCCTACAATACTTGTAGATGTTGCCCATGTGCTGGACGGTCCGGAGTATCCGGGATCTGCATATACATAAAATGTATAAAGCAAGTCATCTATGTTTACAACTTCACCATCAGTAAATTTCATTCCTTCTTTTACTTTAATGGTATAAACGATATGTGTCGCTCCATCAACTTCTTTTTCCGCATATGTAATGGAGCCTGCCCAGTCAATCAACTCATTATTTGCGTCGATTCTTTGGGGTGAAACAAATATTTGATCTAATACCTGTTGATCATATGCACTTTCTGCATAGAATGGGTTGAATTTGCCTTCAAATGTCGATGTTGCGATAACTAAAGTATCAAACTCAGGATTGTAATCTCTGGATTCTGTTCCGGAAGTTGCTCCGGATGTCTCGGAAGTTGTTCCGCCGGGATTACATCCTGTTAACGGTAGTACCATCATAAGAACTACCATTATAAAAGCGAGTACTCTTTTCATTCAAAATTCTCCTCCTAATTTTTTTAGTCAATTGAAATCTCCATTGATGAATTGCTTAACAGCATAAAAGATCCTTTTGCTGGTATGCACATGATTTGTTAGTTCCACTCAAATTCAATTTTTTTAAGTAGAATTACACAAAAACACCAACATAATTTCACCTTTATTGTTGATATCATAATACAAAAAGCTCGGCTTGTCAAGTTAAAATTAGAAAAATCACAATATTGGAAAAATATTTTTAATGGTCGAACATATTTTCTGTCATAAAACGCTATAAAAATAATATATTTTTGTAACATTTGATAGCACAGTGTGATTTTTCGCATATCATCATTTTCTAATTATATTTTTTATTTCACAAATTATATTTAATCCAATTCTATAAAACTGTCAGTAATATTTTGAAAAACGATTTCGGTTTCATAAAACTGCCGTTCAGTCGTCCAGAAGACAAGCTGATAAAAGTTATTCATATCCTCTTTTATACTTACATAAAAACACACCTTCACTCCATCCGATACTCCTGATATTATAAAATTTAATGCATCCTCATCTCCGCTGATTAATAAACTCCCGTTGTTTGATGCGAGAATACTATCACGACTGAGAGCAAAATAATCCTCAATGGAAAAATTCATTTCAAAATCTTCTTTATAATCCAATATAATTACTAAGAACTGAGATTGTTTTGAATCACCGAGGCAAAGATCAGCATTTTCGTTCAGCTCATCAATTTCATGCCAGGAATATGGTACAGTTATTTTATAACTATTTTTTTCTCCAATAAAATCATGATATAACGGTTTTTCACAGGATGAAAATATAAATATCAATACGAACAAAAAAAGAGGTAGTTTTAGTTTGCTCATAACAGCCCTCCAAATAAAACTTCCTCTTTATTATTGGTTTATATTTATATGATTATTCTTTGCTATATCAAACTAATAATTGAATTTCCTTAGCAATTTGAAAAATGCTTTTACTATTTGGCTTTTTTTAAACTAATAAAATAATAATTCATTTGTTAGTTTGATTTAAATACAAATTGAATATGTTCTTCAGAAAACTTTTTTGTTAATAAGCTCACTATCGGAACAATAATAATCGATACAATCATAGCCGTAACCCCAAATTCCGGCGATAAGCTCTTTGCTACGTCAAATCCATTTATACTTGTAGTTATTGCTATCAATCCGATAACTATTGTTGCACCGGATAACACGCCTGCCCATGCACCGGCTTTTGTTGTACCCTTCCAGTACAGTCCCCAGAGCATAGGACCAATGAAGCTGCCCGCAACAACGCCCCAGGAGAAAGACATCAGGTTTACAATAAAAGATATATTAGCAGTAGCAAATAAATATGACAATAAGACGAAGAGAAGGCATAATCCTCTTGTCAATAACATTTGTTTCTTCTCGTCAGGGTTCTTCTTGACAACAGATACAACATCAACTGATATAGCTGTACTCGATGTCAGGACAACAGCAGCAAGTGTTGACATTGATGCCGAAAGAAGCAGAAGTAGAATTATACTTAATAATACATTGAGTAGTAGGTTTTCTGAAAATACTTTGAAAAGCATAGCCGGAACAACACCGTCGAATCCATTTACAACATCCGGTTTACCATTTTCAGCAGCTTGAACAAAAAGTCTGCCCATAGAACCGACAAGATATGCACCACAGCCTGTTATCAATGCAAACAGAGTTGATATAACAGCGCCCTTTTTTATTGCGGAATTATCTTTTACCGTATAATATTTATGTATCATCTGAGGAAGACCCCAAACACCGAAGCTGGTCAGTATTATATTAGTTGCGAGGAATTTTAATGTGTTAAAATTCCCACCCCATATGCTTGATAAATCCGGGTTTATCTCGCTGAGTTTCGAAATCCAGCCTGTTACTCCACCGACTTCAGGTTGAGCAAATAATATAGCGATCATAACAATAATACCGACTATCATAATCAATCCTTGAATCAGATCATTAAGTGCGGTTGCAACATATCCTCCAAGGACGAGATAAACTGCGGTCAGGAGTGCAACGATAAGCATAACTACCCAGTCCTGCGCACCGGTAAAGATTGTTGAAAACAATGAGCCCAATCCTTTATAGACGCTCGCAGCATACGGCAGTAGAAATATAAATATTATTGCTGCTGCATATATTTTCATGCCTGTTGAATTATATCGTCTTGCAAAAAATTCGGGCATGGTTTTTGCCTCGAGCTTGCGAGTCATGCTCCTTGTGCGTTTTGCGAGTATTTTCCAGGCAAGTAATGCGCCGATAAGAGCATTGCCGATACCTATCCAAATTGCAGAAACACCAAATCTCCACCCGAACTGACCTGCATACCCTATAAAAATAACAGCAGAAAAATATGATGTTCCATAAGCGAACGCTGATATCCAGGGACCCATTTTTCTTCCACCAAGTAAAAATCCGTCCAGTGTCTCAGCTTTCTTGCGGCTGTATAAACCTATCAGAACCATTCCTAATGAGAAAACAATAAGTGATATAATTGCAATTGTCTGTGCCATTCAGTCCAACATAGCGCTATACTGATGTCAATAAAATATTATATTGATGTGATCAAATTATAGCTCCACGCATCCTCCCTCTTCTTTATTGTATTATCATTTTAATATATTATCAAACTAGATTACATGCTTACATAAAAGGCAAGCTTTTGCTTGCCTTTTATTTAAATAGTAAATTATTTAAATTTACGTTTACGAGCTGCCTCTGATTTCTTCTTGCGCTTAACGCTGGGCTTTTCGTAATGCATTCTCTTGCGAAGCTCGGAATGGATACCTGAACGCAAATAAGATCTCTTAAATCTACGTAATGCACTGTCTATCGACTCGTTTTCTTTAACTTTTATCTCTGCCATTGTTTATCCCTCCCCACAAATAAGGATTTTTGAGCCGGAAATATAAAACCGGATCGAGGTTGCTGTTAAATCGGATGTGACAGAAACTTTCCTTGAAAATCTACTTCAAAAAAATCTAAAATAATCATAATCTTATAATATCATATGCGTGATATTTTGTCAATAATTATTATTAAACTTTGTTTTTCTCGATAATTTTATAACTTATATAGCAGCCTTGGCTGTTTCAACAAGCTTTGCAAAAGCTTCTTTATCGCTTACAGCAAGCTCAGCAAGCATTTTTCTGTTTAACATAATGCCTGTTTTCTTCAAGCCATACATAAATTTCGAATAATTGATGCCATTTACCTTAGCCTGCGCAGATATACGGGTAATCCATAATGCACGGAACTCGCGTTTCTTCTGCTTTCTGCCGGCAAATGCATAATTCCCGCTCTTCATTACAGCCTGTTTAGCCATTTTGAAATGCTTTGATTTTGCGCCCCAGTAACCTTTTGCTAATTTGAGTACCTTTTTTCTTCTTTTTCTTGTATTTAAAGCAGCTTTAATTCTTGCCATTTCTATATCCTCCCACTAAAATCTCAAAATTACTTAACATAAGGGATCATTGTCTTGATGGTCTTCGCAAATGTTTCTGATACATATGCAGAGGTTCTCAACTGTCTCTTACGCTTAGGGGCTTTTAATCCCAGCTTGTGTCTTCTGTTTGCATGATTCATCTTAACTTTACCTGTTCCGGTAACAGTGAATCTTTTTTGTGTAGCCTTATGTGTCTTAATCTTCCCCATCTTGTTTTTTTCCTTTCGATATATTGCCCGACTTCTTGGGACCAATAATCATCAACATATTATATCCCTCAAGCAGCGGTTGCTTCTCAATTATTCCTTGTTCTTCCAAGCTTTCAGCAAATTTCTGCATAAGTTCCATACCTTTTTCAGTATGAGTCATTTCGCGTCCTCTGAATCTGACAACAACTTTTACCTTGTCACCTTCACTCAAAAAACGGATTGCATGATTTACTTTAGTATTAAAGTCATGAGTATCAATACGGCATTTTAATTGAATCTCTTTTAATTCAACAATCTGACGCTTTTTACGCATTTCTTTTTCTCTTTTTTCTGTTTCAAAACGATACTTGCCAAAATCCATAATTTTGCATACAGGCGGTTTCGCATCGGGTGATATTTCAACAAGATCAAGTCCGGCCTCCAAAGCAGCTTTTAATGCGACTTCCATTTTTGTAATGCCGACCTGATTTCCGTCCTGATCGATCAGACGAACTTCTTTACTCCTGATTTGCTCGTTAATGTTTGACTTTTTACTGATAGCAGACACCTCCAAAAAATTAAGCATAGTTCAATATGTATGAACCCGAATAAATAAAAAATGCAGCACACCGGCCGCATACAATACAACATTTATTATGGCAATAATACAAACAGAAATTCTATTTGCTGCCAATATAACCGTATTGACCGCGACACCTTTGGTGTTCGGGTGTGGAATATAATATTCCAACTTCATTTTTACTTACGTTAAACCGATAAAAATCGTAAACAATTTATCAATTCAGCTTTACAAGTATAACACCTGTTTTCCTGTTTGTCAACAGTTTTTTAAATTAACATAATAAATAATCAAAAAATTGCCTGAATTTTTTATCAAAACACAATTGAACAGATGTGTCATATACTGAATTGAGGAAATTTTTAAACTCAATCTGTAAACGCAATCTATGTAATGGAGTAATGATGTGTATTATGGAAAAAACAATGGTATTGTCATCAATAACATATGCCATGCAGGCAAGCAGGCTGCTCGACAACTGCGGTATATATACAGAGCTTACAAGGTCGCCTGCTGTACAAAAGCTAAAAGGATGTGGATATGGTTTAATTATTGATGATTACAATATAATCGAGGCACGAAAAATACTGTCGAAATCGGGAATCCGAATTCTTGGTGTAACCGATTAAATTTGAAAGCAGGATAATAAATGATATATTTTGATAATAGTGCAACCTCATTCCCAAAAGATACGCGGGTTATTGATGCTATGTGTAAGGCATATGACCGCTTCGGAAATCCGGGTCGAAGCGGTCATGCTCCTTCTTTGGCTGCAGCAAAAGCGATATATTCGTGCCGGGAAACTATCGGCAGGCATTATAATGTATCACCTGAAAGGGTGATATTTTGTCCAAGCGCTACTTTTGCGTTAAATTTTGCGATAAAAGGCTTACTCCGAAATAAAGCAGCAACATCAAAGAACTCGGTCGTTATTATATCTTCTTTGGAACATAATTCAGTTTACAGACCTTTATATAAGCTTCACAAGCAAGGCTTGATCCAATTAAGGATAGTAAATATCGATATCGCTTCTCAAAGCAATGCATTGTCAGAAATCAGAAAAGCAATATGTAAAAACACTATACTTGCAGTGTTTACCCATGCTTCGAATGTATGCGGCTATATTCTGCCGATATACGAGATTGCAAAGCTAACAAGAAAAAAAAAGGTTCCTCTGATAGTTGATGCTGCTCAGAGCTGCGGTCATATACCGATGGATGTTGACAGCAATGATATTGATGTTCTCTGCCTTGCTGCCCACAAGGGTATTGGTGCTCCATTTGGAACAACAGCCATGATCCTTGGTAAAAATTGCCCTGATATTGAGCCTATAATCGAAGGCGGTACAGGCAGCATATCACTTTCGGGGAAAATGCCGAATTTTTATCCTGATAAACTTGAAGCCGGAACACAAAATGCTCCTGCAATACACGCTTTAGAGACTGCTGTTTCGTTAATCGATTATAATAATCAGCAAGCGATGGCTGTATATCGTTTTATAAAAGACGAAATGCTTAAGATGCCTTTAATTACATTAACTGGTTTATCTGAAAACACTCTTCCTGTATTGTTATTCAATCATAATAATATTGACAGTGAAACGGTTGGAGCCCTGCTGGCTAAAAACAGTATTTGTGTGCGTGGGGGTTTTCATTGCTCACCGCTTGCTCATAAATCACTCGGCACAAACAAAGGCGGTGTAAGGCTAAGCTTTTCAAAATATAATACAATTGAAGAAGCGGCGATTTTTATTAATCAAATAAAATGTCTTTGTTAATCTTTTATTTTTGCTTGACAGGTGTTTATAGATATGTTATATTGTATTTATGAAATTTTACTATAATGAATCGTAAAATTCATTAATTAGTTTAATATTTAGAAAGGAAGAGAATTTTGAATAACATTAAGCGTTATTTATGTTTGGTTCTTTGTATTTGCCTTGTTGCGGTATCATTCGTAGCCTGCCAAAACGATAAAGAAGAATCAAACGCAACAAGTATAACACAATCAAACGAATCTGAAGCACCGGAATATCTTGTCCCTCATTTAGGAGAAGCCGATCTGGATGGTTTTACGCTTACCTTCCTGGCAGCTCAGGACAGAGCTGATGATGCGTATGACGAATGTCAGTTCAATACAGAGGAGCAGACAAACGAACCTGTCAACGATGCCTTCTACAACAGAAACAGAAAAATAGAGCAGGAGTACAATTGTAAGATTCAATTACTTACAGTTGAAAACGCAACAAAGGTTGTTGAAAAAATCCGTGAAGCTGTACAAGTCGGTTCCGCTGATTTCCAGGTCGCTGCTGCAGGAATTACTTATCTATCAACTCTTGCAACCGAAGGTCTTCTATATGATTTCAATACCCTCCAGGATTCCAAATTAAACCTTGAGGGCGATTGGTGGGATCAGGCAGCTATTAGAGATATTTCAATAGCTGATATGCTTCACTTTATCACAGGTGATATCGTTGTTACAGACAATGAAGCTACATGGGCTGTATTCTTCAATAAAACAATAGTCGAAACGCTTGACCTTGACAATCCTTTCGAGCTTGTACGTAATAATGAATGGACATTAGATAAGATGAACGAAATGGCCCTGACAGCAAAAACCGACGATGGTGATAGCACTAGGACAGTAACCGGCAACGATCAATGGGGACTAATCGCACAGACATATGACGGTGTTGCATACATGTGGGGTGCTGAGCAGGCGATGGTCACAAAAGATGCTGATGATCTCCCTGTATTCCGTCTTAAGGATCAAACTAATATTGATGTTTGGGGCGACGTTTTTACACTTCTTGTAAATCAAGATTATACAGCAATGGCTGATTTCTTCTATGCATGGAACTCAGCTGACTATAAAATAGTTGGTCAAAACTTTATAGATGGTAAAGCATTGTTTAGAGCAAATGCCATTTCAACTGTTAACTCAGCCGAAATGAGAGAAGCCGAGCTCAGCTACGGTATCCTCCCGATGCCCAAACGTGATGCTAATCAGGAAGAATATTCTTCTTCTTGTACAGTATACTGGGCAACCTTCCTTACAATACCGACTGTAATTGACAGCTCTGAAATCGAGAATACAACCTTCGTTCTCGAAGCAATGGCTTATCTCGGCAAAGAGATGGTAACATATGAATATTATGACAAAACTCTGAAGAATAAACGTCTTCAGGATACTGACTCTCCTGACATGCTTGACCTTGTATTCAAGAACAGAACATTCGACCTCGCAGCTATATATAACTGGGGTGGAACAAATGGCGCGTTATACTTCTATACAAGTCTGATAGGTGCTAAGAGTGACAATATCGTTTCATATACAGACGAAAGACTTTCTATTTTTGAAACTGCAATGAACGAAACAATTGAAGCATTCCAGGAAAATAAAGCAGCTGAATAATTATATTAAAGAATTTAAGGGTGTTGCGAAAAGCAACACCCTTATTTTATTTCATCAGCTATTGCGACGATCTTTTGCAGTCTGTGATATATACCGGATTTACTGATTTCAGGTACAAACATATGTCTGAATTCCTCAAGGCTCATTTCCGGGTATTCAATTCTCTTTAAAGCGGTTTCTTTAAGCTCAGGCGGCAGTTTGCCTATTTCACTTTGTTCATCCAGCTTACGGATTGCTTCAAGCTGGATCGCTGCAGCAGTTACCGCTTTATCTATATTCGCAGTTTCACAATTGGTCAGCCTGTTTATATTATTACGCATTTCCTTTGTTATTTTAGTGTTCATAACTTCAAGAGAATGCTTTGTTGCTCCTATATAAGCCAAAAAGTCTTCAATCCGTGAGCTGTCCTTATAATATAAAGATAGTGACTGACCTCTGATAATTCTCTTGGGTGAGAAGCTAACTTCGGATAACTGCTTTTTGATAGAATCTATATGTTTTTTACCTATTATCATTTCAAGATGATAGCTCTTTTCGGGGGTTGTGACATTGCCGCAGCTTAAAAAGATTCCCCTGATAAAAACCATTATACAATGCTCGCAGCCAAACAGTTTATCATTAATATAATCCGATTCAAGCGGAAGCTCTGCAAGTATGAAGTCAACATCCTGAGAGCTTTCAACATGAAGCTCATATCCGTTGTTGACCTCAAGTATAACCGCTTTGAACGGGTATAAATTTGTAATAAGTTCTTCTGCCAAAGCTGCAACATTTTTATGTTCGGTTTTTAAAACAATACTGTGTTTTGTTATCCGGGACGGCAATAATAATCCATAAAGAAGCGATTTATGACAGCAATTTTTACGTTCCTTAATTTCGCAAAGGTATTGTTTGACCTCAGATGAAAAAGACACTCTGCAACCTCCCTCGCCAAATAGGCAGTTCATAACTTCCTATTTTTATTATTTTCAATTATACATACTTCACATTCGAGCATAACCCCCGATTGCTCGAAAACTCGAGCTTTTATAATATCAATCAGCTCTCTGACATCTTTCGCTGTTGCATCACCGGTGTTTATAATAAATCCGGCATGTTTCTCTGATACCATCGCACCGCCGACAGTCATCCCCTTAAGCCCTGCTTTTTCAATCAAAGCTCCAGTATAATTATTTTGCGGCCTTTTGAATACACTGCCCGCACTCGGAAAATTCAATGGCTGGCAGCCCTTACGTTTGCTCATATAGGTATCCATCTGCTCAATAATTGTTGTCTTGTCACCGGATTTCAGGTTTAGTGTTGAATCAATAAGGATTAACTTTTTTTCTTGAAGAACCGAATGGCGGTAGCCAAATCTCAGCTCTGTTGCATTTAAATTACATATTTCGCCTTCAGAATCAATTGCTCTGCAGTTTATAACAATATCAGAAAGCTGCCCGCCATATGCACCGGCATTCATATATACTCCACCGCCGACCGTGCCAGGAATGCCATAAGCAAACTCAAGACCTGTCAATACATTATCTCTGGCAAAAGCAGAAAGAGTGTTTAGTGTTACCCCTGCTTCGGCAATAATCGTATTCCCGACAAGCCTGATGTCTTTCATTTCGGTTGTAAAAACAACCGATTTCCGCAAGCTTTCGTCCGGGAAAAGAACATTAGACGCATTACCGAAAACATAATATTCCTGTTTCTCGGAATTAAACTTTTTAATAAGCCCGATTAATTCATCTGCGGTTTCAGGATAATATACATACTCCGCATTCCCGCCGATTTTAAATGAGCAATGTTTTAAAAGCGGTTCATCTTGATATATTTTCATTTTCATGTACGCCTTAATAATTTATATATCTTAATTATATGTGATTCAAGTTATGATGTTGATTATTTTAAGAAAGATTTTGTTGTCTGAAGGACATATTCTCCGTATTCCTTAGTTGTAACTCCGGTGTTTCTGCCGGTAATAACAAACTTTTTATCTTCAAACATACAGAAATCAAGCGCTTTTGTCAAAGCAGCAGCCTTATCTGCATAACCTATATGCTCAAGGAGTAATACACCTGCGCGCAGCATCGAGCATGGATCCGCATATATATCTCTTCCCTCTGCAACCATACGAATAGCTGAGCCGTGAATTGCTTCAAACATTGCATATCTTTTACCAATGTTTGCACTTCCGGCAGTACCTACACCACCCTGAAACTCAGCTGCTTCATCTGTAAGGATATCACCATAGAGGTTAGGCAGAATAAGCACTTTAAAGTCGCGGCGTCTCTTTTCGTCAACCAGCTTTGCGGTCATGATGTCAATATACCACTCATCAACCGATATATCCGGATATTCTTGTGCGATTTCTCTGCAAATGCTCAGAAACTTACCGTCAGTTGTTTTAATGACGTTTGCTTTTGTTACGATTGTAACTCTGCTCTTGTTGTTTTTCTTCGCAAATTCGAAGGCAAGACGTGCGATACGCTCACTTCCTTCGGTTGTTGTTACAGTAAAGTCAAGTGCCAGTTCGCTGCTTACATTTATACCCTGAGAACCGACGGCGTATGAGCCTTCAGTGTTTTCGCGAAAAAATGTCCAGTCGATTCCTTGTTCAGTTACTTTTACAGGTCGTACATTCGCAAAAAGATCCAGTGATTTACGTATAGCAACATTTGCGCTCTCAATATTTGGCATGCCATCACCTGCCTGAGGTGTTGTTGTCGGCCCTTTGAGTATAACATGGCATTTTTTAAGCTCTGCGAGAACGTCATCAGGGATAGCTTTGTTTACTGCTATACGATTTTCGATCGTAAGTCCGTCTATCTTTACGAATTCAATTTTACCGTTTTTCATTTCATCTGCAACTAACTGTTCAAGAACAGCTTGAGTAACCGTTGTAATGCTCGGTCCGATACCGTCACCGCCGCAAACACCTATCTTAATCTTATCAAGCTTGGAATAGTCAACAAATCCGTCACTTTCTTTAATTGCGTCTGCTCTTTCAAGCTGTTTTTGCAGCAGTCCACGGAAATGTACAACTGCTTTTTCAATTGATTCACTGTAATCTCTTTTTATCATCTGGTTTACCTCTTTATTTATTTATTTTTTATTTTAATTATAATAATTTTTGTGCAATTTTATCCTCAGCATCCGTTAAAATGATTATTACTGATTTTAAAATTGTGTAAAGTATAAGTAATCAGGTTTACATAAAATCGGGTTTCTGATTGTCATAAATATTATTTATCCACTGTTTCCACAGGGTTATCCACAACCACAATTGTGTAATATCGCATTTTTTTATCTTTTATGTGCATAATTTTTATGTTTTCCACAGGGTTATGCACAGGTTGTGAATAAGTATTATGTCTAGCAGATTATTATTGATAATTATAATATTATGAATTTTTTTGCTTTGCTTCCTGCAAATTTGTACTTTCAATCCGCTGAACTCGTTGCAAATGCATTCAGAGTCATATCAGATATATTACCTTTTTGCAGCTCGAAAAATGCCTGTGCTCCAACCATCGCAGCATTGTCACCACATAATGATATTGGCGGAAAATAAAATTCAACATTATATTTACCGCAAAGTGTAGAAATTGCATTTCTGAGATTTTTTGATGCTGCAACTCCGCCGGCAAGAACAATCGGTCTGCGTTCTTCATTTTGTATCAGTACTTCAAGGCGAGATGTTATGTTATTTACAAGCGCATTCATATACGAAGCAGCTATATCGGTCTTCATCTTCTCATCGATTTCAACCTGCCTGCTCTCAAGTGTATGGGTGTAGTTTATAACTGAAGTTTTCAGGCCTGAAAATGAAAAGTCATACGGTGAACCGTTCACCTTGCTAATCGAAAAAGGGATTGCATGAATATCTCCCTGGAATGCCAGTTTATCCATCGACGCACCGCCCGGATAAGGAAGCCCTAAAACGCGCGCAGCTTTATCAAGTGCTTCGCCTGCGGCATCATCGCGAGTCTGTCCGATAGTTCTGTATTCTGTATAATCGTCAACAGCAAGAATGGATGTATGTCCTCCTGATACAACAAGCGCATAAAATGGAGGTTTTAATTCAGGGCGAGCAATATAATTCGCTGCTATATGGGATCGGATATGGTGAACTGCAATCAACGGTTTCTGCGCCGAAAACGCTAATCCCTTTGCAAACGAGACACCGGTCAGCAATGCTCCGATCAACCCGGGAGTGTTTGTTACAGCAACTGCGTCAAGCTCATCGACTGTTATCTCTGCATCGGTCAAAGCTTTTGCAACTGTACCACTCAAAGCTTCTGTGTGCGCTCTTGATGCGATTTCGGGGACTACTCCTCCATACAATGCATGTATATTAATCTGTGAAGCAACCACATTTGACAGCAACTCACGACCGTCTTCAACGACTGCTGCTGAGGTTTCGTCACAGGATGTTTCTATTGCTAAGATTCTCATCTAATACCTTCTTTTATATATCATTACATAGGCATCTTCGCCTGTGCTATAAAATTTCTTTCTGATTCCTGCTTTAATAAAGCCTTTCTTTTCATATAAAGCAATAGCAGGTGTGTTTTCAACACCTACCTCGAGAGAAACAGCTTCTGTATTTTCTTTATCTGCATATCCAAGAAAAGTATCCATAAGTTCGGCTCCGATACCACAGCCTCTATAATCCGGATGCACCGCAATGTTAATCATTTGTGCATCACCTGACACAATATAAAAGCAACATATGCCTACCAAAAGCTCATCGTCAAGAGCGATATAATAAACTGCATTCGGACATGTCAGGCAGCTTCTGATATCTTCCTCTGCCCATGCAGTATTAAGAGTCTGTTTTTCAAGTAAGCAAGCTGCTTTTATATACTCTTCGCTTAGTTTTTTTATATTTATCTTCATTTCATTTCTATTCCGAAGCTGTCTGTTCGCTCTCGGCTTCAGATATGTCGGAGGTTTCATCACCCGTTCCGATCATTTTATCCTTGATTATTTCGGGACAAACAACGCATTTCTGTGTCGAACGATCATAAAGAAAACAATCACCGTTAATATCCATCATAAAAATTACTGTATAAGTCAGACCCGGGTAATCGGGTGAAAGCAGCCTAATATGAAAAATGGTGTCTTCATCTACCTGTGCCGGAATGATAGCAATGTTATCGCCAAGTATTGCATCTACAACAGCGTTTGTACAAGGCGTACCGTCTTCATAATCATCAGTTAAGCTTTCTGATAAGTATTCTGGTGCGGCAGGAAATTCACCGACAATAATATCTTGTTCGCCAATGACATATATTTGTGCTGCAACAGCATTAAAGTTTCCAAGTGTTATTTCCGGCACATCCGAACGTCTGTAAACACCGCCAAGCAGATTCTCTTTCTCTGAAATAAATTTGTCAGATGCTTCAAATTGAATTTCATAAAGTTCAAGATCTCCGACCTTACCATATAAATCACCTATAGCGTATGCTTTTACACTGACTGAACATGGTATATAATATGTGTCATTTGATTTCAGCCATAATGCTCCTTCATCGGTTTTGCGAAAGTTTGCAATGCTCTCACAGGATGTAAACATTGTTGTTGTTGTTATTACTGATAATAAAATTAATATGGCAATTTTTTTAATTTTTTTCATGGAAAACTCATGCTTTCTTTTGGAGTTTATGTATTTTCGGTTTGCCGAAGTTCCATCATTCTGATAGAGACACAAACTCGCTGGTTGAACAAATTGAGATTGGAAGCGATGCTTCTGTTTGTTCAACCTATCATCCCTTATCAATATCCGCTTTTGCCGCTCAGGCTGTCATCCTCGGTAATCCAGTCTTGAACCTCATATGTTGTATATTCGGTTGCATTTTCACGAACAATAACTCTTTTTATGCCGGAATTTATTATCATCCTCTTGCACATCTGACAGCTGCATACATTCGATACCACCTCGTTTGTTTTAGGATCAACACAGGTCATATACAGGTCAGCATCAATCATCTGCTCACGTGAGGCTGCAATTATTGCATTTGCCTCTGAGTGAATCGAGCGGCATAACTCATATCGTTCACCACGCGGAATTTGCATTTTTTCGCGAAGACAATATTTCAGATCGCTGCAATTTACACGCCCCCTCGGTGCTCCGTTGTACCCGGTTGAAATAATTGAATCATTTTTAACAATTATTGCGCCATACATTCTACGAAGGCAGGTGCTCCTCATCGCAACAGACTGTGCGATATCAAGATAATAATTTTCCTTTGATACTCTCTCCATCAGTGTTCCCTCTCTAAATTTTATTATGTTTATTTTTTAAAAATTCCTTCATTGCCATAAGAAGTGGTAAGCCGAGTCCATAACACACCACTGTTTGGCCAAGCCCTACCGTCGCCATATTGACATAAAAAGCCGTTAACGGGAAATCAACAAAAGTTTTTCCGGCTTCAGAATAGGTTATTACAAACCCGATAACCAAAGCATTAATAATAATCGGCGGTAAGGGTGCAAGATAACGGTTTTTTATCCTGCTTGTCCAGAATGCTGCTCCCAAAGTTGCGAGACTTCCGAAAATAATATCCAAAACCGCAAAAGGCGAATATATTATATTTGATGTTAAACATCCGATAAAAAGGCCAATTATAGCTTCAGGAAATATAAACGGTAATACTGTCAATGCTTCAGAAACTCTGAATTGTATTGCACCATAGCCGATAGGTGCCAGAGCGAGTGTTAATGTCGCATAAGCAGCAGCAATCATTGCTGTCATTGTTATTCTTTTAACCCATATTCTTCTTTGCATAACTTACTCTCCAACTCTCTAAAATAATATCAAACAAGTAATCAGTTTATAACAAAATAATTATATAACATACATAATAATTTTGCAAGTTAATATTTTGTAACAACTAATAATATACTAAACTAACAAATGAATTGTGATTTTATCATTCGAGAAAAGCCTATGCTTTTTGGCTTTTCTCGAATGTCTTTGGAAATTAATTTATTTGTTTTATATAGCATATAAATATTACTTCAACAAAAATATCGATTTGAATATTTTATATATTTTATTGACATCGGGAAATATAAGGCTTATATGAGGTATGGTTTAACTTTTATCGGGACACATATTGACATAAAAATACAGCCAATATATAATTGACTGTATGTTAATTTTTTAACATGCTTCGGCGTAACCTATGGAGAGGAAATGGGCATTATATACTGTAGAGAGCGGTCTGCAGTATATAAACGGTATAAGCTTTAGCGTATGCTAAAGCTTATACTATTTTATTTTGATGTGAATCTATCTAGATAATCATCTATAGCTTTGTGGATACATTTTATATACGATTTATTCAATGAATAATAAATTTGTATATTTTCTTGTTTTGATATAATAATTATCCTGCTTGTTATAAGTATATGCAAATGCCTTTGTATAGTTGTTGTAGAAGCAAATAACTGACGTGCAAGCTGACTGAGAGTAAGTTCTTCATGCTTTAACAGAGTTTCCATAATATCTACTCTCAAGGGGTCCGAAAAAACATTTAGAATGCTTTTGATATCTTTTTTATTACAAGTTGCCTTATAATCAAGATTCGCTCGATGCTTTATTCCGAGCAACATCAATACATCTGATTTATCAAGTTTTTGATCTACGTAATAGATATATCTATTTAATAATGAATACGAAATCTGCGCTTCATGGATTTGAGCAATTTCGATCTTCCACATTTCATGGTATAATTGAATAGCTTCTTTTTGTTTTGATAATTTAAATTCTGATTTTAATATTTTGGATTGTTTCAAATGTAACTTTTGAATGACCTTATATATTTTAAGCAGACTGTTCTTCAGTAGTTCTCTTGTATAGTCAACATTTGTCAGAACAAACATTGTTTGGTATTGTAAATCAACAGAATAATTCAATGTCCCTATAGAGTCAAGCATAAGCTTGACATCTTTATTTTTGATTATCTTTTCCAGATCCTCTTCTTTCGGATAATGAAGTAGCTGTTTATATAAAAGAGGTTTGAATTTAGAATCATCTTCAATCAATCTGATATAATCATTAAAGTTATGAGTGAAGATATCAAGATGCATCGTAAAAAACTCCACGATGAATGGAATATATTCACCATCACAATAATAAAACGGCGTCAAATATGGAGATATAGCCTCAACTTCATCTTTGATTTCATCATAAAATTCGAATAATATCTCATGGCCTTCAGTTTTAAATGTTGCTTTCTTCTGTAAAAATTCTTTATTGAAATAAATTACACCAAAATACAGTGTATCGTAGAGCTCCCCTATATTATTGTTATAAATCAAAGCAGCGTTATCACACTTTCTTTTGTAGCTGTATATAAAATGTCAATTGCAAGAATATTCTATCCTACAATGAAACTATGATAACACTATTACTATTATAAATCAAGGCTTTTTCGTGAATTTCGATATTTAAAAAAGAAGAAATTTGTTAAACTTTCAAATTGTATTTACATATTTAATCAATTGTATTATAATAAATTGAATTGATAGAAAATCATGGCATACATTAATATATCCTGCTATGTCTATTAGCTAATGTATATTAAACAAACAAATGAATATTGATTTGATCATTCGATAAAAACCAGAAATAAAAGAGTTTTCATCGAATGGCTGATGTGATTCATTTGTTGGTTTCATATAGGAAAGAAAGGATTCAGATATGGATAATATAAAACCGGCATCAAAGCATGTCAGCGAATCCAGGACCGAGCATGTAGAAATAGTTTTGCTTGAGCATCTTAACGGATTCAACCGTTTATTCGGCGGAAAGTTGGTCGAATGGATTGATATAGTTGCAGCAGTCGTTGCAAGAAGGCATTCTAACCGGAATGTAACAACCGCTTCAATTGATAATCTCCAATTCAAAGAACCCGCATATATAAATAATACTATTGTTCTTCAAGGTCGTATAACCTATGTCGGTAAAACCTCAATGGAAGTCAGAATCGATACCTTTGTTGAAAAGCTCAACGGTGATAAACGATTGATTAACCGTGCATATCTCGTGTTGGTCGCTCTTGATGAAAATGAAAATCCCGTTCCAGTGCCCGGACTGATACTTGAAACAGACGAGGATAAGGATGAATGGCAGTCAGGAATCCGCCGCCATGATCTGCGTAAACAGAGACGAATTGATAATTATTAATTAATCTAACAAAATACCATGATACGGTGGGGCTTCGTTGCTCTGCCGTTATTTATTCGCCGCAGCTTAACTGTTCATCAACCGTCAGCGAATTGAATATGGATATCTGGTTGCTGCCAGTTGTCAACGTACTGCGAATAAACGGAGAGAACAGCATATTCCCTCCCTGGTATTTACCATTGCAGGTAATAAAATAAATACTTCTTTTAAGCGGAACCCTCATCTTTTTCAATACATCATGAGTAACTATACAGTATCTGCGTACTTCAAGTATGCGTTTTGCATAGGTGATCCCTATACCAGGTACACGGATCAATGTTTTAAAATCTGCTTTATTTATCTCAACAGGGTACATAGCCATATGCCGAAGTGCCCAAGCTGCTTTGGGATCAATATCCTCCTGCAGGAAGGGTGATTCATCGGGTGTAACATCATCAGGGGTAAATCCATAAAGTTGGAGAAGCCTGTCTGCCTGGTACAATCTCGCCATCCGCCAATAAGGAGTTTGTGTCAGCTTCAGATTCTCGTTTTCGTAGCCTTTCGCCTCGTATCTATATTGAAACGCAGTATAATACACCCTTTTCAGATGGTATTTGTCATATAGCGCATTGGATAGCCTCATTATTGTCCTGTCATCCTCGTTGGTGCTGCCCGCCATAAGCTGTGTTGTCTGAGTTGTAGCAAAGATATTTCCTTCATATTTTGCCGTTAAAATTTGATCAGAAATGCTTCGCATAGGAGTCAGTATTATTTCCTTGCTTTTTTGCTTTGCAATCCTATTATACCCCAAGCTTTGCGCAACCTCGATATTAACACTCAGGCGGTTTGCATATTGTCCGGTTTTTGCTATCAGCAGCGGATCTGCGCTTGGCATAACTTTCGCATGAATAAAGCCTTTGTAATAAAGCTGCTCACGCATTATTTTAACGCTCTCAGCAATCAGCTCCTGTGTGTAATTTGGATTCTTATATATCGCCGAGGAAACAAAAACACCATGCCCGTTTCTTATCGCCATATCGACCGCCATTTTAGCAACATCGACAGGTGTATTGTAATAATTGCCTCTTTCTTCCCTGCTACATCTGCAACCGCAATATGCACAATTAAAAATACATTTGCTTGCAACATATATCTTTGGTATTTTAGGCAGTGCCGGTTTTGCTTTAATGTCCGAAGCACAAAGAATTGCCGTTGATTCGGCATCGCCGTCCGTTCCGACTTCAAATTTTGCATCTTCGCTCATCAGAGCGATCTTCTCACCGATATCAAGATTTTTTGGAATAATAATACTCGACATAATAACACCCCCCCCACCATGATTTTCAAGGGAACCGGATTTTGCCGGTTCCCTTGATTTCGAATTAAACTATTGCTGCGATTTTTTCGAAGAATTCTTCCTTTGTATCGCAAACAACAAATTCGCCATTCAGAAATCCGTATACCTTACCCTGAAGTTCGGGAAACCGAGCTGCACATTTTCCTATGCAAGCTGTTGTATGATCCTTTGCTTTGACCTTGCCCTTCAGTTCGGAAACGTCAAATCCCGAACATTTTTTACAAACTTTGACCTTTTTGATTTCTGCCATATTTATAACCATTCCTTTTCATAGTGTACGATGTTTCGTGCGGTTCCGGCTTGCTGGAATTGCCGCCCCTTGGCGGCAAAGTCACAAAACTCGCTGTCTGAAAGAAAATTTGTTTTCTTTCAGACTATTTCCTCCAATATTTTTATTTTATAACTCGTCGATTTCCAACGATTTTAATGTGACTGTACTGCCCCACGCGGAAGCAACTTTTACTGTTGATCTGATCTTCAAGCTTGGAAATTTTTTCAGTTCTGATATATATTCGAAATCGCTGCTTATAAGTCTCAGCTCATCATTTACATAAATTTCGGTTTTATCCTTGCCGATTATCCAGATTATATCGACAAATTCATTTGTCGCAACACTGCCCGTATTCTCAAAACCATACGCATTTCCTGATATAATATCATGTACTCTCAGCTCACACGGATTGCATTCCCAGTTAAATATAACCTCTCCGCGATTAAAAAACAGCCTAATATTTGTACTGTCTGTCATCGCTGTTGCCTTGATTTTTAAAGGCAGTGAATATTCTTTTTCGGATTCAATGCAGGTGTCATCACCGTAAAACCTCATCACTGCACACTCCGGACTTTGATACAAGCTGTTTTCAAACACCTTTGCCTGCCTTAACGACAGTATGTTTATTTCTTCCATTCTTTTTATCCTCCTGTAATATTAATTTGGTTGCTGATATGAAGTCTGCCGTCATTTTCAGAAATATACGGTTCAATGCTTTTCATATATGAAAATTCACTCAGTCTTGAAAGACAGTTTCTGATTACATATGCACCGAATGGGCTTGCGTATTTATCATGATCGCTGTTCATGACAAAGCTTTTCTGAACCATGTTCAACAATGAATATTGCTTTGTCTGTTCATCACACTTTACAGAAAACCGTTCGATTTCCGGCTGAGAAATTTGATACGACAGTTCTGAAAGTGCCAACCAATAATAAAATACCACCCCCGAATGACGCTTCTTATCAAATAGGTGTGTTCTGATTCCATTGATAAGCTTCTGCATCCATTCGATTTCATCGGGATATGCTGTACCTAAAAACCTCAGTACAATAATTGAAGTTTCAAAGCATTCACCCATTTCGCAAAAATTTCCGAAGCAGGTTGTCTTCAGTCTTTTCTTTGTCCTTTCAAGCATCTGCTTAACTTTGCCGTTATCTCTTGCAAAGATAGCAAGCAGTCTGAGTATTTCAAGCTCATACGCATTTGCGGATAAAATATGAGTTTTTGGAGTTATCGTTGATAGAGTAACATATTTCCTGCCTTCATCGTATGGAGTTATAAAAAACAGCGGATACATCTCCCTTAAATCACCGTTTTCAGCTAAAGGTGCATTTACACCCTTGTGAAAACGCTTTACCGTTTCTTCAGAGCTGATCTCTTCGAGAAATCGGTTGACAATACACCTTTTATCATCATCAGGTATAATTTCACCTTTGAGAAGTGCGAAATTCGCTTTGAAGACAATCTCATATAAAGAAAGTCCCCTGTATTCGCCCCATATCCGTGTCAGCATTCGGTGATATGCCTTCATAAACTTCCCCTTCGATTTATTAATGCGGCAATTAAATATTCATTGTATGATGTCGAAAAGTCTTTGACTTATGGACTTTTTGCCGTCATATAAATAAGTATTATTTAACTGCCGTTTTAATAATATACAATCCATAATCTAAGATAACATTTCCCTTTTCATCACGGGTTGTGTAGCGTGGGCAGTTATAACGTTCGAAAAACCAGGGATCCTGCTGAAGCTCCCAACCCGATTCCTTGATTTTTGCAACACACATATTGTGAGGCTCAAGTCCGTATATTTCGCCATTATCTTCGCTGCCGTAAATCCAGCAAACTCCGACATCGCCGGCGGGAACAATTACTGACTGGAAACCTTCGGGAACCGATGTGTTTTCTGAGAAAAACATCCCTATCCAATACTCAAATTCGCCCTTACGACGCATTAAGCCGAAATAGGAATCATTGTTTTCGGGAGCAACACCGAGTTCTTCGATCTCATCGAACCAGCTTTTACTGAACCATTCACCCCATTTGTTTCCGAAGCCACCGTCAGCGCCTCTATCTTTGTCGGTATAGCGCTTTCCGATAAATTTAAGTGAAGGGCAGCTTTCTTTGTAGCACTTTACAATTTCAACCATCTTTAACCCATCCTTTTCTGAAATATAAAAATATAACCCAGTTAGCAAACATCTGTTTGTATTATATCAAACATTTGTTCTGATTGCAATAGGTTTATAAAAATATTTAAAATTAGACAAGAAAAAATCGCTTCCCATATAAAAATACAAGAAGCGACAGATTGTTTTTAAAGATCAAATTGAAATTTTCTTTTTTATTTGTTGTAAAAAATACAAAAGTATAATCGCTGCACTAAATGAAAGCAGACTTCCGAACAAGAACGGAGCTGTAGCGCCGAATATGCTCCACAACCAGCCGGCTAATACACTTGCTGGCAGAAGAGCAATACCAACTATAGTCTGATGCAAGCCAAGCACTGTGCCTTTGATTTCCTCCGGTGCTATATCGGTTATAAAAGCTCTCTCGACACCTGCTGTCATTGCTGTATAGAAACCGTAGATAATAAATGCAGCAACAAGCGTTATCTGATGATTTGCGAATGCAAATCCGCAATATACAGCAGAAAATGCTAAGTATCCGCCGACCAACAGTTTTTTTCGTCCGATTTTATCGGAAAGTTTTCCGAAAGGAATTGCAAACAACGATGCGACTATGTTGTATATCAGGTAAAGAAGCACCACATTTGAATCATTGAATCCAACATCCTTCGCTCTTAAAAGCAGGAATGCATTCGATGAATTCCCGAGTGTGAATATCAAGGCAACAAGCAAGAACAATTTAAGATTTTTATCAAGTTTCTTTATGTTTTTCCAAAATGGCTCACGAACTTTGACTACCTTTGCTTCTTTTTTCTCTTTAACAAGCAACATTAAAACAAGTCCGATTGCAGCGGGTATTATTGAGATAAGAAACAGACTTTTAAAATCAAAGCTGCTGCTTTTCATTATTATAAAAGCAAGGAATATACCCAATGCCGAACCAGCCATATCAAGCGCTTTGTGAATTCCAAATGCCTGACCGGTTTTTCCGTTCTCAGCGTTTTCAGAAACAAGCACATCTCTCGGTGATGTTCTGATTCCCTTGCCTATTCTGTCAATTACTCTTGCAGTCAGTATTCCGAGCCATGAGCCGGCAGCAACTAATGCGAGTTTATAAACCAGCCCTGTTGCATACCCCAAAAATGCGATAGGTTTTTTTAATTTATACTTATCGGTTATATATCCGCTGAAAACCTTAAGAAGACTTGCTGCACTTTCCGCAATACCTTCAATAACGCCAACGAGTGCAGGAGTTGCACCAAATACTGCTGTCAGATACAATGGTATCAATGGATAAACCATTTCAGAACTTACATCGGAAAAGAAACTCACAAACCCCAAAAGCAATATATTTCTGAATCCGATTTTAATTACTTTTTTCAAATTTATCATTTCCTCTGTTTGTTTCTATATCCGTTATAATATCACTGTTACATATACAAGTCAATTGTTTAGGTTTATTTTTTACATTCGGGATATACTATTTATATAAAATGAAAGGATTTTAAAATGAACAGAGATGATATGCCTTTAGGCTTTGGAATGGCTCTTGCACAGAATTATAATGCTATGTCATTCTTTACAAATTTATCAACAGACCAACAACAACAGGTGTTGAATCAGACGCAATCTATAGGTTCAAGAGATGAAATGCAAGCTTTTATTGAACAGCTTGCCAAAGGTAACACAAACTTTATTGGGTAAATAACAGCTGTCCGGTAGTTACGGGCAGCTGTTTATTTGATTTTGAATTATTCAAATTAAAACGAGTTGACTTTGTTTATATATGTGGTATTATTATTGATTCAATTACTTATTGAGTCTGTTTTTTATGAATTCAATCATCACTTTCTGTTTATTGAAACACTCCTCATGCTATACTTGTACAAACGCAACAACCGAAATTCCGATTATTTTCTCGGCTGTCAGCAACCCTATTATTCCGAGCTTGTCGAAGCATTCGATAAGACAGATAAAATATCACCGGAGTTTCGAACTTAATCGCTATCGAAGATATTTTAACACTTGCACAACAGGTTACTCCCCAAGCAAAGACCTTTGATTTTGTTTACAACTCAAGCGAAATAAACTCAATAGCAGGTATTATCCATGTAATGCTGTTCGAGCTTGAAAAATAATACAGACAAAAGCTTACGCCGGGATTTCCCGGGCGTAAGCTTTTGTACTAATTAGGGATATAAATATATCATTTCTTATGGTAACCAATACTATTTATCAATAACAAGTATAGATGCAGGGATAGGATAATCAAAATCTTTTAGGAACATACCCTTTTCAATTGCCTTGTGAATTACTGCCATTGGTACACTGTCGCCGCAGTACATATACTGCTGCCATTTCGGCACACTTTTCAAATGGCTCTGCAGCCTGACATAGCCATTGTCGAATAATTTTATCATGATATCATGAATATCCTTGCTCAATTTTTCATGGTGAGTTGCAGAAAGCCGCTTTTCGTCATGATATTCCTCGTGTGATAATATCGGGATGTTAAGAGTAACAGCGTCATCTTTCTTCAATATTCCGCTTGTAATAAAATCCTCTGCTGCTTCGAGAACATTGTCTCCTACAGCTGAATCCTCGTGTGCAACATTGGTAAGCAGCTCATAGAACCATTTTATATAATCCGCTCTGAAATAGCAGTTTGGATAGGAACCAAGTTCGGTATCATACTTGCGGAGTTCAAGATATTTAGCATCACGGAAATTTCTTATTTCGGTTCCTGCTTCTCCGGAAATAGAATATTTCCAGAAGTCTTTGTCGTTTTTATAATCATAATCCGGTGGATACTGCTGTCCCATGGCAAACCATCTGCCGCCGTTCTTACGGTATGGATAATCGGAATACGGCATAATTCCTGTGACTTCATTGCGTACATCTATACATCCGCCCATAAGTAGATCTATACAAAAATGCAATTCAAGCTTTGACTTTGCGTGTTCGGTTTGCCTTTTGTAATATTCCTTTTCACGAAGCTCCGAAAGAGCCTTTTCTATTTCAACCCAAAACAGGTCAAAGTTCTTATCAACCGTTTCAAGCTGCTTTGAAAAAGTGGTTTTACGGTCTTTTTCAGTGTAAATAATAAAATCTGTGTATATTTTCCCGCTCTCAGTGCGTTTCATCAGCTCTCCGTCAATCATTTTTTCAACGATTGGCTCAATGAAAACAACCGGTACACCAAGGGATTTTGCAAGCTCAGTTTCTGTTACCGGCTTTTCATATGCAAGAATCAGCACGTTCTGTGTCAGTTTGTCTTTTTCGTCTACAAGTGAAAATGGTTCATCGTTAAGTCCGACTCCACCCGAACATGACATTCTCAGTATATCCGGTTCATAGCTTTGTTTTGTGTAATTTTCCATCTCGTTTACTCTTTCTCTTATATGCTTTCGCCCTGTATTCAACCTGCTTTTAACTGTGCCGAGGGGAATGCTCAGATCTTTCGCGATTTTTTCTATCGAATGACCGTGCATATAAAACCGCACCATCACTTCACGGTGGGTTTTCGCCAAAAAGCCAAGCTCGCGCCGTACAGCTTCAAGCTGCCCAGTATATTCATCATTCGCATAAAAATCATTATCATCAGCAATATCGAACTGATAATCGTCAAAGCTTATCTGAGGTTTGTTGTATTTGTCGCGAAGATAATCGCAATATTTGTTTGACAGAATCCGAACAAGCCACGCCCAGAGATTATCCGGCTTCTGACCGCGTGACAACCCGATTAACGCTGCAAGCAAGGCTTCCTGCGTAATATCCTCTGCAACAAATGAATCCTGTGCTTTGCTGACAGCGACAGAATACAGTTTGTCAACATATTCGGTTAAATCATAGTTGTTGTCCATATTGGTTCCTTTGAAAGTACTTTCGACTATAACCATTGATGATCTGAATCATCAATGGTTATAGTCGTTTAAAGGAGTAAAAAGTTCATTGGTTTTATAAAATTATAGAATAGAAAAAAGTTGAGATTCACTTATTAAGTAAACCGTTTGTATAAAATGTTTTTCGCTCGGGATTTCCCGAGCGTTGTTGTTATATTAATTCGATTTAGAAACATTATTATTTCAGCTTCATAAATTGCTCGTATCTTGCCTTGGCAGCAGCCTGAGCTTCTGCACGCATTTTGTTGATCTCGGTAAAGTTATCGAGCAGAATTTCGGTTACATTCCTGTCCAGAGCCTTGTCAGTGACCATATTTTTCAGCACTTTCATTGCTTTGCTGTCTTCCATCCCTACCCGATAGGGGCGGTTTTCTGTTATAGCTGTAAACACATCCGCAACAGCCATAATCCGTGAGCCATATGACAGATAGCTGTCGTTAAGGTGAAAGGGATATCCGTTGCCGTCCAACCTTTCGTGATGGAAGGAAGCCCATTCGTTTATAACCTTGAATTCATTTATCGGCTCCAACAGACGGTATGTATAATAGGTATGGGTTCGCATTATCTTGGTTTCACTGTCGTCAAGCTTCCCCGGCTTTTCAAGAATATCGTTGCTTATCGCAAGCTTGCCGATATCGTGAAGGTGCCCGGCAACAAGCATCAGCTTACACTCGTATGGTGAAAAGCCTACAAGCTCGGCAAGCATTTTTGCGGTATTTGCCACACCTGCGGAATGCCTTGCAGTGAATTTGCTTCTGAAGTCTATGATCTGGGAAAACATCTGTGACAGGTCTATTATATCATTGATTCCTAAAATAAAGCTTTCTGCGGCAAGAACATCGGGCAGCGTATCGGCTGGATTCTTTGATATCAGATCAAGCCAAACACTTTCTTTTTGGGCAAGCATCTCCAATGCCGCGACAGCACCAGGATTGAACTGTATTCCTGCATTCTGCTTTATTTCGGCAATCACCTGCGGTATCTGAACAAGTATGTTTTCGGCAGGCTTTATTTTGACACAAACCCTGTCAGCCAGATGCAGAATATGACTTTCAAGCGGTATTTCATTGTCTTTACAGTATCTGCCTTTTCCGTTTTCCCAAGGAATATGGTGATACCTTATCATATCAGAGATTTCCTGTGTTGGCTTAAAACAGTCGATAAGCTTCGCACCTCTGAAGGCATGGCTGTTTATGTTCGGCGTTTCAGCTTCAACAATCTCCAGCTTTTCGTTGCTTGACAGCGAGCCAATGTCATGAACAAGCCCTGCCATAAAAATTCTCTGGCATGCGACACTGCTTAAATCCAGCTGCTCGACGAGCTTGTAGGACAAATATGCAACCATCTGTTGGTGATTGTTGAGCTTATGCGAAACAAGGTCCTGCGCCTTTGAAATACAAAGCAAAAAGTCGTATAGTTTTATTCTGATTTTATCCATAAATTCCCCCCCTGTTCATCACCGGATAATACACACTATTTCTTCTTTTTCTTTATAACAAATACAACACCTGCGGCAACTATGACCGCGCCGATTGCTATAATCAAGGGTAATGGGAAATTTGATTTTGTTTTGTCTGCCTGAGATTCAACGCCTGATGTCGCAGCTTCTGATTCTGCTTCGCTTTCGACTGTGCTTTCATCCTTGTCAATTCCCGGATAAGCCGCTTTTGCCGCGTCCTTTGACAGCAGGATTATCTTTCTGAGCTTTGCAAGGTCAGCTTGTATAGCAATTTCGCTGTCAGTACCTTCAATTATTGCGTTTATAGCTTCAATCGCGGCGTCTGTTTTCTCAATTGTTATATCGCCGCTCAAAGCATCAAGGCTGTCGATAATCTGAGTAGCTTTGTCCTGTGTTATGCCTTCATAAGGAACAATTACATCATTTATACGCTTTGCGGCATATTCAATCTGTGCTTTTACCGCTTCGGTTGAACTGAGGGTTGGTGTCAGTGCCGGTGTCTTGAATGCGTTCTGAAGCAAAAATTTCGAATAACCGTGTGCAAGGTAGCTGAAATACTCGAAAAAACAAACTCCGTCAGCGTTGTATCTCGAATCAATTGTCTGTTTATAGGTTTCAGCATCTGACAAGGTCATGTACGAACCGCTTCCCATAAATAAGTATGCGCTTTCGCCTGTGAAGCCTGCAAATGTGTCAAGTCTGCTGCTGAGAACACCCTCACCGTATGTCATCGGGTAAATAGCGTCAAGCAATCCGTCCTGCATCCATTTCTCTGTGTCCTGGCAATAGGTCGACAGACGAGTATCGCTTGCGACAGCGGCCGAGAGGTATATATCCGGGCGGATGGTTGTGGTCAACAGTCTGATCTCCTCAACAAAGGAGGTAACAAGCTCTACCTTGAACTCAATCCATTGACTCCACATACTATGGCTGCTCTGCCGGGTTGCTATTTCATCGACTATACTTGCATCGACATTGTATTTTTCTGCGAACATCGACTTCGTCAAATCATCATAGCCATAATCGATACCGCCGACAGTTCCGGGATATCTGATGTAATCCAACTGCAGTCCGTCTATCTCGTAATTCTCAATTATGAAAAGCAGATATCTTTTTATGTATTCACGATATTCGTTATTTGCGGGATTGAAGAAATACTGTGATTCGTCCTCAGCAGATTCAACGCCGTTTGATTTTGTAAGCCATTCGGGTTTTATTGTAGAAGCACCTGCGCTGTTTCTGAATATTGCAACGCTGACAATAAGCTCGATTCCTGCTTTTTCACATTCATCAACATATGCCTGCAATATGTCAACACCCCTGAGAGATGCTTTCTGCTTGAAGGGGAAATCGTCGACAAGCGGAAGTATTGTATTATATCCGCTTGAAATTCCGAGATTTAATTGATTTATACCGGCTGCTTTTAAATCACTGACTACCTTCTGAACACCTGCGACAGTTGTTTCCACTGTTTCATGCCAGATTCCGCGAAGCTCAACCGCCGGTGATTCACTGATTTCATATCCGACAGCATCTATTTCTTCAAAGAGCTTATTTCTCTTCTGCAATGTGATTGAAGCGTAATCTGAAATGATTTCGAAGCTTGTAATTTTTGATTCAAGCTCATCATAATCGATCTGCATGTATGAAGCCTTAGCACCCGATATTTTTGTATTTAACCCTTCTATTCTCAATTGAACCGATTTTCTGAGGTTTTCTGAATTATATGATATTATAACTGTTTTTTTATCACTGCCGATAACTGCACTTGCGCCGACAATGCCATACATCTTTAGAAATTCTTTATCTGCCGGTTCGATTGCAGATATAACATATCCGCTGTCGGGAACCGTATTGTCATTTCCGCCTGCCGATATAATCGTTCCCTCGCTGTTTACCGAAACCTCATAACCATAACCGTTTGTACCGGTTTGATTACCGGATTTGTTGTAGATAATAAAGGTCGAAGCATATCTGACCTGATTAAAGCCGGTTATTGTATGACCTACCTCATAAAACGGGGAGAACTCGCCGTCCTTCGAGACAAGCACTCTCGAAGAAATGCTGTCGTAGTAAACATAATCACCGGCAACGATATTTGTCTTCAGCCATTCGATTTTAGTTCCTGTTGCGGAAACTACCATTCCGTCTTCGGGAATAAAAAGATTCTTACCCGATGTATCTCCGGAATCTATAAGTTTCATCACCTTGCCATCAGCTCCGACGACTACATTATAACCCCATTCGTTCTGTTCTGTATTCGCTTTTTTGCGGTATACAACCGATGTATCCGCCCAGCGTGTAACGTTTTCGCCGTCTATAAAACACACAAGCTCCGCCCCGCTTTCAACTGCCATACCACTGATTACCATCACTGGCAGCACCAGTGCCGCAAGTAACATAAAAACCAATACTTTTTTAATTGTCATTACTGTAATACCTCATGTTCTTGTCATTATTAATACAATAAGTATAACATGCAGTCTGCTTTAATTCAAGACGTAATAAGGTGCTATATTTAGAAAAAGTGTAAAGTTTAGAAAGATGAATTTTAAAAGTATCCGACTTTCGATATAAAAGCAAAGAAAAGGAATAATCGTAATAAATGAATATCCCCTCGAATCATTATTTGAATCGAGGGGATAATTATGCTAATTTTTATTTAATGGTACTATATTCAAAATTCTCAAACAACCGCTTTATACCTTTTCTATATCGATTCTTTTCAAATGGGCGTAGTCTCCATCGATTTTTGAGATAATGTATTTGAAAATTATAATAATAACCACCTTTTAAGTCCGGCAAACCCTTTCCATATTCCGAGCATAAAGGCTTATAATATATAATGGTTGAACTATAAATTAAGCGTTACTAAAATGAATTGTTTCGCATTTCAAAGTTGTTGCCATGCAGAATATGCTTCAGCCCATGTTTGCTTTGTGTATGGTCTTATTTTATCATTAATTTTGTTTGCATAATCTTCGACAAACATAAGAAAATGCATAAGAACTTCGCTGTGTGCTTTAAATTCCTTGATAATGATGTCATTCCAAACCTTTTCATGCATGTAAAGAGAGGAATTGAGCAAATCATTTACACATTTGTCCTCATCGTACATTATGCGTCGCTCATCAACCGATACAACACCGTTTTCAATTTCAAGGATTGTATATGGTGCTCCTCCTGAAAAATCTATAGGAAATCCACACGAACCGGGATTTATAAAAAATTTATTACCGTACTGTTTATGCCATTGAATATGAGAATGACCAAAAATATATACCCCGTCATCAAGTTCAGATAATCTTTTGTTAAAAGTGGCATCGCTATCTAATATTTCTAATATTACAGTTATAATATCTTCTTTTGTCGGCGTACGATCTCCAAACCTTTGTTGAAGCCGACTTGTCGAGAATTTTTCCATTTCTACATTCCCGATAAACTCCGATGACCAATGGGCGGCGTGTAAATGCTCATCAATTACAGCACTCCGAGGAAGCTCCTTTAGATATTTTCTATTTTCAGATGTAATTTCATTGTAATACCAATATAAAGCCTGAAACTGTCCATCGGTCCAAGTACTTTTATCTTTCTTTGATAACATTTCTATTCTATCTTCTTCATTCCCGCGAACAGCATATGAATTCGGGTAGTTCCTAATTTTTTCAATTACTTGATTCGAATATGGGAAACACATATAGTAATCACCAATAAATATATACTTATTAATGTTAGCACTATTCGCATCTTCAAGGACTGCACAGAGAGCAGGATAATTACCATGAACATCGGAAATAAGAGCGTATCTCATATTGATCTCCATAGGATATTTTTTTATTACTCAACCGCTTCTTTTGACTTAATTACAAGACTGCCTTCGATGACCTTAACTATTTTTAATTGCATGATACTGTCATTATAAAAAGTGGAGAACTCTAAAATTCTCCGCTAATATTTATGTAAACTGATTATTTGAGTATTCTGAACTTACCTATCAAAGGAAGCTCTTTTGCTTTGCTCTGTGCAGCATTGACAATACCAAGAATATGAAATACCGTAAATGCCAGCCAAGCCAAGTTAAGAATTAATGTAATTATCGTCGGTATAAACGAAACTCTAAACAATACCGCCCATAATATACCGCTTACTATACTACTTGCAATGCCATAAGCAATTGATGCAATAATTAAAATCAATCCTTGGTTTGCATGGAATTTTGCATACTTAGAATTAGGTGCTGCTAGAATTGGAACTAACACAAGTATTCCTAAATACGCAAGCACTGCCATTACTTTATTCTGCTCAATGTCCATTCTATCATACTCTGCAGTTGAATCTGCAGTATTGGTGAATTTTTTGAAGGTATCATTGAACTGTGATGAGCCTGTGCTGCTCTGGTTGTTTGTATTTGTTTGTTGATCGTTTCCTACCGGTGCTCCGCAACCTGAACAAAATTTTATTCCGTCTTCAAGCTTCGCACCGCATTTAGAACAAAATGGCATAATATTCTCCTCCTATTTTAATAAAAATATCCACCGCTTCTTGCGTATTCTGAAAAAATTTCTACTACTGCCGTAATTATAAACGTTGAGAAAATTGCTGTTATTATTCCTATAATAATGCCATAAATCAATATGGCTCTCGCATAGTTTTTCTTATTTACATTGACATTGCTGCCGAATGCCCACATTAATAACAGTATGAAGCCAACAAGCGGGATTAATTGAAGAAACATCATTCCCAAATACTGTCCCATGCTTAGTGGAGTGCTGAGATATTGGTTCATCATGTTATACTGCATTTGGGGTTGTGGCGGAGCATAGGTCTGTTGTGACGGTGCGTAAGTTTGCTGACTCTGCGCTCCGTTGACTGCTCCGCAGCTCGGGCAGAACTTTGCGTTGTCGTCCATCTGAGTACCGCATTTTTTACAAAACATAAGATTAACTCCTTTCAAAATTTGAAAAATGTCTGTGATTTTTGGTTTTTAAAATATTAAAATCACAATTCATTTGTTAGTTTAATATATATTCTATAATATAATATAACATAGCATTTTGTCAATCACTTTTTCGACATTTATTAATCTTTTTTTCACATGTCAATATTAAGTATATCAATATGAGTATGCGATCTTAGCCATTTCGTCGGTTGTCGTTATTCCCTCAATTACAAGTCTCAACACATTGTCACGCAGCGTCTTTACTCCCTGCTGTATTGTTGCATATTCGTATATTTTATCGATCGGAGCGTTTTGAGTTATCATTTTTCTAATATTTTTATCTATTTCAACTATTTCATGTATCGCTATTCGACCTTTATATCCTGTGTGATTACAATAATCACAGCCTTTCCCCTTTCTGACTCTTGACAGATTAATTCCCAGCATCTCCTTTTCCGAATCATCAGGAGTGTAATCATATCCGCAATGGGGACATATTTTTCTGACCAGTCGCTGTGCCACAACGCCTACAATCGCACTTGCAATCAGATATGGAGCAATTCCCATATCTACTAAACGGACTATGGTTGACACTGCATCATTCGTATGTAATGTTGATAAAACCAGATGTCCTGTTATTGCAGCACGAATGGATATTGATGCCGTTTCGTTGTCACGTGTTTCTCCGACCATTATTATATCCGGATCCTGTCTCAGCAATGATCTCAGTCCAACACCGAAGGTCAACCCTGACACATTATTGACCTGCATCTGATTTACCCTCGGAATATTACGTTCGACAGGATCCTCTATAGTTGATATGTTAACATCTTTCTTAAGCAAATGTTCAAGAATCATGTAAAGGGTTGTTGTTTTACCGCTACCTGTCGGTCCTGTCAGATATACTATACCATGAGGACTCTTTAATATCCTGGTTAACTTTTTATAATTATCTTCTGACATACCAAAGCTTCCGGCACGGTCGATAAGTGCGTTTGTATAAAGAAAACGAATTACTGCTTTTTCGCCGTAAACTGTCGGTATAACCGATACACGTGCATTTATGTTTGCATCCTCAATTGTAACCTTAAAGTGACCGTCCTGAGGCAATCGTCTTTCTGCTATATCCATGTTCGCCATTATTTTTATTCTTGCAATCAATGAAGGATGCAATGTCGGCGATAATGTTGCATAATCCAGAATCATTCCGTCAATACGGTTTCTTACAACAGTTGTGTCCTCGAAAATTTCGATATGTATATCGCTGACGTTCGAATGGTAACCCCTGAGAAGTAACGAGTTCAGCAGTTTGACGACCGGTGCATCATCATCTTCTTCCGGCGATCCTTCCGGTTCTGATATTACCGGTGTCGAAGCAACAGCAACCTCGATCTTGCTGACCGCTTTTTTGGCTTCGGATTCGGAATAATAATATTCTATTGCTTTCTCTATCGATTTTCTTGAAGCAAGTACTATTTCAACAGGCATGTTTGTTATCTGCCTGATATCCTCAATTGCATAAAAATTCAAAGGATCGTTTGCAGCAACAACAAGCCCTGTTTCTTTTTCGCCGATAGCGATTAGTTTATATTTTGATGCGAGCTGCCTGGGTATCTTTATTACGGCATTTAAATCCACCGGATAGGTTTCAATTAATATTAACGGCAGATTTAATCTTTGACCGAGTGCAACCAACATTTGTTGCTCAGTTATAAAGCCCTTTTCTATAAATATAGAGCCGAGTCGCTTATTATTATCTTCTTTTTGTTCATTTAGCGCCATCTGAAGCTGTGGTTCTGTTATATATCCAAGTTCACGCAGAACTTCACCGATTGGAATGTTTTTCATAACACATTTTATCCTTTGAATATCTTATTATTCGAATTTGTAATTCAACATTTTTACAACAGATCCAACACTGTAACTCTGTTTATTATCGGTAAAAACATAAACATATATATTTACTGTATCGGAACTATTTTTAGAAACACTTATGGATAGTGTTCTGTTCTCATAGAATACATCACCATATAAATCTATTCCGTTATACAACAATCTGCCTTTGGAATTAATACTTATAGTATCACTGTTATTTATTATTACAGTCTGTTCATCCTTTATTTCAACACCTGATGCTGTTGAGATTCTGTTAGCGACAAACTCATAAATCGTATCACCTATTATTTTATCTTCATTGGATTTGTTAATTTCATTAAAAGCTTTCAACGAAGTATAAAGAATTCCACTTATCGTTGCAAGTAAAATTGCTGATATTGCAAGAGCTACAATAAGCTCAACCAAGGTCATCCCTTTATTGTTTTTCACAAAACAGCACTCTCCCTGATTTTATTGTTGCGAATCGGCTTCAAATATAACAAATCCTACCTTGCCTGTTGTATCATAAGCCGAAGTGAAGCTTCCGCTGATCTCATATTTCACCGAATCAATCTCAAAAATCATATTCCCATCTGGATTTATATTCGTTTTAACTCCGGAATCAGCTATAATTGCACCTTCAATAACAGATGATGCAATTAGCCCCTGATCTTTAATATATAAACTTTGCCTGATTAGATTTAAGGCGGTCATAAAACTTGTAACCATCATAACAGAAGCGATAGCAATTAGGGTTCCGCCAATCAGTACTTCAAGAAGTGAAGAACCATTTTTATTTGAAAGAATTTTTTTATTCATAAACTGTATCTCCCCAGCTTTCTTCACCCGTTACAGTTCCGATGTAAATTCGGAGCAGCGACTTGAATTTGGTATTCATGCCGGATGGTGTAACTTTAATCGAAGTTTTGTTTTTTATGATTGTATAATCTTTCCCATTAACTTTCAGTACGGCACCGTCTTTGACATATATCAATCCTACGAATTTGTTGTGTAATTTGCTGAATTTGAATTCGGTTCCGCTTTGAGCATATATGCTGCCATGAAATTTCGAACCATTTTCAATATTTATTACCGTTTTAGTTTCAGCAAAAATATTGCCATAATAATCAGCATTATTTAAATATAAAATCGCTGAGCCTTCTTTTGCATATAAATCATAAGTTCCATAACCATCTATAGGATAAGAGATTGTAACAACTATTGCATCATCTGGTATCGTCAATCCTGGAAAATCCTCAGATATCGGATATGTTTGGTCAGGTCCCTTACTCAATTTCAAGGTTACAGTTTCGGCTTTTTTATTTATTGTTGTTGTTGCTGTTATTTTAATTGTCTCTTCGCTCTCCAGTTCAACAGTTGCAATGGTTGACCCTTTTTTAGCAGAATCTCCGATGAAGCTGATATTGTCAATGCTGATTGAATCTCCTATAGTAATCAGCTTTGAGAGTATTGCGTTTCCATTTGTTGTGCCGCTTTTAATTTCACTTGACAATGCATCTACAACTGAACGCGAGGTAAAATAAGCCTGCTTTTCATAATTATTATTCAGGCTGCGGTTATAATAAGCAGAAGCCGCAGTCAGTGTTGAGCCTATAATTATGACAAGCACAAAGATAACTACTATCGCCCATACCATTGTCGAGCCTTTATTATTTCTGCAATTCATTTCCCGCATACATAAACACCTCAAAATCCAGAGATATGCTTATTGGCTCCCCCTCTGTTGAATCCATACTGAAAGCAGCAATGCGGATTGTTTTTTGGCTGCTTATGTAATCGAATATATTTAGCAAATCATTCAAATTACCGCTAATTTGAACGCTGACATATCTTGTTTGGATATAGCCATTGTCATCTTCGGCTGTTTTGGGTACAGTTATTATAAGACTGTTTGGCTGCATATTATTTTCATAAAGGATGTTTGTTATAATGCTGTCTATCTCCGCGTTGGATATATATTGATATAACTCGGATGAGAGATCGTCAATTTCATTTTTGGTTTTTTCGATACGATTGATTAATTCTTTATTAACTTCAATCTTAGTACTCATTTCGAGTTTGTAAAAGCGAGCTGATTCAAGCTCAGTTTTTATATCGGTCTGATGCTCGACTGCAGGCAATATAAACAAATAAAAGCCTATTGCAAAAATAATAACAAAAGCTAAAATATAAAGCAGAATTTTTTCTCTTTTGGTAAGCTTATTCATCAGTACTCACCACCTTCAGATAGCAATCAACCGTAAAGTAAAATTCCGTATCCGACAAATTATATCCGTTGTACTCAATATTGCCAAACAAGCCTGTTGCTTCCAGCCTGCTGATATATTCCGGGATATCAGCGGTTTCTGTTGCTGCTGCTTCGAAGGTCAGCAAAGATGCATTGTTGATATAATTATAACTGTAAATTACAATTTTATCTCCGGAGCAGGCCAATATCTTTTCAAAATCTGTTTTTGTCAGAATAGGTACGCTGTTTAATTCATCCAACTTAGCAGTAAGAATATTTTTCCTCATCATCAAATCGACAATAACAACATTCTCGTTTTTTAATGCATCATCATAAAGCGCTTTATTTGATTCATTCTCTGTATATTGTTTAATACCCTTCAATTCGGTTTCCAGCCTAGTAGTCTGATATACAAAAAATAAATAAACCGATGCCAAAGCCACAATAAAAAAGACAAGTGAAAAAGCAACTCCAAAGGTAGTTTTATCAATTTGATTTTTTTGGTCTGATATTTTCAGAGCATTAATATAGTTTATTCTTTTTTTTCTCTGCAGTGATGACATAGTTCTGATGTTCCTTTCTTACTGAAACTTTTCTTATTATTTTATAAGATTTGCCACAGCAAAAAGATTTTTCATAATTTCAGGCTCTCTGTTTTTTAGCTTTGTATCAATGTTTATTGATGGGCAGTTTGTCAGCTGTTCTACCCTCAAACCAAGAGACGACGACAGCTCATCGCAAAGTAAACTTTCGTTCTCCTTAAGTCCGCAAAACAATGCATATTCAATCTCGTTATTTCCCTTTTGTGCTTTATTGAATTGTATAATTGTCGATAAGAATCCTTGGTATTCAGATGTTGAAACAGTTGTTCCTCTTTCAGAAATTAGCCGGAATCTATTGGAAAAGCTGTATTTTCCATCTACAAAAAGTAATGAAAACACATTATCGGCATCGACAAATGATATAATAAAAGTGCTATTTTTGAAGTTGGGACAATGTCTCTGAAATTTTAATATTGAATTAATTGCAATATCAATACTGCTGAGCTTTATGCCGCAGCTTGTGAATAATTCGACATATTCTTCAATCAAACTTTTTTCAACAGCTGTTGCAAGAATCAAATTTGAACCGTCTTTATTGTTTTCTTCTTTTATTATTGAATAATCATAAACCAGCTCTTCTCTTGCTTCCGCAGCACCGACAAAAGTGTTTTTGACAAGTTCAAGAATGTTTTGACTTTTTAACTTTGGAATTCTTATGAATTTTATTAGAATAGTGCTTCTGTCAAATACCAGCTTTATATCTTTTTTCGGAATTACTCCTTTATAACACAATCTTTTTAAATTGGATCGTATTATGTCGTCATTAATTATCATCCCATTTATTACTGCGCCTTCAAACAGAGGAATTGTAACAAAAGAATTAACACTAACTCCGGCTTTTGTTTCTTTTCCCGATACAACAACCAGATTCTCATTTGACAGATAAACCGATGTAGTCATTAATATAACCATCCCTTATCATAATTCTATCTTTTGCTCTTTAATTATCAAATACCCTGATACATCTGTAAAATCGGCATAAGTACCGACAGCATGACGCTGCCAATGACAAGTGCCATAAATATCAGCATTACAGGCTCGAGAATTACAATCATTCTCTGAGCGGCTATCTCAGATTCGTAATCATATGAATCTGCAATAGATGTAAGCATATCGGCAAGCTTTCCTGTTTCTTCACCTATTTGAATAACCGACGCCAGTTTAGTGTCAAAGCCATCAATTTTAGTTATCGCTTTGGAAAGCGAGATGCCGACTTTTACTTGATATAATACATTGTCGAATTGTGCAGAGATATATCTATTCCCGATTATTGCCTGCCCTGTTTGTACCGAGCTAACCAAAGACAGACCGCTTGAGTATAATGCGCTGATTGTTCTTGCAAAACGCGCTGTATATATAATTTTTAGAAATTTCTTTATCTTTGGGACTCTTAGCTTGCGTTTATCAATAAATATCCGGAATTCCTCGCGTTGCATTAAAAATGCGAATACAACAACTATCAGCAATACTACGCTTAAAATTACATACCAATAATTAGTCATAACATCGCTGATCGCAAGTACGATTTTTGTCGGTAGCGGAAGCTCCATATTTTCAAAGGTACTCAGAAAATTCGGCATAACAAACGTAAAAATTATAATTACAATTAATACTGTTATTATAAACAATATTATCGGATAGGTCATTGCATTTTTTAGCTTAGAATTCAAACGGCTTTCCTTCTCATAATAAGTTGACATTTTTAATATAGTTTTATCAAGCTGACCGCTTGCTTCTCCGGCTATAATCATGTTGATAAAAAGTTCAGAAAAGGTGCTGCCTTGTAGCCTTAGTGCATCGGAAAAGGCATTTCCCTTTTTCAATGCCTGATATAAATCAATATATACTTTCTTCAACTTTGGAGTGTTATCTCTGTTCATTATAATATTTATTGCGCGAACAAGCGAAACTCCGACTGAAAGCATGGTTCCGATTTCTTTTGAAAATTCGGCAAGCTCATTGGAAGTGAGCTTGCTTTTATTTGATTCGGTACTCAATTCCGTTGCTTTAACTAAAAAGAGTTGGTTATCAGACAACGTGGTCATCAGCGCAGAATTGCTTTCTGCTTTTGCTGTGCCATGAATTGTCTTCCCAGATATATCTTTTGCAGTGTATTTATATGCCGGCATATTGTCACCTCTCTAATTCAAACCAAATAAACCAAGATAAAATTTAATTATGTTATCACCGTAAAGCAGAGCAGTAAATACTCCGACACAAAGATATTGTCCGAATGCAATGTGTTTTTTACGGTTATTTTTGTCTTTAGTTAATAATATTATTCCGTGGATTCCTCCGAAAATCAGTCCTATAAACAATGCAACCAGCGTATTATGCCAGCCGAGCATGAACCCGCAAACAGCAATCAGCTTGATATCACCGCCACCGAAGCAGTCGGGGATTGCGAAGGTTATCAGGAACATCGGGAGACTGATTATAAAAAATCCTATAATACGGGAAATGATATCCGGCTGCTGTGCAAAAAGCAGTGAAGCCAAAGTCGGCACAAGCAATACAATTATAAGTCCGTTTGGTATTGTCATTGTATCAATATCAATAAAGGCAACGGCAACCAGAATTGATGAAAAAGTAAAATATATTAAGGATAAAACAGAATAATCAAAACTCCTGTAAATAAGTAATGCTATCAGACCTGTGATTGCCTCAACAAGCGGATAGCTTTTGGAAATACCTTTATTACAATGCCTGCATTTGCCATGCAGGATATGGTAACTGAAAATCGGTATCATATCATACGGTTTTATTGTTGTTTTACATGATGTGCAAAAAGAGCGTCCCTTCCAAAACGGGATCTTATTGGGGATTCTGTAAATCAATACATTAAGAAAGCTGCCGATACAGCTTCCAGCCATGAATATAAAAAAATAGAGCAGAAAATAAACCAAATAAAGCATCTTCATTGTTCCATTCTGTTCTGATCATTCAAAATAGAGTTACCCTATTGCCCCCATTTTTGAGGGCAATAGGATAAAGCTTAAGATTAATTAGTTTTTACTTGTTGTGAATTCACCATCTGCATATGTTGCTGTGTATGTGCCATCTGTAAAGGTTAATGCTGTAACTTTACCATCAACAGTTGTTACCGTTGTGTTAGTTGCAGTAACTAATGTTTCACCAATCCAAACATTAATAGCGGTTGCATCGGCTGCATCGATTGTTCCCGCAAAATCAGTATCGCTTGACATTGCTTCTGCTTGTGCAGCAACATAGACTGCTCTTGCATCGGTAAGTGCTTGAGCTTCGTTTGCTTTTGAAATAAAGCCTGCCATAGTAGGAATTGTGATAGCTGCGAGAATAGCGATGATTGCGATAACAACTATGATTTCAACAAGAGTGAAACCTTTTTTGGATTTTCTGAGCGCAAGTAATTTCTTCATCGTATAAATCCCTTCCTTATAAATTTAATAAATGCCTAAAAATATCAAACCTTTTTCGACAACCCAGTCGAAAATATGCCGAATCTTGACATTTCTATTGTTTGAATATATTATATCATTATCGTAAATTTTTGTCAAGCAGTATTTATATATGTATATTGTAAGGAATACAACCGCAACTCATTTTTATTGTTTTATTCGGGTGAAAACATTCCCTTTGTCAGATATTCTGCAATAATGACACATTGCTTTAAATCAAGTTTAGTCTGTTTGAGGTTAATTGATGAGATATCAAGTTCGGAAATCGACGAGCTTCTGATATCAGATTTTAAGAAGCTTGTATTTTGTACAATTGCCTGGTTGAACTCGCATTCCTTCAGCTTGCATTGAACAAACTGGCACCCTGTAAGATCAGCTCCCCAGAACCGGACATTATTGAATTCCTTCTTCTCAAACTTCAAAAAACGCAAATTTGTATATGACCAGTCGCCGCCGATTATATCGATAATTGAGCAATCTGTTTCTCTGAAATCCGAGCCTGTCATTTTACAGTCCTCGAAAACAGTTGCAAAAAAATCGGTAAATTTAAATTTGCAGCTCAGAAAAGCGCAATTAGTAAACTTTACTCCGTTCAGCTTTGTACTGTTAAAGCTGCAGCTGTCAAAGGTACAACCGTAAGCTGTATCGACATCGGAAAAGTCTGATTCGTCGAAATTACATTTTACAAACTTTTTCCTTGTCAAATCCGGCTCTTCTATGCTTACTCCAGAAAAATTTTCGCTTGTATAGTTATTTGATTCAAAAATCAATTTTTATACCTCTTGTCTTCCCTCGTTTTTCAATATAACTTCTCCATTCCCTGCAATCAGCTCATCACTGCCGCTGTCAATCCTGCAAAGGTTGAGGTTATCTATCTTGCCATTGTTTTGCAAATATGTTATCGGTTTATCGGTGAAATTCCGCTGCTGTGAATGATTTATAGACAGTTCGTTGATATATGTGTTTTCTCCGATTCCGATAGTTGGAGTAGCACAGACAGTTTCATCGCGGTATAGGTTTGATATAACCAGGTTGTTGAAAATGAGATCGTTCTTGATTGCAATCAGCGGCTCGTAATTTCCGGGGACATCGACCGTTCCTTTACAAAGTGACGCATAAACATTGTCAATAACAATGTTCTCGAAGCAGCCTCTGTCCTCTGCTGTTCCCCAATATTTGCTGAATATGATACAGTAGACATAAAATGTGCCATAAATATTCGATATATGTATGTTTTTGATCGGTGTCTTGACAGACAGCATCCTGACGGCACTGTGACAGTTGTCGGAATAAATTCCGTCGACGGTTATGTTTTCGACCGGACCATGGACATCGTCGTCCGAGGTAATAGCCACTAAATCATCATGACAGGTTCCCTTCAGATTTCTGATGACACCCTTTTTGCAGCCGCCCTCGAAATGTACACCGTCAAGGTTCCAGAGCTTCGGACTTCCTTCGGTATAATCAAAGATGATATCCTCAACTGTGAACTGTTTAATGAACGCAAATTGTGCGCCGTAAACAACAGGATTGCGTATTGTCAGATTTCTGAAGATGAAGTTTCTAATACTGTTAAAACGGAAGCAATGCCCACAATATGTGTCAAGAAACAAACGCTTTGTCGGATCATACTTTGCCAGCTCTCTAACCTGAGGTGATGTCAGTCCTGTTATCGGATTTGGGAAATGATAAGGATTCTGCCACTGTTTATTGTGGTTCATATCCCATATTCCGCCCGAAACACAGATATTGCTGTCCCATTCCTCTGGGTTTGCATTGGTCATCATCAGGCAGTTGCTGTCGTCCATCAGCTTGATAACCGTAAACCTGTCAAGCCTAAACTCCTGATTTGAATGGATACGCAAGGTTTTGCTTATACTGTAGCAGACCTCAGGCATAGGTAAATAAACCAAGCTCGCACCCGAGTCAAGCAGCTCCTGTATTGCCGGATAATCGTCATTTATTCCGTCGCCGTATAATTTAAATGTTGACATAGTAGTTACCTCACTTTTTATATATAAAATCAAATTGTATTCTTTCTATTCCCGTTAAGTAGTGTTTATCAAATTGATTCCCTTCAGGATGGGGCTTATATCCGCACTTATGCAGCATTATTTTGCTTGCTTCATTATCCTCATAACAACCGGCATATATCTCGTCAATGTTTAAAAAATCAAGAGCATATTTAGTTGCAAGCATAAATGCAGTTGATCCATATCCCTGATTTCTATATGGATAATATATTCTGATTGCAAGATCGGGAACTGTATTTTCAGGAGATATACTCACCATACCTATAATGTCTTTATTATTCAATTCAATTGATGCTATAAAGCATTGTCTGTCTTCGATAGATAGAAATTCATCATAGGTCTGATTAAAGTTATAATTATATCCGTTTTGAGTTTCTGCATCAATCCAATCATTATAATTAGCCTTATCATCAACAGGTAAATATTCAACTAAACCGATTTTTTCATTTGAAATATAGGTATGTCTTTTTATATTCATGGCTTTACCCCCTTCGCCATAAGGAACTCGCCGAAGCTGGAGAGGTATCATAAAAATACAGTCGACGAACTCACTAAAGTTTGATATAATAAAATGAAACAAAGCGAGGGAAAGAAATGGTTTACGACAAAGAATTCAAAGAAGAAGCAGTAAAGCTGTCCGATGAGATCGGATTAAAGAAGGCTTCGCAGCAATTAGGCATTCCGTATTACACATTGTCCGACTGGCGTCAAAAAACGCAAGAATTACGACGGACAGGTTCATGTCGGCAGCGGACATATCAGAGCTGCAGATCCGCAGAAGCAGCGTGAAGTGGAACTTGAAAAGGAAAACGCTAAGCTGAAAAGAGCAAACGCGATACTGAAAGAAGCCCTAGGTTTTTTTGTTTCCCGCGAGTCGCGGGCTAAGACCAGAAGAAGTAAAGACAAGCCAGCGTTATCGATTTATAAAAGAGCATATCGGTAAATGGTATGTAAACGAAATGTGTACTGTACTTGAAGTAACCGAATCAGGCTATTATCGCTGGCTTAAAATGCTTGCCATGCCAAAACGGGATGAGCTTCTTTTGGTCGAAATCAGGCATATATTAAACTCTCATCCCGACAACGATAATTACGGTACACCACGGATGCAGCTTGCACTGAAACAAAACGGACATGCAGCCGGACTTCGGGAAATCAAGCTATTATGCGCGAAAACGGCTGGCTGCACGAGAAAAAGCGTCGTCCGAACGGCATAACAAAGGCCGACAGAGAAGCGCAGAAGGCAGAGAACCTGCTGCAAGGTGATTTTACGGCAGACAAACCGTGCCGAAAGCTGTTGACAGACATAACCGAGATTCAATGCACAGACGGTAAACTGTATGTATCTCCAATAATGGACTTCTTTAACGGCAAAATTATTGCTCTGAATATGGCTGACAATATGCGATAAGAGCTTGTTATCTCAACATTAAATGCCGTATCGCACAGTTATGGATTGAGCGGTGCGATACTTCACAGCGACCGCGGCAGCCAATATACCAGCGGAGCTTTCAGGGACAGGCTGAATGAACTTGGCATCAAACAAAGAATGAATGGTACGGGAAAATGTTATGACAATGCCCGGATGGAGCGCTTTTTCGCCACGCTGAAAAAGGAAAAGTTGTACCGGATACCAACGCATCGTTTACCGATGGAACAAGTAAAATCAATAATTTTCAGATACATAATGGTCTATTACAACGAAAAGAGCAGGGACAGACTAAACACATTTCAGTTCCAGCCCCAGCCCATGAGCTTTGAAGTAATTGACAAAAAGACCTTTACCGAAGTCCTGAGGACATTTATGATATCATCGACTTTTTTGTGCGGGAATGCGTGAAGAGGGAACAACGCTTCCGTGTCTGCAAAAACTGCGGTAAATACTTTGCCCTGACCGGACACATCAATACAGAATACTGTGACAGACCCTTTGACAGCGCCGGACGCGCCTGTAAGGAGATGGGGGCACTTCGAAAAAGAAAGCGGAAAATCCTGCTTTGAAAGCGTACAGTAAAGCCTACAAGAAACGGTTTGCATGGATTAAGTACGGAAAAATAACGAAGGAAGCTTTTTACGAATGGGCAGAAAAAGCGAGAGAGAAACGGGAGTTGTGTTTGAAAGGCAGTATAACTCTGGAGGAATTTCGAGCATGGCTTGATGATTAAAATTTGCGCCATTTAATGAGAAGTTTATATTATGTGCTTCAATACTTATTACACAAAAGGGATTGAATGTTAGTGTTTTTTTGTTAACGTAGAGAATATAAGATAGCTCGTGGTAGTAATATACTGCGAACTTATTGTCTATTAGTTACAGTTTGCATAAAGTGGTAATTAACGATTAAAACAAAATTTATTTACAATGTTTAAATTCCAGTAAGGAACATACACAACTTGACGTAACGATGGATAAATAATACAATTCTCTCATAAGGTGCCTACGCGAATAATTTTCATCTAAGTTACAATATCTTGTTCTTAGACGAAATTCGAAAGTTAAGAATTAGCTGAAATCGAACACATTTTTAGCGCCCATCCGTGGGCGTGTTAACACATATTCATTGAATAAAGGGGGAATTGTATACGGATAAAGTTCAAAGCTATATACAGGAAATGGCTCAGAAAGCAGTTGAGGATGGGAAAAGTTTTTCAAAGAAATTAGATTTTTATGAAAAGAGTATAACGGATATTGAAAGTATATTGGAGCTTTATCATTCTGATCTAAAGGGTAGTGCCATTAAGAATTTCATTAAGAAAATGAAGAAACAAATGCCCCCAGAAGAGCAGGTCTGATCTATGTCAATGATGTATGGGGCATATGTTGGGGAAGTTATCAGAAGAAACACATCAAAGGAAATTAATTGGGTATATGAAGCTGGAAACGTCAATTTGTAATATATGAAGTCAAGAACGCAGATGTAATCAGTGATATAATAACTACATTGCCGGCAGCAACTTTGTTGACACAGTGAGGAGAATGTGTATGAATAGTGACATATTGGAGAAGGTATTGGCTTATGTTGATGCCCATATCTATGAGAAAATCAATTTATGCGATCTGTCGGAAATAGCCGGATACAGCCCCTTTTATTTTAGCAGGCTATTTTCTGAAGCAATGGGGATGCCGGTTACCGGTTATATTCGGATTCGCAAATTGCAATATGCGATCGTTTCGCTACTGAAAGGGCATAAGGTTCTTGATGTGGCGCTTTTGTATGCATTTGACTCACACGAAGGATTTACACGCGCCTTTACACAACTTTTCGGTTCAACGCCCAGTACCGTCAGGAAGCATCTCACTTCTTACATGGTGCCTGTGTATGTTGTACCAACAATTATTAATAGGAGGATTAATATGAAAACAATGAACGTAAGGGATCTACAGCACAATATGCACCAACTTGTTTTTGAATTTCTGGAACAATCTCTTGAAGAGGCCAAAGCCGGATACTGCACTAAAATAGAAGTCGCACTTTTGCCAGGTTGTAGGATAAAAATCAGCGATAATGGAAGGGGTTTGCCTTTGTCCAAAGATTTGCATGCAAGCAAGGCTGTATTAGATAAAATATTGGCCGGAAGTCCGATAAGCAATGCGGAATACAGCCAAATGGGCGACCTTTGTCAGGCAGGCTTGCAAACCGTTAATTCTTTCTGTGAAATCTTGCATGTTACCGTCAACAGGGGCGGCAATCAATTTCAACAAGACTATATTCGCGGCATTGCCCAGCATGACCTTTATATAAGTGATTCGGTTCGCACTTCGGGAACAAAGATCATTTTGAAACCGGACACAGCAATATTTGGAGACACAGCATTTTCACAAGAAATGTTTTGTGATTGGGTAAAAAAGAAGTCAGCAGATATTGTTAACCTTAAAGTCGATGTACGCAGCGTCGATAAATAGCAGAAACAATATTTGTATGCATCGTATCACATGTGCTGATTTTAACTAATGATTTCGCCGGCATATAACCCATAATACATGAAATGGTTGATACTCATTCTTTATAAATTTCGAATTGAAGAAAACGACCACGTTCCTCAAAAATTTGGATGTGGTCGTTTTATACCGATTTGTTACTGTTTACAATATTTTCGTTTATACCTCGTAAAAAACATAACACCGGATTGTTACTGCAGTATGCAAATAGATTATATCCAGCTAAATCTTGGTTAGCCCCAAGAAGTCCGTCCGCATTAATAAACCTACCAACCTGTGGATCGTAGTATCTGCTGTTGAGGTAGTAGAAACCTGTCTCGCTGTCGTAGTAGTAGCTGCGATAACGGAAGGGGTTGATTACACCGATTGTCGAAGCAAGCGAGCCTGTGACGCTGATTATATTCCCCCAAGCATCGTAACAGTATTCAACTACAACCGTTCCGTTGGTATCGTAGATATACTTAACATCGCCTTGTATATTCTTGCCGTAATAATAGTTCGTTCCGTTGTGGGTAAAACCAGTTACTGAACCTGTATCATCATAATAATAGTATAAGGTAGCATTTTCATTACCCGTTCTGGTCTCTTTGAGTATTTTTGAACCGTCGAGGGTGTAGCTGTAAACCGTGCCGTTTCTGTTCTTTGATGTTCTGATACCGGATTCATTATAGGTATAGGTGGTATTATCCATACCCATAATATTGACCGAATCAAGCTGGCGCCCGGTCCAGCTCATATAATAATCGTTATACCCTACCCAATATGTTGTCGGATTTCCTATAGCATCATATGATACTGTGTTGCCGTTGATGTCGCAATAATTGCTAATCCGAAGCAGCTTGAGCACTGCTCCGGATTCATAAAAATTCATCCAGGGTTTCTTTAACCTAATTATTGACACAGAGCCAATTTATATCCAATTTTTGTTTGGATATAAATTTTCAATGGCTGTAATTGCTTTATTATTTCCTCGTATATAACTTGTCTTTATTTATTTTTTATGCTCGCAACCACGAGTACTATTAAATTAATTATACTTATAATAACTTCCCATATACGAAATATAAATAGTTTAGTAATATCAAAATCCATAATAACAAAAACTAATGTAAGCATTATAAGCAACATAGAAATTGTTTGAATGATACGAATCTTATTATTTTTATTCATTTCAAGCTCCTTATTCTTTTAATATGTAGATATAAAATAAATGTTATATGGTAATAATGTTATTTTAATATTCTTCCCAGTATCATATGCATCTTTTAAATCTTCCAAAAAACAATTAAAATGAAAGGTTGAGATAGTTAAAGCAAATCCTACAATTCCAACATATGGGTGTTTTGCTAACAAAGCAACACCATCACTTGCAATAGCTGCTCCTGCAATAATTCTACTAGGTGTTTTTAAATAGTCAAGTAATATTTTACCATAATCATTTGACATATAATAATCATTATAAAATACATGCCATTTTACCTCAAAGAATGATTTATTAGTTTTGATAGATGCACCTGGTGATAAACCTGGTGATAAACCTGGTGATAAACCTGGTGATAAACCTGGTGATAAACCTGGTGATAAACCTATTACTGGGTGGTAGGGGTTCTGGTTGTTGTGTTATTCTAGGGCCTACAGAACCTTTAGATTTATTCCTTACATTAAAAGCACGATTTTTGCTATTTAATAAAACAGATTGTATCATAGATTTACTTCTATCTATGTATATTCGATAATAATCTGCACCGCCATTGCCATATCCATCATTTACTACTGTGTAAACTGCTCTATTCCCATCTGAATCCGAAAGCATTATTGGATTATTATTACAATACATAAATAGATTAGTCATTAAATTTTTGCTTCCGATAAGCTCTCCATCCGCGTTTATAAACCTGCCTGTATTTGGATCGTAGTATCTGCTGTTTAGATAGTACAGACTTGTTTCAGAATCATAGTAATAACTGCGGTAGCGGAAGGGATTTATGCTGCCGACAGTGTTGTAAAGTGAGCCGGAAATCGATACAAGATCACCCCATGCATCGTAGGCATATTCAACAACAACCGTTCCGCTGGTGTTGTAAATGTACTTAACATCACCTTGTATGTTCTTGCCGTAATAATAATTCGTTCCGTTATATTTGAAACCAATTACTGAACCGCTTTCATCATAGTAATAATATAATGTGGTCGATGCTCCTCTGGTCTCCTTAAGGATTTTCGAGCCGTCAAGCGTATAATTATAAATTGTACCGTTGCAGTTCTTGCTTGTTCTTATTCCGGAAGCATTATAAGTATAATCGACATAGTAAATCCCCATTATATCGACCGAATCCAATTGCCTGCCGGTCCAGCTCATATAATAATCGTTATACCCTACCCAATATGTTGTAGGGTTGCCGATAGCATCATATGATACTGTGTTGCCGTTGTTGCTTGTGAGCAGGTCACCCCAATTAGCATTGTTGTAGCCGTAGGATATGGTCGACTGAACAGAGCCGAGTGTTCCTGTTGTGTATGCATAGGTGCGCTTGTAAGTTATATTTCCGGCTAAATCGTAGGTATAGGTATAACTCTTGTTCGCATAAACATTATTTTCGCGTGTAAGCTGGTTACATTCATCGTATTCATACGACGGCTTAAGAACACTGTTATAATAGATTTTGGTGATGTTTCCGTTATCGTCATACTGAAGCTGCTGACAATACCGGAGTCATCTCTGTAGGTTACCGAATACTCATGAGCTACGCTTCCGATATCATAGCTTGACTGAGATATTCTGCCGAAGCTGTCATATATGTTTTGGACGCCCAGCTTCTTTGTGGTACCGCTCATCTCTCTTGCACGGACTAACTTGCCGATGCTGCTGTTGATTTTGCACAAATGACCATCCGAAGCAGCTTAAGCGCTGCTCCGGATTCCATGAAGTTTCTCAGGGTTTCTTCGCCCCAATTTATTGATGCAGACCCTTATATTTTACATTTATCTTATTGTATCTGTTTTAATTTATTTTCTAAAATGTATTCTACAGGTTTTATATCTTTAAAATATGCAAAATTCTTATGAATTTTATTAATTGTTTCTATTATTTCTTTTCTATTAACATCATTAACAAGTATAAGATTCGGCTCAACGGCAAAATAACCCAGCTGAGTAATATCGGTGATAAAATCTTGCTGTAATCTTATTAAACTATATACTCTTACATTATATATATCATTATTAATTTTTACATAAACATCATGTCTATAGCCTTTATTAATCGCTAAATCTTCTGCATTTTCAGTGTCATCTTCAAAATAAATTTTAATATTATTCATACTAATTTTCTCCAAAATTATTTTAGAATTTAATGATATTTCAGTATTCGAGAAATTTCTCGAATACTGAATTTTCATTAATGGACCTTAATTTAATTATCTGTTTTAGTAATAATAAATAGGTACAGTTATTATTTGATTCAGTAAACTTTGAAATGTATATAAATCCATTGGATAAGTAGGTACAATTTCATAATGTTCTAATCTGACACCTCTTTGGATAATTGTTAATCCTTTTGGTATATATATTATTTCATTGGGAGCACCATGTTTAATTACATTTTGAGGATTAACATTCACAGAAACTCCATGCTTAGTTTGAATAAATCCGTTTTGATCAACTTTAACTTAATTAGATTTTATTTCAAATGAATCACCGCCTCTATATACTGTTGTTGATTCACCTTTATACTGAACTGAAGCATTAACTGATTTAGAACTTGAATTATTACCACCACTTGAGCTACCAGAATTATCATAAAAAATTCTAAAAAAATCTGCTAATTTTTGAATGAAACTTCTATCAGCACCACCAGAGGTGGCTTCATTTACAGCTGTATTTGAATTATCTATAGGTGTCCCATATAGATCATCTTTACCATCATTATTTTTATCTTTACTATTATCTTTAGAATGATCAGGATCTACCGAATCTCCAATCCCATCATGATCTATATCTACACAAGTACCATAGCAACATCTCCCACTTGGATCACAAAACATCACCGGATTATTTGAACAATAAGTGAACAAGTTTCCGCTCAATAAATCCTGGTTAGCTCCAATTATGCCATCCGCGTTTATAAACCTGCCTGTATTTGGATCGTAGTATCTACTGTTGAGGTAGTAGAAACCGGTTTCGGTGTCGTAGTAGTAGCTACGGTAACGGAAGGGATTTATGCTGCCGACAGTGTTGTAAAGTGAGCCGGAAATCGATACAAGATCACCCCATGCATCGTAGGCGTATTCAACAACAACCGTTCCGCTGGTATTGTAGATATACTTAACATTGCTTTGTATATTCTTACCGTAATAATAGTTCGTTCCGTTGTAAGTAAATCCGGTTACTGAGCCTGCATCGTCGTAATAATAGTAAAGGGTAGTCGATGCTCCTCTG
>MGOY01000030.1 GCA_001797275.1 Clostridiales bacterium GWF2_38_85 | reverse complement strand
ATAGACCGAGGGCTTGAACTACAATGCTCTTTGATTCAATCATCAGATTTATTTCTGTGATTTACTCCTATTCATTTTTTGAGGCTTATTCGAGTAATAAAAAATGAATTCCATATTAATATTAGATATATTTTTATGGATTTTTTTATATAGGGGCATAGCTCAGCTGGTAGAGCAGTGGTCTCCAAAACCACGTGCCGTGAGTTCGATTCTTACTGCCCCTGCCAAACCTGCGGTGAGCAATATGCATACCGCAGGTTTTTTTCGTAAAAACATTTATACCTATATTCATATATATCAAATATAAGAGTTTAAAATCCTTGATTATCAAGGATTTTTTGTTTTATCTGAAAGAAATTTTTAAATTTCTAATGTTGCAACAATTTGCAGATTTCGATGATGTATTTCACTGTATAATACATTTTTTGGATCTAAAGAATTTATTGTTACACTTCCGAAGCTACCTGTAGAATGAATAAACATATCATCTCCGAGATACATTCCAATATGTCCTGGGAAGAATAATAGATCACCTTTTTGAATATCCAAATATGGAATTTCTCTCATATTATTAAATTTTTCAAAATTTGCATCTCGATATATTATATAACCGTTCATATAATAAGACATAAATGTCAGCCCTGAGCAATCAATTCCTAATGGAGTTTTACCGCCCCAACGATAGGGTGTACCAACATATTTTTGTGCTGTTTTAATTAAATTTTCACGTAAATTGTTAGATATTTGACTGTAATATCTAATATTTTTTTTATGAGTATAATAAATTGTATTATCATTTAATATGACTTCACAAAAATTCGAATTAAAGATTTCTTTAACATTAATTCGCGAACCCATTGGTAAAGTTATTAATGAAGAAAATTTGTAATCAGGTGTAGGAAGCAAATCTGCAAATTTTGAGTATACTATATACTCCTGCATCATTCCTTCTTCAAGATTATTTTTTTTTATAAAACCTTTATATCCGTAAAATAAATTGATTTCGTAAAAATCATTAATTTCAGATAGAATTTCGCAACTCATTCCGTATATGCCTTCATCAGTAATAGGTGAATTCAGATTAGGTTTTTCATAAATAACAGCAATAGCTTTGTTTATTATATGTGTCACTTGTTTTTTCCTGCTTTACAATGTAATATTTACAACTTATAAAATTATTTTTAAATCATAAAATACTAATAAAGGGGTTTGATTTATGAAAAAAATATTTTCAGCTTTATGCTTAATATTATTATTAACATCAATATCTGCATCAGCTAATAATAATTGTATTTCATGGTTTGTTAAAAGTGTTGATGATCACTTACAACCAAACCTTATGGATGGTGGCAAAACATATGATGAATATGATGTTTTATCAATCGGTAATGCAGATGAAAAAGTTATTTATCTAACATTTGATGCAGGATATGAAAACGGTAATGTCGCAAAAATTCTTGATATTCTTAAAAAACAGAATGTTAAAGCTACTTTTTTTATTTTACCTGCAATAATTAAATTTAATACAGATATTGTTATAAGGATTCATGATGAAGGTCATATTGTTGCTAATCACACATACAGTCATAAAAACATTTCGTCCATGTCAAAAGGTGAATTGACAAATGAGCTTGAAAATCTTGAAGATATTTATCATGATAGAACTGGAAATATATTGTCAAAATATTTTAGACCTCCCGAGGGTAGTTTTTCAGAACAGAGTTTACAATATCTGAAGGAGTTGGGTTATCGTACAGTATTTTGGTCATTTGCATATGTTGATTGGGATAATGGTAATCAAAAACCTTTACAATGGGCATATGATAAAATAATGTCAAATGTGCATAATGGAATGGTTATGCTCTTGCATCCGAATTCGACAACAAATGCAGCAATTCTTGATGATGTTATAATCGCATTAAAGGTGCAAGGATATAGATTCGAGACATTGGATTATTTATATAATCATAGGTGAATCAGAATCTAACTTATTAACATTAATAACTCTATTCCTCATTAAAATAATAATTATAAATATAAAGAAAATAATAAATCCAATAACAGATATTATATCAGAAGCTTTTTGTAATACAGTACCTGTATATTCAACAATAAATGTTCCCTGTTGTAAATCACCGAGCATTATACGAACTCTATTGTTATCTCCAAATATAACCTCCAGATTTTCGCCTTCTGGTGTTATTGCTGAGTAACCTTTATACATTATCAAAGGTAATTCAATATAAGTATCGAAGTAGTCGTTGCCTGAAAACTCAACTTCTATTTTTCCATGTGAGCGATTATATGAAGCAACAATATCATTATTATTGGTTCTGATGATTTCTGTGAAGCTATATACTTCACTTGAATTGGTTCCTGTCGGGAAGTACTCATAAGCTCCAACATTATTATTATATGGATATGGTTCAACTTCATTATTTGAAGCTTTTTCAAGCATTATTGAGTATTTTCCGTTAACAGTCATCATAAACGATAATAATGAAATTATGATAAATATTAAGGAAACAATTATTCTGTTCTTATTGCTCGTATTCTTAACAAGATATATAGCGCCTATTGTCATGAAGAAAACAGCAAACACCAACAATCTCCAAGGGAATTGCATAACACCACATGTATTTTGAAAGTATTTCCATGGGAAAAATTCTGTTGTCATGAATAATAATATAGTTGAGAGAATAATTGAAAACAATGATATATCTGATTTAAATTTTTTTCGAATAATAAAATATACTGTCCAAACAGCGATAATGATAAACCCTACACCGTTAGGTATCCATTCATCTGTTTTTATGCTATAATTAAAATCGCAGAAAACTGACCACCAGGGCATTGACCTTTTAGATAAAGTTCCCCATTTTATTGCAGCGGTGCCATCCGTTGCAATAAAAGTAGTTGAAGAAAACTGCTCAAGCATAGGTATAAGAAAATAAGCACTTAATATAATGAATACAAATACAGAAACACCTATATAAAGAAGTTTTTTAGGTGTTTTTATTATTATATCGAGGTAGAATAATGTGAATATTGCAAGCAATACAACAAAAATAACTGCTGAAAGCATATGACACTGCAACATAAAGAACAATCCGAGCGGTAGGTAAAACCACTTTTTATGATCACCAAACATTATGTGATAATAACCAAGGAAAGCAACAGGAAGAAATATGAATATCTGAGCTTCTCCGATTGCTGCTCTTGAAAATAAATCGGTCGCAAAATAAGAAGACAGTGAAAACAATATAGCCCCGACACCGGCAGCAGTTTTATTTTTTACGATTGAATTGAAACAGAAATAACTGATAACAACGCTAAAGAGAGCAATTAACATAAGAAATATCTTGTACGCAACAGGAACTGACACTCCTGTAATAACCAAAAGTGCCGGAATTCTAAGGAGCAAATCTCCATAAAACATTGGTGAAGCATATCCGTAGTCGTTTAAAGCTGTTGTATATATTCGAGGGAATAAATTTCCATCTTTCATTTCAAGAGATAAAGATTCAATTCTCTCCATATGAAAATAAATATCATGTCCCTTTGGAACCTGTATTATCGAAAGCGGTAAAATTATCAGACCTAAAACTGCGGTCAAAACAATAATTAAAGCAAAATTTCTTTTAATAAAATTAGTTATTTTTTTAATCATGAGGATACTCCTGTTTATATAACAAAGGTAGATTCATTTATTGCTAAAAGGCCACATAAACCACATAATTCAGCTGCTTTCTCTCTTTCAATATTTCTTGTATATACAGCGGAAAATATAAAGTTGTTATTTATAAAAAATATCCCTGTATCGTTGAAAGCATTTCCTAATTCACCGTTTTTGCCATAAAATTTAATGTTATCGTTGTAAATATATCTTGTAAGTCTGACATCATTTTTTTGTTTTGCCATTATTTCTAATGCTTCCTGATTCTTGCTTAAGTACTTTAAAATTATTATAGTATCATATGCTGTTGATATATTGTCTAAACCTGATTCAACAGCTTTAAAATCCATCATATATCTTTTTAAAGATGTATTTTTTATGCCAAGGTTAGAAATATAATTATTTATTTTATCAAAACCAACATTTTCAATTAATATATTTGTTGCAGTATTATCGCTTGATGCCATCATCAGGATAAGAAGCTTACCTATAGTTGCGTTTGTTGTATTCAATTCAGTAATAATACTACTTTCAACATATTTGTATTCTGGAATTTGAATAATTTTATCGAAGGTTTTATAATAATCTAAATAATAAGATAATATAAACAATTTAATGGTACTTGCACTCCGAAATGTCTTATTTTCATTTACAGAGAAAATTGTTTCATTTAAATCGCATATCATAATTCCTATATCATTTGTGGGAATTTTTTTGTAAAATAATATTTTTTCTCTAATATTCATTTCAACCATTACACCTTCTATCGGAATTTGTTTGGATCCAACTTGTTGAATATCTGCTATATTTTATGGTCGATATGCACAATCTCGTAGGTTGATTAAAATAAGATTAGAAATGATAAATTTTTTGTTCAACCTATAAACCTTATAACTTCACTAATATTATTTACACCAAGACCGGTATTAGTTCCGACAGTTATACTGTTAGGGTAAAATTGAACATCGGATATAATCGGATTATATTTAATTAATTCAACTACATCAAGATCATGCATAGAAATAATATCAAATGCAGTAGCAAGATGAGCAGCAGCAATAATACCAATCGGTGATTCTAACATACAACCTATTAAACATTGTTTATTTGCAGCTTTAGCAATATTACATATTTTTATTGCATCAGTCAAACCGCCACACTTTGCTAACTTTATATTTATATAATCAGCAGCATCTTTTGCTACTATGTCTTCTGCGTCGGATGAGTTGAAAACACTTTCATCTGCAAGAATGGGTATTTTACTTAAGTGCTTTAACTCACTCATTAATTTAATCTGGTGTGCTTTAAATGGCTGTTCAATAAACTCTACAGATAAATTTCGAGAAACACAATAATCAATAATTTCATAAGCAGTGTTGAAATCCCAAGCTTGATTTGCATCGAGTCTGAGTTTACTGTCACCGGTAGCTTTCGAGACAGCATTTATTCTTCTGATATCTTCATCTGAAGAACCGCCAAGTTTAATTTTAAAGATATTTATACCATTTTTCTTGGCAGTTATTGCATCGGAATACATTATGTCGGGATCGTTTAAACTTATGGTTATATCATTATCAAGTTTTTTTATGTCCTTTCCGCCCAAATATTGAAACAAAGGTAAACCTGCATTTTTTGAAAGCAAGTCATAAATAGCTGTTTCGACAGCACTTTTTGCTGAGGTATTATGTTCAATAGAATTACTGATTATTTTAAACACAGATGAATCTATTACTTTATTTTTTATAGCAGGGAAGATGTAATCGGTTATAGCATAAAAAATCGAGGGTATTGTTTCACCGGTAATTGCTGCTGTAGGTGATGCGGAACCATAACCGGTTATTCCATTTTCGGTTTGTATTTCAATAATTATAGATTCAAGGGTTGAAACACAACGAAGTGCTGTTTTAAATGGAGTTTTAAGCGGTATTTCCTGCTTGTATAATATTATATTTTTTGCTAACATAAATTAACTGCCTTTTGATTATATTTTCAAATATAATTGACAATAGCTATTTTATAATTTATAATAAAACCGTCAACTTTACATAAAGGTTACATCAGTTTTTCTTAATTTTGCGCCAATATTCCTTTGCAGCATCTTCAGCTCTATTATTTCCGGGTACATAATATATTTTATTTATTAAAGTATCGGGTAGATACTGCTGTTCTATATATGAATTAGGGTAATTATGCGGATATTTATAACCGGTATGATTAAGTTTATCAGCTCCCGGATAGTGTGTATCTCTTAGACATTGCGGTATTTCACCGTTTGCAATATCGGAGACAGCTGCACTGTAAGCATTTATTGCGCTGTTGGACTTTGGTGATGTCGCTAATAATAATACCGCTTGCGAAAGAGGTATTGATGCTTCGGGTAATCCAAGTTGCAATGCGCTGTCGATACAGGATTTTACTATTACTGCTGCTAGCGGATATGCAAGTCCGATATCTTCGCTGGCTATTACCATAAGTCTTCTACAAGCAGATAATAAATCTCCGCCTTCAAGTATTCTTGCAAGATAATAAATTGAAGCATCAGCATCTGAGCCTCTTATTGACTTTTGAAAAGCTGACAGCAGATCATAATGCGAATCACCGTCACGATCAAAACGCAATCCTGAGCGTTGAGATAATTCTTTCGCAATTTCAGGCTGTAACACATCAATTGACGCATAATAAGTATTTTCAAGTGTGCCGATTGCTTTTCTTACATCACCACCGCAATTATGAGAAATTATATCTAACACTTTATCGGAGGTTGTTTTATTCATTTCATTTTGTGTATTTAAAGCATCAAGAGATCTCCGTAATGATATTAATATATCTTCAGGACTTACACTTTTAAACTCAAATATAGTTGTTCGGGATAATAAGGCATTATATATACAAAAATATGGATTTTCGGTGGTCGAGCATATTAGTGTTATTCTACCATCTTCCATGTATTCGAGAAGCGACTGTTGTTGCTTTTTGTTGAAGTATTGAATTTCATCTATATATAAAACGACTCCATCCTGAGTAATAATTGAATCGGTTGAATTGAGAATATCACGCACATCAGATAAAGATGCAACAGTAGCATTCAATTTATGAAAGATTTTACCTGTTTTCTTTGCAATTATATCAGCAACTGTTGTTTTACCTGTACCTGGTGGACCATAAAAAAGAAGACTTGGAATATTCTCGCTTTCTATAATTCTGCGAAAAGGAGCATTTTTTGAAAGCAGATGCTTCTGACCGACAACATCATCGAAATCTTTTGGTCTTAAAAAGTCAGCAAGTGGCAACCCAAACACTCCTTCCATATATTATTTAATAAAAAATATTCTTGGATAAGTATAGCATTTTTTCTGTATGGTGTCAAATACTTTTATATAATATTTCTACTTATATATTTAACTGAAATATTATTTTACATATATTTAACATAAAGTTTTGTTTTATTTTCATAAAAAAATGAAAGTATCAGCACAGGAATATCACATGGTGATAGTATTATATAAGCAATCAGAAAGGAAGTGATTAGCATGGCTGAAACAAATAATGCAATTCAATTCTCATTTCAACGTTTTGAAAAGAAATATATCATTTCATCTGAACAAAAAGAATATATTACAAAATATATTCAAGAATATATGAAGCCGGATAAATATCCGAGTTATACATTATGCAATTTATATTATGATACTGATAATTACGATTTAATTAGGCGTTCAATAGAAAAACCAATATATAAAGAAAAAATAAGGTTGCGCAGTTATGGTATTCCAAATGATGATAATATAGTTTTTATTGAAATTAAAAAGAAATATAAAGGAATAGTATATAAAAGACGTATCAGTGCTGCTCTAAAAGAAGCGGTAAACTATTTGGATTTCAAAGAACCATTGAAATTAAATGATCAAATATATAATGAAATTAATTATTCAATTAATTTCTATAACCCCAAAGCAAAAGTATTTCTTGCTTATGATCGTACTGCTTTATACGGGATTGATGTTCCTTCAATAAGACTTACATTTGATAATAATATACGAGGAAGAGAATATGATTTGAATCTCAAATCCGGTGATTACGGTGAGAATGTTCTTAAAGGAGACCAATATCTGATGGAATTGAAGCTTTCATATTCGATTCCTGTATGGATGGCACATATGTTATCCGAACTAGAAATATACCCTGTTTCATTCTCAAAATATGGGAATATATATACTAAAATTCTGTTAACTGATATACAAAATGAAGCACCGCAATTAATAAAAGCATATTAAAACAATTGGAGGAAATTTCTATGTTGACCAGCATTTTAGATTCAACAGCCGGTCTTACTTTATCTGAAACACTAATTTGTACGGGAGCTTCCGTAGGTTTAGGACTGTTGATTGCAATCACCTATATGTTGCAAGGTAATTTTACAAAGAATTTTACAGTTTCACTCGTAGTCCTTCCGCTTATAATTCAATCGGTCATTATGATGGTCAATGGTAATATTGGAACTGGTGTTGCGGTAATGGGCGCCTTCAGTCTTATTAGATTTCGTTCAGTTCCCGGTTCATCAAGAGATATTTGTGCTATATTTTTTGCTATGGCAATAGGACTTGCAACAGGTATGGGATATGTCGGATTTGCATTGATAATTACCATCGTGGGAAGTATTATAATCTTGATATTTGCCAAAACACCGTTTGGAGTTCAAATTAAAGCCGAAAAAGAATTGAAAATTACCATACCGGAAAGTTTAGATTATACTGATGTTTTTATTGATATATTTAATGTTTACACAAAAAGTTATTCGCTTGAAAAAGTTAAGACTACCAATATGGGTAGTATGTATGAATTACATTATTTAATTATAATGAAAGATGCAAATAACGAAAAGAAGCTTATAGATGAATTAAGATGCAGAAATGGAAACTTACCAATCATATTAAACAGAGTTCAGACGATTAAAGATGAGCTATAATAACAGATAGTAGATATGTATATGAAAGGCTGGATATGAAATGAAATATAAAATCAGAATATTTATTATTACAATTCTGTTGTTGACGCTTCTTGCCGGTTGCAGTAGCAATAATGGAAATAATATAAGCGATAGTTCAAAAAACACAGAAAACAGTAATAATACTTTGTCAGAAATTGATGTTAGTATCCCGGATGGAACAAGTTATGATGAAGATGATACCGATGTTTCTTATGTTGAATCTGATGATGGTGAAATAGCTCTGAATGGTAACTCGATATCTTATAACGGCGAGGGTGCTGTTGTCGAAGGTAGTATAATAACGATTACAAGTCCAGGCGAATATATTGTAGGTGGAAAGCTAAATGACGGGCAAATTATAATAGAACTCTCGACAGATGAAAAAGTTCAACTTATATTGAATGGTGTAGATATTACATGCAAAACAGGTCCTGCTATATATACTGTAAATGCAGACAGAACAATAATAACGCTGGCTGATGGAACTACAAATACACTTACAGACAGTTCCACGCATGCTCTTGAATCCGGTGCAGATGAACCTGATGCTTGCATTTTCAGCAAAAATGATTTGACCATTAATGGTACAGGATCCTTAATAGTTAATGCAAATTATAAGAATGGGATTAAGACCAAGGATGATTTGAAAATTGTTGACGGTAATATAACTATTACCAGTGTAGAAGATGGGATGGTTGGCAGAGATACAGTATCAGTAAAAGGCGGAACTCTAAATATTAATGCAGGCTCAGATGGAATTAAAACAACAAATGAAGAAAATACCGAAAAAGGTTATTGTAATATTGAGGGTGGCACTACAAATATCAATTGTGGGAATGATGGTGTTGATATTGTTACCGATCTAACAATAACTGATGGTAAAATAGACATAACCAGCGGTGATGGCAGCAATAGTAATCTGTCAGTAAATAATTCGAGCCGAAAGGGCTTAAAAGCGAATAATTCTATATCTGTATATGATGGAACAATAGTAATAAATTCACGTGACGATGCTATCAATTGCAACAATTTAATTACAATAAATGGTGGAAACATTGAAATTTCAACAGGTGATGATGCAGTCAGAGCAAATACTGAAATTATAATCAATGCAGGTCAAATCACAATCCTTAAGTGTTATGAAGGGCTTGAAAGTAAAACAATAACTCTTAATGGCGGGGATGTTAATATTGTTGCATCCGATGATGGTATAAACGGTACTGATGGCAGCTCAAGTGTATTCGGCGGAGGATTCGACGGTGGTGGTTTTAGCAGTGGTACAGCAGTTCTTGAAATCAACGGCGGTCAGATTACTGTAAACGCAGAAGGTGATGGTATTGATATTAACGGTTCGATTGTGCAAACCGGAGGTAATGTAATTGTATTAGGGCCAACCGCAAACAACAATGGTGCACTTGATTATGATGGTACTTATGTTATCAGCGGTGGTACAGTTGTTGCTCTTGGGAGCAGTGGCATGGCTCAAACAGCATCAACTTCATCTTCTCAATGCTCAGTCATAATATATTTTACTTCAACACAAGCAAAAAGCAGCGTTTTCAGCTTGCTTGATGCGGAAGGAAATGAAATAATAGCAGTTACAGCTGCTAAGCAATATCAATCAGCAGTAGTCAGTTCAGCGGCATTGATAGTCGGACAAAAATATACGGTTGATGTTAATGAAACACAGGTTAATTCATTTACACAATCAACTCTCTGCACAACGGTTGGTAGCGGTGGGGGCATGATTCCCGGTGGCAGAAGATAATAAACCTCTCTTATTTTATATCGCCAAAAGACTTACGGAATATTTCTGTAAGTCTTTTGGTTTCTTTATTGATATTATAATTCAATTATGTTAAAATAGATAAAATAATAAATGAGTGAGCATTATGAAAATTATAATAAAAAAATCTGATCAAATCAGAGAAATTGAATTTAAAAATAAAATACTGATTTCTGATGCAATTTTTCAAAGCGGATTTGAATTTTTTATGCCTTGCGGTGGGAAACAACGTTGCATGAAATGTAGAATTCAAACAAACGGCATATTATCTGAACCGACCGAAAAAGAAAAAGAGTTGCTGACAGACCAAGAATTTTCAAACGGAATTCGCTACGCATGCATGACATACGCTGAAGGCAATGCAATTGTTCTTTTACCTGATACAGTAAAAGAAAGTATTATGACTGATATTAATTTTAGATCAGGAATTATTGCTCATAAAAGAAATGGTTATGGTATAGCGATTGATTTAGGTACTACCACCCTTGCAGCATATCTTTTTAACTTATTGAATGGTGAACTTATTGATGTGAGATCCGAGCGAAATCCTCAGACAATATTCGGTTCCGATGTTATAACAAGAATAGGGAAGTCTGTTGAAGGGCAAAAGCAGGAACTTGCAGATATTATCAGAAGTGGAATTTCTGAATTATGTCTCAGTCTTAATAGTACTGATGAAATTAATAGTATGGTTATTACCGGTAACACAGCCATGCTATATCTTCTTGCAGGCAGAGATATCAAATCAATTTCTGCAGCACCGTTTATTGCTGATTGTCTTTTCGGTTATGTAACGAATACCGATGAACTTGGTATAAAAGGAATTAATGCTTCTGTATATCTTCCTGATTGTGTTTCAGCTTTCATTGGAGCTGATACCGTTTGTGCTGCATTATCTGAAAATCTCGATACGGCAACTGACAATGTCATAATTATTGATATCGGCACAAATGGAGAAGTCATGTTAAAAGCTAGAGAGAAGCTTTTATGCTGTTCAACTGCTGCCGGCACAGCATTTGAAGGCGAAGGCATTACAATGGGTATGACAGCCAGAGATGGAGCTATATACAGTATATCTGCTATAAATGGTGAATTGTACAGTAAAACAATTGGTAACATTAAATCATCAGGGCTCTGCGGAACAGGAATTGTTGATGCTGTTGCAACATTAATTGATCTTGGATGTATAGATGAAACAGGATTGATAATTGAGAACTGTAAGTACTATATAAAGTATAAGGATGAAAACAGTATAAAGATAATCGACGACATTGTAATTACTCAAAAGGATATAAGAGCTCTACAACTTGCAAAAGCAGCAATTTGTGCCGGAATAGAAACACTGATTCATTATGCCAAATTATCGGTGAATGATATTGACAGATTAATTATTGCCGGAGGGTTCGGAACAGCTTTATCTACTGCTTCAGCTGTAAAAATCGGATTAATACCTAAAGAATTGTATGAAAAAGCGTATTCTGTTGGTAATGCAGCAGCTGCGGGTGCAGCAATAATGTTGATTGATCCGGATAAAAAAAATCGGAGCAAATCAATTTCTGTTTTTGCAGAAACAATAGAATTGTCAACTGACACATTCTTTTTTGACAGGTATATCAGTGATATGGGTTTTTCACTTGAATAACATTCATATTACTTGACATATTTAGCTAACTCATATATACTCATAACATTACAACCTTAATTTTGGAGGGATATTATTGATATCTTATAATCAGGAGATAGAGAAAGTATTAAATAAATTTAATGTAAATCCTCAGAATGGTTTGAGTTCCGACGATGTGGAATCCGAATTTTTCAAGTTCGGAGAGAATAAGCTTTACGAAAAGAAAAAGAAGACAAATATACAGCGATTTCTGAATCAATTCAAGGATGTTATGATTATAATTTTAATTATAGCCGCCTTTATTTCGTTTGGTATAGCTATTTACGAAGGGCATTTGAATGAATTCTTTGAACCTGTTTTAATATTACTCATTGTTATTATCAATGCAGCTATGGGTGTTTTACAAGAGAGTAAAGCTGAAAAAGCACTTGATGCTTTGAAGAGTATGTCAGCATTGCATGCAAGAGTTATACGTGATGGGAAAGAACAAATAATTGATGCGTTACAATTAATACCTGGTGACATAATAAAACTTGAAGCAGGGGACTTCGTTCCAGCAGATGCAAGATTGATAAAGTCATCCAGCCTAAAAGCAGAGGAATCAGCTTTAACCGGAGAGTCTGTTGCATCGGATAAAGATGCTACTGCCACAGTCAATGAAAAAGCTCCAATAGGTGATCGTATAAATATGGTCTATTCAGGCTGCAGTATAACCTACGGAACAGCTATAGCGATAGTAACCTCTACTGGCATGAACACTGAAATAGGCAAGATTGCAAATATGCTTGATAGCGAAACAGAAACGAAAACCCCTCTCCAAAAGAAACTCGAAAATTTGGGTAAGTATCTTGGATTTATGGCACTTGGTGCTTGTGCAGTTATATTTATTATTGGATTTATAAGCAAGATTGACCCTATGGAAATTTTCATGACATCGGTTTCACTTGCTGTCTCCGCTATTCCCGAAGGGCTTCCTGCGATAGTAACGATTGTTCTTTCTATCGGTGTTCAGCGAATGGTCAAGAAGAATGCAATCATACGATCTCTACCCGCAGTTGAAACGCTTGGCAGTGCATCAGTTATTTGTTCAGATAAAACAGGAACATTAACTCAAAACAGAATGACTCTCGTAAAAGCATATGTTGACGGTTCTGATTCACTCGAAGCTATATCAAATAATAATAGCGACAAGGTTTTAGAATTACTTAAATTCGGAACGCTTTGTTCAAACGGTTCGGTTGTTGTCAAGGACAGTAAAGAGATACATATTGGGGATCCCACGGAAACTTCAATTGTTCTTGCTGCATATAAAAACGGGCTTATTAAAGATGAGTTGAATCGAAAATATGCAAGACAGGCTGAGATACCTTTTGACTCCGACAGAAAGCTAATGACAACCATCAATTTGATGAACGATAAAAAAATAGTTATTGTCAAAGGAGCATTTGATGTTCTTGCAGGCAAATGTACTAATGGCGATACAGGAAAAGCTCGACAATATAATAATGAAATGGGAGTTTCCGCACTTCGTGTTATTGCAATAGCATATAAAGAGATTGAGACAATACCAAATGATCCGAAGCCTGATAATCTCGAAAACAATTTAATATTTTTAGGACTTGTCGGAATGATAGATCCACCGAGACCCGAGTGTAAAGAGGCAGTAAAAATATGCCGTATAGCCGGCATAAAACCGGTTATGATAACCGGAGACCATGTTATTACAGCTTCTGCAATTGCAAAAGAACTCGGCATTTACGAAGATGGAGATATGGCGATAACCGGTGCTGAACTCGATACAATGACTGATGATGAGCTTGACAGTAAAGTAAGGAATATTTCTGTTTATGCTCGTGTTTCACCGGAAAATAAAATCAGAATAATTAAAGCATGGCAGCATCAAGGTGAAGTTGTTTCCATGACAGGCGACGGTGTTAACGATGCTCCTGCATTGAAAGCAGCTGATATAGGCTGTGCAATGGGGATAACAGGAACCGATGTCGCAAAAGGCGCAGCAGATATGACCTTAACAGACGATAATTTTGCAACAATCGTTGATGCTGTAGAAGAGGGAAGAGGAATATACGCAAATATTAAAAAGGTTGTCGGATTTCTTCTCGGGACTAATATCGGTGAAGTACTGACAGTATTTACAGCAATGCTTTTGTGGCATATATCACCATTAATATCAATGCAGCTATTATGGATTAACCTTGTTACCGACAGCCTGCCGGCAATCGCATTAGGAATGGAAGCGGTTGAAGCAGATGTTATGAACATGAAGCCGAAGCCAAAGAATGAAGGTATATTCGCAAACGGACTTGGCGTTCGAGTCGTACTTCAAGGATGTATGTTTACAGCTCTGACCTTAATTGCTTTTTACATTGGTAACAGTAGAAGTACCGAGGCTGGTCAGACAATGGCATTTATGGTGTTGGCAACATGCCAAATAGTCCAAGCATTCAACATGCGTTCGCATCATTCTTTATTTAAGCTTGGATTCTTCACAAATAAAAAGTTGAATATTGCAACTCTGATTTCTTTGTTTTTGGTTGCACTCGTGTTGTTTACCCCAGTATCTGTTGCTTTTAAACTTGTTTATTTACCCTTCGAATATTATTTAATCGGAGCCGGGCTTTCATTCGTTCCTATTATTATTATGGAAATATCAAAAGCATTTGGTTTGATTAAGAAGTAAATAATTATAAAGGTATTGACAAATAGCCAATACCTTTTAGTTATCTCTATATATCAATTTCGGGTAATAATTCAGAATTTAATATAATTTTACTTTTTATAGTATTAGAGAGCTTTGAATAATATTCATTAAAATATCCTTGCCATTCATGATCTTCTCCGCGTTCTGATTTAATTCCAGAAGCTTTATTTAGCAAAGCAAATTCAACTTCATCCAATATTGTGAATAATTTTAGATATTCATCTCCGAAAAAACAATTTGCTTCAAGAATATCAATCAGATCCTTTATACTTGAAACAGCCATAATCATTGTAATTTTATCACTAATATTTTCGCATGTTCTGATTTCATCAACAAGTTCTCTGAACTTTTCGTCACTGATTCTTTTTTCGTTAATTATATGAATTATATCAGATTTTTCAGTATTATTTTCTGTAGCAAATATTTTATCAAGTGTATTAGTGTGTAAAGCATGTAATATACTAGGCAAGAATTTGTCTATTGCTTTTGAGATATAATTACGAAGATAATCATCAAAATTTACTATCTGCGTTTTATATTCAGCAGCTGCATCACTAAACAATTTTCGAAGTTCGGAATCGCTTTTTATTTTTAAAGTTCCATATAAATCAGTTATATCATTAATATATAATTTTAATTTATCAGGTTTCCCAATAATAATGTTCGCAAGAGAATTCAATAATGTTTGTTCGAATATATTAACAAGCAAACCCTCATAATCGTGATTTATTGATTGCATAATTGAATGAATTTCAGTATCGACAAAATAAGAGCAGAAAACATTCTCCCAATACATCGATATCATATAGTTTATTATAAATTCAACTCCAACATAATTACTACATTCTATACAAAGAGGATAATCAATTGCAACCGGTGTTTCGTTTGATTCAAAGTCCTTATCATATTCCTTAAAAAACAACTTCAACCCTTTGCCTATTGTATCATTATATGCATTGTTTGGTGTATTAATACGGTTTTTATTAATTTTTTTGTATAATGAAACAACAACTTTTAATTTAGATTCTATCAATTTATTTCCGGAAGATAAAATATCTCTTAACGGTCTTTCAAGAAGAATTAATACAGCAGCATCACAATTGTTGATACTTTTCAGATATATGCTGATTTTATAACACATTGAATCAAGAATCGCTTTTGCAGTTTCTGTTCGGACAGAGCTGCTTTCGCCTTTGGTAAATTTTTGTGTCTCTTCAGCTAATAATTTAATCAGATTTTCAAGGATTTTTTTATATTCTGCTTCTGAAATAATCTTACAACTCAATGCTTCCTGCAACAGAGATTGAAGATAGAACTCATTACTTAGATTATCGCGTGTGATTTTTTGTATTTTAGAAATTTTATTCCCATTCATCATAATCTACCTCATAATAAAATTCACTGATGTCATTAGGTTCAGAAAAATGAAAATCGCTGAATCGAACTTTGCGTGCAAGCTCATCAAGCTCTCGATTTTTTAAAAGTTCAAGCGAACCCTGACAACTACCGTTAAAATAACTTTTCATGTAATATATCAAATTATTATCTGATATTATATCTAAAGTCTCATTTTTATAATAATAAAAAATCTCAATCAATTCATGTAAGGTTTGAGCATAATTATATTGATTTATATATGGCGAATCATAAAATGCGTCGATAATGTTTTGAATTGTTGCACCACCAAATTCAACCCTTCCTGTATTAGTCAGTTCATTGGTTCTTGTTTGAACAAGTTCGGAAGCGGCTTCTTTGGTTAAAATTAATCCATATTCAACTGTCTTTTCGTTGCGTTCTATAATTTCAGATATAGCAATTTCACGAAATATATCATTTGGTATTAAAGAAAAATTAAAATCCATGCAAATACCACCTTTAGAGTTATTTTAAAAACAACACACTTTATATTATCCATATAAAATTGAAAATTACAAGTCTTGTTTTTTTATTCGATTTATGTTATAATAAATATATAAATTTTATATAACAAAAGGTAATTCAAAATGAGTAAAAAGATTGCTTCTTTGATCGCTTTAATACTTGCATCACTAATGGTATTGTCAATCGTTGTATCTATATTAATAAATATTAATTATTGAAACGAGGGATAAATATGATGATTAATTATAAATTGAAAACATTAAAAGTCGGATTTCTTAAAACAAATTGCTATATTTTTCAGGATAACGATACAGGTAATGCTATGGTAATAGATCCGGGTGATAACGGGATATATATTAAAAGCATTCTTCGGGATATGGACGCAAGATGCAGATTGATACTGCTGACACACGGTCATTTTGATCATATTCTTGCGCTCGGAGACATAAGACGGGATAATACAATTGTAGCAATACACAAAAAAGATGCTGATAGTTTAACAGCCAGAGACTTGTTTTCACCTATGCTTGATCACGATCCGAGACCGTTTGCACCGGCAGACTTTTTATTTGATGCTGATGGAGTATACAACCTTGCAGGTTTTGAATTCAATGTCATGAATACCCCAGGGCATACCCCCGGCTCAGTCTGTTATATTTTCGACGATTTGATGTTTAGCGGTGACACTTTGTTCAATGGCGGTGTCGGCAGAACCGATTTCAAGGGTGGCTCAGATGATGATATGAAGCGTTCTCTCGAAAGGCTTTATAGATTACCTGGTGACTTCGCATTATATCCGGGTCATGATGAAAGCAGCGTTCTGAGCGATGAAAAAAAATATAACCTGTATTTTGAGCAATTCAGACACAAATAAGATATTTATGCCGGCTGTTTAATATCAGCCGGCAACTTTTATTTGTTTAGAATGATCAGAAGAAATTTCTGAATTATCTTGTTTGATAAAATGTGTACCAACAGAGAAGTTTGAAATTTCTTTTTCAGTTTTTAAATTAGAAGTTAAGTTTAAATCATTACATCTAAGATTCAATGTGGATTCAATTATTGATACATTATCTTATATTCACGCCATTTTTGTCTATAATTATTCTTGTATACTTTCCTCTGATGTATTAGGTTCAACTGGTATAGGATGCATTTTATTTAGTATATAATATCCGTTTTCTTCTTCATGCATTATTACAACCCCACCGCTGCAGCTGCTTATAAAATCAAAAACTTCAGGTAAGATTGTATTACCGTTTATATCAATTAAACCGTACTTGGAGCCTTGGCTTACAACAGCAACACCTTCAATAAACGGTCCTGCATATTTGTATACGGGATCAGTCAGCCATTCGCCGGTATATTTCATATAACCGTATTTGTTGCCTTTTTTCAATATTAGAACACCATTATTATAGCTGACAAGTTCAAAATCAGGCGGCAGCTGAAATAATGTTGTGTCTTTATACATCAGAAGTTCTTTACTGACACCATTTTCTTCTGTACGAATTCGTGTTAGACCGTGATCAAAGTAATAATAACCGAGACTCTCGATTCCATTTGTCAAAGGTGGAAGGTATTCTTTTGAAACACTTTGACGCTTTTCATTATAGAAAAATAATCTATCCTGACCATAATAATTACTATAAATTGCGCTGCAAATACCTTCAGAATAGGAATAAATAGCTTTATAGTAAGCACTTAAATATACTGCTTTTGATTTTATATATCTTAAACCATAAAAGTTGCCGTATTTATATTTTTCGATAATACTATTTGATTCACCATAATATGATGGATAATCAAATTGAATACCACGGCCGTTGCGACCTTCATCATATTCGCTTAAGGTAAAAATGTTATTGATATCAAGGTAATAATATTTATCTTCGAATAGAAACAAGGGTCGGTTTTCAATATCTCTGACGCCTGCAAAAGTATAACCATCCGGAATTTTATCAAAAATAACATTACCAGTGTTGTCAAGCAAAGATATTGAATTATCATCATATGTGACGAAAATATATCCCATTCTTGGAACCATTGAAACAATTTTTAAATTAATTATTTCTGATTTTGCAAATGCAAAAATTGAGTTGTTGTCATATGGAAAATCAGTAGTCTGATAAGCAGGATAATTTTCTTTGTTTTTTATATTTATTAAGTAAGTAGAAAAATCAATTATAATAGGTGGCGTTGAAGTCTCAGGAGATGAGGTTGCTTCCGGATATGAAGAAGTGGCTTCAATGATTTCTTTTGATGTCTCAACTTCGGAATAATTAAAGAATGGCAATAAATTATTGCTTGCAGCCCAGATTATTGAGTAACTTAAGATAAGAAATAATACAATAAAACTAAATTTCAATATATAGTTCAGATAATTTCTATTCATAGAATAACTCCCGGGATTTTATATTTCTTTATTTTTTACTTTATTATCAAGAAAATCCATATTGTATTCTGCATAAATACTCTTTATTTATGATAGCATAATTATACATTCTGTTCAACTGTAATACGAATGTTAAATGTTAATTTTTTTCTTATTTACTCTTGCAATTTTATAAACCATAAGATATAATTAGATTAATAAAATACAAATTGGTAAGGGAGGCTGCGTGAATTGATTTCAGATAATTACGCTGCCTTTTTGTTTCATCAAGGAATAAATTTTCATACCTATGAGTATATGGGTGCACACAAATGTAATAATTCAGAATATTTATTCAGAGTATGGGCGCCAAATGCTACAGAAGTATTTTTAACAGGCGATTTTAATAACTGGTCCAATTCTCTAATAATGACAAAAGAAACCGAATCTGGGATATGGTACATTATACTGAGTAATTTTGAATTCGGTGAAGGCTCGCTATACAAATATATAATAAAAAGTGAAAATAAATATGTATATAAATCAGATCCATATGCTTTCATGTCAGAAACTGCAGGTAAAACCGCTTCTATAATAAATGACTTGTCGGGTTTCGAATGGTCCGATTCAAAATATTTAAAAAGAAGAAAAAGTTTATCAGAATATCTGTCACAGCATATATCAATACCGAAACCAATGAATATTTATGAAGTTCATTTAGGTTCATGGCAACGTAATAACGTTGGTAGTAATCTTACATACAGGCAGCTTGCGGATCGTTTATGTCCTTATATATTAGAGATGGGATATACCCATATTGAACTCTTGCCTGTCGCTGAGCATCCATATGACGGCTCATGGGGTTATCAGGTATGTTCGTATTATGCTTCGACCTCAAGGTTCGGAAAGCCACAGGACTTTATGTACTTTATCAATAAAATGCACAGTGTTGGCATCGGTGTAATATTGGACTGGGTACCAGCGCATTTTCCGAAGGATGAACACGGACTGTATGAATTTGATGGAACTCCTTTATATGAATATCAAGGTCAGGATAGAATGGAACATAAAGGTTGGGGTACACGTTTTTTTGATGTTGGCCGCAACGAAGTACAGTCATTTTTGATTTCAAATGCATTATTTTGGATGGAAAAGTATCATATTGATGGAATCAGAGTTGATGCAGTTGCATCAATGCTTTATCTTGATTATGACAGAATGCCCGGAGAGTGGAATCCTAATCCGGATGGCACGAATATAAATCAACAAGCTGTTGCATTTTTCAGAAAGCTAAATGAAGCTGTTTCAACTAATTATCCGGATGTTATAATGATAGCGGAAGAATCAACAGACTGGAGCAGTATAACTAAACCTATTAAAGATGGCGGACTTGGGTTTCATTATAAATGGGATATGGGATGGATGAATGACACCCTCTCATATATATCAGAAGAGTTTACTAATCGAAAATATAATCATAACAAGCTGACATTTTCAATGGTGTATTCTTTTAATGAAAATTACATTCTCCCGATTTCACACGATGAGGTTGTTCATGGTAAAAAATCTTTAATCGATAAAATGAACGGTGACTACTGGCAGAAATTCGCAACAATGAGGGCATTTCTTGGTTATATGATGACTCATCCTGGAAAAAAGCTTTTATTTATGGGGAGTGAATACGGACAGTTCAGAGAATGGGATTACAGTAATTCACTCGAATGGTTTATGCTTGACTTTGAGATGCATAAAAAGCTTTTAAATTATACAAAGGATTTGAATAGATTATACCTGAAGCATAATCAATTCTGGGAATGTGATTCGAGCTGGAACGGTTTCAAATGGCTTATTGTCAACGACAGTAAGCATAGTGTTATTGCATATGAAAGATTGGATAAAAAGAAGCTGCCTGCTATTGTTATAATAAATTTCACACCGAATGTAAGTGAAAACTTTATTTTGCCTGTAGATATAAACGGTGCTTATATTGAAATATTCAACAGTGATGATGTTAAATACGGTGGCAGCGGTGTAATTAATCCCGGAATTCTAATATCAAATAAAGTTGATTCAGAATATAAAATTCATTTGAGATTACCACCATTGGGGATCAGTATATTGATGTTAAAATGAAAAAGGAAGGGAAATAAGATGAGAAATAAAGAATGTATCGCAATGTTGCTTGCCGGTGGACAGGGCAGCAGATTATATTTACTTACACAGCAGATTGCAAAACCGGCAGTTTCTTTTGGAGGCAAATATAAAATAATTGATTTTCCGCTTTCTAATTGTATAAACTCAGGTATTGATACTGTTGGTGTTATGACACAATATCAGCCGTTAATGCTTAATGAGTATATAGGAAATGGTCAACCGTGGGATCTTGACCGCACATATGGCGGTGTTATGATATTGCAGCCATATCAGGCATCTAAAAAAGCTGACTGGTATAAGGGAACTGCAAATGCAATATATCAGAATTTAAATTTCATTGACAAATACGATCCGGAATATGTTCTTGTCCTATCTGGAGACCATATATATAAAATGGATTACCGTGCTATGCTTGATTTTCATATAAAGAACAACTCTGATTGTACTATTGCAGTAATTAAAGTACCGCAAGAAGAAGCATCACGCTTTGGAATATTATCACTGCGACCAGATATGTCAATAAGCGAATTCCAGGAAAAGCCTAAAAATCCAAAGTCAACAATGGCTTCAATGGGTGTTTATATATTTTCAAAAGAAAAACTAAAAAAATATCTTATAATGGACGAAGAAAATGAAAACTCATCAAAGGATTTCGGGAAAGATGTAATACCTGCAATGTTCAATTCAGGTGAAAGAATGTTTGCTTATAAGTTTGAAGGTTATTGGAAGGATGTCGGGACAATAGAAAGTCTTTGGGAAGCAAATATGGATTTACTTGGAGATAAACCTGAGTTCAATCTTCATGACTCCAGATCACGAATTTCATCAAGGAATTATGCTGATCCGCCACATTATGTTGGGTTTGATGCAGTTATACAAAATTCGATTATAACCGAGGGTTGTGAGATTAAAGGAACAGTAATAAATTCGGTAATATCAGAAGGTGTGTTTGTTGATTCGGGAGCAGTAATAAAAGATTCGGTTATTATGAGGAATTGTATAATTAATAAAAACGTGGTTATTAATTATTCAATAATTGACAGTAATACCGTAGTAGGATCAAATACTATAATCGGAGAAGAGAAAGAATCTTCTTCAGGCATAACCCTTATTGAGAACCACTTGATAATACCGAGCAATATGAAAATACCTTCTGATGTTATGGTAGACAGTAAATATATTTCGAAAAATACCGGAGCAAAGGAGTAACCATTATGTCAACAGCAGGTATTATATTTTCCAATATACATGATGAAAATATCTCAGAACTTACACGAATGCGTACAATGGCATCTGTTCCGTTTGGATGCAGGTACAGATTTATTGATTTTGCACTTTCTAATATGGTAAATTCCGAGATATACAATGTGGGTGTAATAACGCATTATAATTATCAGTCTTTAATGGATCATATTGGGACAGGTAAGGACTGGGATTTATCACGCCGTTCTGGAGGTATTAAAATATTACCCCCATTTATAACCGCATATGCTGGTGAACATAAATTATATACAACCCGTCTCGAAGCACTAAAGGGCATTTATACTTATCTTCAATCATTAACCGATGATTATGTTGTTTTATGCGATTGTGATGTTGTATGCAATATTGATTTACGAGATATAATTGAATATCATATAGAGATAAAAAGCAATTTGACAATAGCAGTAAAACAGGTGTATATCGTTAAGAATACAATGGATGATACTGAAATAATAGAATCTGACGAGAATGGTAGGATAACCGATATACTGACAGCTCCATTTTTTGAAAGTGGATATAAAGATATAAATCTCAATATTTGTGTATTTACAAGAAGCTATCTATTAAAAGTAATTTCAGATTCCATAGTTCACAATCATTCACATCTTTCATTTGATATTTTACAAAAAAATATTAAAAAGGAAAGATATCGTGTTTATAAATACAAAGGATATTTTGCACGAATATCATCTATAAAAGATTATTTCAGGCACAGTATGGATTTATTGAATTCGGAAGTCAGAACAGAGTTGTTCAGAGTTAAGAATCGTCCGATTTATACTAAAGTACGTAATTCACCGCCAGCACAGTATACCCAAACAGCAAAGGTATCAAATTCACTGATCGCAGACGGATGTATAATCGAAGGGATAGTTGAGAATTCAATCCTTTTTAGAGGTGTCAAAGTAAATAAAAATGCATATATAAAAAATTCAATTTTAATGCAAGACACTTTATGCGGTGATAATGTAGATTTAAATTGCATAATAACAGATAAGAATGTTGTTATCAGAGACGGAAGGATCCTATCAGGACATGAAACATTACCTTTTGTTATCGGTAAAAATGGGATAGTTTAATTGATATTTTGAAAGGAGTAGAACAAATGGCAAATGTAAAAAAAATTTTATTTGTTGCGTCTGAAGCATTACCGTTTGCATCAACTGGAGGATTAGGAGATGTAATCGGTTCCTTGCCGCTTGCTTTAAAAAGGTTACAGAAAGAATCACTTGACATTCGTGTTATTATTCCGCTTTACAAAACACTCGAACCTAAATATCGTGAACAGATGATAAAAATATGCGAAACGACAATTGCTCTTTCATGGCGTAATCAATATGCTGCAGTTTATATGATTGAGAGGGAAGGAGTCAAATTCTATTTCATTGATAATGAACATTACTTTAATCGCAGATTCTTATATGGCAGCTTTGATGATGGTGAAAGATTCGCTTTCTTTTGTAAAGCAGTTGTCGAATTATTACCTAAAATTGATTTTATACCGGACATATTACATGCGCATGACTGGCAAAGTGCACTGACTGTAATTTATCTGAAAGGCCAATATGCGAACAGGGGAGAATACCGAAATATTAAAACTGTTTTCACAATTCACAATATCGAATATCAGGGTGTTTACGGATTTGATATTCTGGGAGACATTTTTGATTTGACAGAAAATGATAGACAGACTGTTGATTATAATGGTGCAATTAATCTTATGAAAGGAGCAATAGTGAGCTGCGATATGCTTACAACCGTATCTCCAACTTATGCAAATGAGATTTTGAGACAGTCTTTTTCTGCAGGACTTCATAATGTACTCGATTTATTCAAGGGCAAGATCAGAGGAATAATAAACGGTATTGATATGGATTATTATAATCCTAAAACCGATTCAGAATTATTTAATAATTACGATCCAAAATTAGTGTCGATGAAAAAACAAAATAAAATACAGCTTCAAAAAATGCTCGGGTTACCTGAAGATCCGGATATTCCTATGATTGCAATGATAACCAGACTTGCATCTCATAAAGGAGTTGATCTGATTTCTCATGCTGCAGATGAATTGCTTTCAAATAATATTCAATTTGTTTTACTTGGAACCGGTGATTTTCATTATGAAGCGTTCTTTACACAACTGAAGGAGCATTATCCATCAAAAGTATCGATATTACTGATGTTTAATAGAGATATGTCAAAGAAAATATATGCAGCTTCAGATATATTCTTGATGCCGTCTCAAAGCGAGCCTTGCGGTCTTTCTCAGATGATTGCATCGCGATATGGAACTGTTCCGGTTGTCAGAAGTGTCGGTGGATTACATGATACAATCCATGAAGGAATTAATGGATTTTCATTCAATGAATATGAAAGCAGCGACATGATGGCTGCAGTATATCGGGCATTGGAGAAGTTTAAGAATAAAGTTGTGTGGAATGAATTCGTTAAAGATGTTATGAACACAGACTTCTCATGGGACAAGAGTGCGAAAGAATATCTTTCGTTATATGATGAGGTAACATGAATATTCAAAGTAAAGGTAACCATAAATGAATAATATAAATAAAGAATATATAAAATCTATAATACAAAGTAATTTATCAAGATTTTTTGGAATTTCATATGAAGATGCTACTAAAGATCAAGTATATAAAGCAACAGTCATATCAGTCAGAGATATTCTGTCTGTAAGTCGAAAAGAATTCAATCGCAAGATTAAAGAAGCGGGAGCGAAAAGAGTATATTATCTGAGCATAGAATTTCTGTTAGGGAGATCTTTGAAGAATAATCTCTGCAATCTTAATCTTGAAGATCAATACAAAGGAGCTTTACTCGAATTCGGTTTTGAGCTTGAAAATATATATTCGATGGAAGATGATGCGGGGTTAGGCAACGGAGGTCTCGGTAGGCTTGCAGCATGTTATCTTAACAGTCTATCCTCATTAGGATATCCAGCGATGGGATTTTCTTTATTTTATGAATATGGGTTGTTTAAACAAAAAATAGTAGATTGCTCGCAGGTTGAAATGCCTGATATGTGGCTGCCATCAGGCGAAAGCTGGCTGGTACCACGCACTGATAAATCATTCACAGTAAAATTCGGCGGTCAGATTAGTGAAAGATGGAATCAGAACAAATTAGAGATAATATATGAAAACGCAGACGAAGTCGAAGCTATTCCATATGATATGATGATATCCGGTTCGGATAATAAAGCAGTATCGGTACTTCGATTATGGAAAGCACAGGATACCCGCAATTTTAATATGAGAGCCTTCTCACAGGGTGAATATATAAAAGCAGTACAGGAAAGCACGAATGCTCAACTGCTTTCAAAAGTTTTATATCCTGAGGATAATCATATTGAAGGAAAACAACTTCGTCTTATGCAACAATATCTGCTTGTAAGCGCTTCAATTCAGAATATAATTTTTGATCATCTGCGTTATTACGGTACTTTATCAAATCTGAGTGATAAGGTTGCAATCCATATCAATGATACACATCCGGCATTATGTATACCGGAGTTGATGCGTATTTTACTTGATGAATACTCATATACATGGGATGAAGCTTGGAATACAGTTATTAATTGTATATCTTATACCAATCACACCGTGCTTCCGGAAGCTCTTGAGTGTTGGGATAAGGATTTATTCGCTCAAAAACTTCCTAGAATTTATTCCATTATTGTCGAGATTAATAACAAATTATGTAATGACATCAAGCAAAATGTTCCGGAACGTATTTGCAACATGACTATTATAGATAACCATGTAATTAGGATGGCAAATCTTAGCATTGTAGGTTCTCACATGGTGAACGGCGTTTCAAAGCTACATTCAGAAATATTAAAGGAGAAAGTGTTCGAGGACTTTTATATATCATATCCCGATCGTTTTACGAATGTTACAAATGGAATTGCGCACAGAAGATGGCTTTGTAATGCGAATCCTCTATTGGCTGAATTACTTGACAACAGAATTGGTGAAGGTTATAGGAATAATCCTGCTGAGCTTGAGAAACTTCTCAAATTTAAAGATGACACCAGCGTTCATGCTGAATTAAAAAAAATCAAGAACTCGAATAAAGAAAAATTTTCAGATTATGTATTAAAAACATATAATATAAGATTAAATCCCAATTCAATTTTTGATGTACAAGTAAAAAGAATGCATGAGTATAAAAGACAACTTTTAAATGTATTGAATATAATCGGATTATATATTAAATTAAAAGGAAATCCCGAACTTGATATAATACCTCAAACCTTTATTTTCGGTGCAAAAGCAGCCCCCGGTTATTATATGGCAAAAGAAATTATCAATCTTATTTGTAATCTAAGCAAGCATATTGCTGGTGATAATAGTATAAATAAGAAGCTACAGGTCGTGTTTCTTGAAAATTATAATGTTACATTAGCTGAAAAACTTATTCCGACAGCTGATATAAGTGAACAAATATCTCTTGCCGGCAAAGAAGCAAGCGGTACAGGCAATATGAAATTAATGATTAACGGAGCATTAACATTAGGCACATATGATGGAGCTAATATTGAAATGCATGACACAGTCGGAGATGAGAATATATTTATTTTCGGAATGAAAACAAATGAAGTTGAAGATTTATGGAGCAAAGGATATGAGTCTCTGAAATATTATAATTCAAACCAAATACTAAGAAGCATAATCGAACAATTAAATAAAGGCTTTAACGGAAAATCATTTTCTGGTATAACCAATTATTTGTTATTTGCAAACGGTATTTCAGATCCCTATATGTGTCTTGCGGATTTTGGCAGTTACACAGTAAAGCACAATGAAATGCTTCAATTATATAGAAATGATACAGAATGGTTTAAAAAGGCTCTTGTAAATATCGCTAAAGCAGGATTCTTTGCAGCTGACAGAAGCATTAGAGAGTATTCAGAAAATATATGGAATTTAAAAACAATAAATTAATATTAAAAAACAAAAAGTTAGCTTTTTCAGTAACATCAGATATCACATTAACTTTTTTATTGGATAGGGATATTTGCCCAACTTCAGCAAAGTGTGTACTTAAAAATGATAACACAGAACTACTTACTATAATAGCTAATGACTGTTATCTGGATAAAGAATTCATTTGTTATGATGTCAGTTTACAGGAGTTAAGTATTGGATTATATTTTTTCGAATTTTATGTTTATACTGAGGTAAAAACTTTTCAATGCAACGAACTAATATTGATATATAATAATTTGAATATTGTTAAAGCAATTAATAACGGTATTGTCTATCATATTTTTATTGACCGTTTCTCACGCGGAGGATGCATTTCAAAAAGAACTGATGCTGTATATTTTGATGATTGGTATAATACTGAACCTGAGTTTGGTGAATACCCTGGCGATTATATACCAAATAACAGCTTTTTTGGTGGTACAATATATGGAATAATTGAGAAGCTCGATTACATAAAATCTCTTGGTACCAGTTGTATATATCTAAGTCCGGTATTTGAATCATACTCTAACCATAAGTATGATACCGGAGATTATATGAAGGTTGACGAGGGATTCGGCGGCGATAAAGCATTGAAGAAATTAATTGATAAAGCAAAAGAGAAAGATATATCAATCATTCTTGACTGTGCATTTAATCACACCGGTGATGATAGTGTTTACTTCAACAAATACGGTAAATATTCATCACTCGGAGCATATCAGTCGCAAGAATCGCCATATTATTCATGGTATAACTTCAGAGAATACCCTGATGTGTACGACTGCTGGTGGGGAGTAAAGATACTTCCTAAAACTGTTAGGACAGAAACATTCAAAAATTTCATTTGTAATAATGTACTTCCTAAGTATTTTGATATGGGGATTACGGGGATAAGGCTCGATGTTACCGATGAACTTGAAGATGAACTTCTCGGAGAGATAAATTCAACAGTTAAGAAGTATAACGGTGTTATTATTGGTGAAGTATGGGAAGATGCTTCCAATAAAATCGCATATGGAAACAGGAAGAAATATTTCCTGGGAAATGAATTGGATGGAGTTACAAATTATCCGCTTAGAGAAGGAATCATAAATTTCATATTAACCAAGAATAATACACAACTGATTGATACAATTAATACTCTTGAATTGCATTATCCGGATCATTGTCTTTATAATTCATTGAATTTTCTCGGCTCGCATGACACAAATCGAATTATAACTATTTTAAGCGGTATCAGCGGAGAAGGAATAAAGGGAAGTGAATTAACAAATCTCAAATTAACACTAAATGAGAGATCACAAGCAAAGAATTTATTAAAATTTGCATTTTTATTATTGTTAACAATGAAAGGTACGCCCTGCATATATTATGGTGATGAGATTGGTATGGAAGGTTACCGTGATCCGTTTAACAGAAGACCGTATCCCTGGGGCAAAGAAGATAACGATATTCTTGAATGGACAAAGACCCTTTGTAAACTAAGAAATACCGAGAAAATATCCGGTGCAATTAGTTTCATTGAAACACGACTGGAATGTATCGCATATCAGATTAATAAAAATTTTATTTGTGTTGTTAATCTGTCAGAAAATGATGAAATTATAAATTTAGATGGGTATTATAGCGATTTAATTACTGAGAAAATTTATAAAGATAATTATGTAATTATAAAATCAAACAGCTGTATTTTAATTGAGAGGATTATAAAAAATGAATAACAACTACGTGAAAAAAATATCTGAAGATGCTTCAAGACTTGGAATTAAAAAAGGTGATACAATTTTAATGCATTCGTCACTTAAATCACTTGGACGAATAGATTGTACTCCTGCAGATGTCATAAACGGAATTATGGATGCAATTGGTGGAGGAACACTTGTATTACCTGCCTTAAGCTATATGTACTGCAATCCCGAAAACAGGGTTTTTGATTACTATAAAACACCATCTAATGTCGGAGCTATACCTGAATACTTCCGTACTCAGGTTAATGGTGTAAGGCGTTCACTTTGCCCGACACATTCCTGCTGTGCGATCGGGAAATATGCAGATGAAATAACGTCAACACATCATTATGATACAACCCCGTGTGGAGTAAATTCATCGTTCAGAAAAGTAAAAGAGCTTGGTGGTAAGATATTATTTCTTGGTTGCGGTACAACACCCAATACATCAATGCATGCTGTTGAGGAGTTAATTACACCTGATTATTTATGGAATGGCGAATATGAATATACATTGATCGATTCTGAGAGCAAAGAACATAAAATGATGTGTAAAGCTCATGGCTTTAAAAATGTTATTCAAAGATATGACAGACTCGATGATGTCTTAACTCAAGATGAAATTAAGACAGGAAAAATTTTAAATGCAAAATGTTATTTAATTGATACAATTCCGATGTGGAAAAAAGCTGAAGAAAAATATCGTCAAAACCAGCATTATTTTATAGATTTTAGCAATTAACTCGTTCAAAGTGAATTTTATAATAAAACAAAATATCAAATGTATTTAATACTTGACATAAAAAATATATAAATAAAATGAAGTATATTATTAAAATAATTCGTGTAAAATTGTAAAAAAACTATTGACACATTTATACTTTTGTTATATAATATCAACATAAAGCCAAATGGTGAACTAATAATGACAGATAATCGAAATAATAAAGAGCAAAATTTTAAAGAATTTATTGCCGATTCTACTGACTTTGAAGAAAAGAAAACAATAGCAAATGCAAAAGCTGGAGATAATGCTTCATTTGATGCATTGGCAAATAAATATCTGTCATTAATTAAATGGGTAATAAACAATTATAATATTCCGGCGTCCGAAAGGGATGATGATTTACAGGAATGTTATATTGGATTACTTAAAGCAATCAGAACATACGATAATATATCCGCATCATTTGTTACATATGCTACTGCTTGTATCAAGCGAAACTTATTATCCGCTATAAAGAAATATAAAAAAGAAACTAATAATATTATTCTCTTAGACAAAATACCAAATACGATCTTAGCATCACCTGAAACACTTATTATTGATGAGGAAAGTACACTAATCCTGTATAATCGCTTTTTGGGGCAATTGTCTTATTATGAAAAAAAAGTTTTCGAACTTTACTTAAGTGAAAAAAATGCTGATGAGATTGCAGGAATTACCGGGAAAGATAAGAAAAGCATAAATAATGCGATTTCAAGAATAAAAATTAAAATAAGTAAAGCACTTGAGAATAAAAACTCGTAAATAATACACGGGTTGCTTAATTTGAACCTACGGTACCTGGTTTAGGACCGAGGATATAAACAATACCAAAAAGCGAGGGAAAATGCATGTACGAAGACAAAGAGTTAGTATGCAAAGAATGTGGTGAAAAATTCACATTTACTGCAGGTGAACAAGAATTTTACGCTTCTCGTGGTTTCCAAAATGAACCTCAGAGATGTAAGAAATGCAGAGATGCAAGAAAAGGCGCAGGAAAAGTTAAACGCGAAATGTTTGTAACTACCTGTGCACAATGCGGAAAAGAAGCAAAAGTACCGTTCCAGCCAACAAATGACAGACCGGTATATTGCAGTGAGTGCTTTGCAGCGTCAAAGCAATAATCGGTCATAAACAAAACCGATAAAAAATACCCCGATGACAATAGTCGTCGGGGTTATTTATTATTGCAATTACTTCAAACTTAGTAGTATGTATATTCTAATATTTCTGTGATTCTTCAACTGCAACTGCACAAGCAACTGTTGCACCAACCATCGGGTTGTTGCCCATACCGATTAGCCCCATCATTTCAACATGAGCGGGAACTGAAGAAGAACCTGCGAACTGAGCATCACCGTGCATTCTGCCCATACTGTCTGTCAGACCATATGAAGCAGGACCAGCCGCCATGTTATCAGGGTGAAGAGTTCTACCGGTACCACCCCCTGAAGCAACAGAGAAGTATTTCTTGTTATTATCATATGACCACTTTTTGTATGTACCGGCAACAAGATGTTGGAATCTTGTTGGGTTTGTTGAATTTCCTGTTATAGAAACATCAACTTTCTCATGCTGCATTATAGCAACACCTTCAAGAACATCATTACAACCATAACAACGAACCTTTGCTTTATCACCGTCAGAATATTTCTTTTCTCTGACAATTTTTAATTCGCTTGTATAGAAATTATAATCTGTTTCAACATATGTAAACCCATTGATTCTTGAAATAATGTATGCAGCATCTTTACCAAGACCGTTTAAAATGACTTGAAGTGGTTCTTTGCGAACTCTATTGGCACTTCTTGCTATACCGATTGCACCTTCGGCAGCAGCGAATGATTCATGTCCGGCAAGGAAGCAGAAGCATTTTGTTTCTTCGCGAAGAAGCATTGCTGCAAGATTTCCGTGTCCAAGACCAACTTTTCTGGTTTCGGCAACAGATCCGGGTATACAAAACGACTGGAGACCAATGCCAATAACTTCAGCAGCGTCAGCAGCGTTCGTAATTCCTTTTTTTAGAGCTATAGCACAGCCGAATGTATAAGCCCAAACAGCATTTTCAAAAGCAATAGGTTGAACTGATTTAACTATTTTATCAACATCAATTCCTTTGCTCAGACAAAGCTCACGGGTTTCGTCGAGGTCCTTAAAACCATATTCGACAAGACATTTTTCGATTGTTTTAATTCTTCTTTCGTAACCTTCAAATGTAGCCATTTACTTCGTCCTCCTTATTGCTTTCTTGGGTCAATATATGTGACCGCATCATTATAACGTCCGTAGCTGCCTATATTTTTTTCATATGCTTCTTTCGGAGCGGTACCTTTTCTGATCATGTCCATCATTTTTCCGAGATGAACAAATTTATAACCGATAACTTCATTGTCTTCATCAAGACCGACACTAAGAACATAACCCTCGGCCATTTCAAGATAACGAACTCCTTTGGTATTTGTACCAAAGAAGGTTCCCACTTGAGAACGAAGGCCTTTTCCTAAGTCTTCTAGAGAAGCCCCGATAGGTAAACCATTTTCGGAAAAAGCAGTCTGTGATCTGCCGTAAACAAGCTGCTTGAAAATTTCGCGCATAGCAACATTTATTGCATCGCAAACAAGGTCGGTATTAAGAGCTTCAAGCATAGTTTTGCCTTGAAGGATTTCAGCTGCCATAGCTGCTGAATGTGTCATACCGGAACAGCCGAGAGTTTCAACAAGCGCTTCTTCAATAATTCCGTTTTTAACATTAAGTGTAAGCTTACATGCGCCTTGCTGAGGTGCACACCAGCCAATGCCGTGTGAAAGACCGGATATGTCCTTAATTTCGTATACTTTTACCCATTTACCCTCTTCAGGAATAGGTGCAGGCCCGTGCTTAGGACCTTTGGCAACTACACACATACTTTCAACTTCGTGTGAATAATTCATATTTATCTCCTTGTTTAAATTTATATTTATTTGATTATTTCACCATAAATAACACCAAACGCAGCAGCTGCATTTGATTCGTCGGTATCAATGTGCATTGCAGGTGCAAAATTTTTATTAACACGAATAACAGTGTCGCAAAGTATAACAGGTCTTTCGCTGTTAATTCTAACACAAACGATCTGTTTATCGGTAACACCGTATTCTTCGGCATCTTTTGGAGTCATATGAATATGCCGTTTTGCAATAATAACACCTTCCGGTATTTCGATTTCACCTGCCGATCCTACAAGTTTGCAGGGAGCAGATGCACTAATATGCCCGGACTCTCTGATTGGAGCAGTTACACCAAGGGTTCTAGCATCAGTAAAGGACACTTCAACCTGTGTACTTTTTCTGGTTGGACCAAGAATACTAATATTCTTAATTGTATTTTTTGGTCCTACAACATCAAGTCTTTCTTCGCAAGCAAATTGTCCCGGTTGAGATAATTCTTTCTTTTTGGTTAAGGTATGACCTTTACCGAATAGAATTTCAAGATCTTTATCTGTTACATGAACATGGCGAGCTGAAGTTTCAACGAGAATCAACTTCTTTTCTGACAAAATTATCACCTCTGATTTTTATTCTCTCCATTATACAACAAAATTCGTAATAAGTAAATTGTTTTGCGAAAAAATCTGAAAATTATGTTTTAATTACATATGATAATTTTAGTATTGACATTAATGTTAAAATATGATATAAATATATATAGGAACATAAGTTCGTCACGACGGTTTGCATTTAATATTATTGATTATTATAGAAAAGGACGGTATTTGATTTATGGATAGTAAGAAGATTGCACTTGATACTGCACTGGCTCAGATCGAAAAAAAGTGTGGTAAGGGATCAATAATGCGTTTGGGCGAAAATGCGCATATGAAGGTTGCTTCAGTTTCAACAGGTTCTTTATCTCTTGATTTTGCAATCGGGATCGGAGGTATCCCAAAGGGCAGAATTACAGAAATATACGGGCCTGAATCTTCAGGTAAAACTACTGTTGCACTTCATTCAATTGCCGAAGTACAAAAAAAAGGCGGTGAAGCAGCATTTATTGATGCCGAACATGCATTGGATCCGATATATGCAAAAGCTCTCGGTGTTAATATAGATACTCTTCTTGTTTCTCAACCAGACAGTGGTGAACAAGCACTCGAAATTACAGAGGCACTTGTAAGATCCGGAGCAATTGATATTGTTGTTATAGACTCAGTCGCTGCTCTTGTACCTCAGAATGAAATTGATGGAGATATGGGACAGGCTCAGATGGGTGCTCATGCAAAATTAATGTCGCAAGCACTGAGAAAGCTTTCCGGAGCAATATCAAAATCTAACTGTATTATTATTTTTATTAATCAGCTTAGACAAAAGATTGGTGTTATTTACGGTAATCCCGAAACAACAACCGGTGGTCAAGCTATGAAATTTTATGCATCAGTTCGTATTGATGTCAGAAGAACAGAACAAATAAAATCGGGTACTGATATAATCGGTAACCATATAAAATGCAAGGTCGTTAAAAATAAAGTCGCTCCCCCTTTTAAGACAGCAGAATTTGATATAATGTACGGTACAGGTATATCCAAAGAAAGTGAAATAATTGAAATTGGAGTAAAAATGGATATTCTTGAGAAAAGCGGATCATGGTATTCATATAACGGTCAGAAGCTTTGTCAAGGCAAAGATTCACTTCGCGAATTACTCAAGAAAGAAGATAAGTTATCTGCTGAAATAGAGAGTAAAATCAGAATGAAATTATTAGATAATCTTGTAGTAACAAACACAGACGTCGAAGATGAACTTTTACCAGCAGAATTCGATAACGAATTTTAATTATTAATAATATGCATCATATAGATAAAATTATCATTTATTATGATAAAGATGAAGTATTGCTGATAATTGATTCAGAAAGAATATTATTTTCGCTGAAAAATTATTCTGATTTTAATATAAAAGAAAAAGATATTATTGATAATGATATATATGAGAAAATATGTATCAGATCAGAATATCATAATTGTTTAAAAAAAGCATTCAGAGCGATATCATATTCAAATATATCAAAAAAGCAGTTATACAGAAAATTGAAATCTGAATTTTCCGAGAATATAATTGTTAAAGTCTTAGATAGACTAACAGAGATGCATTATATCAACGATGCTGAAAACGCAAAAAGATATGCGGAAATTTATCAAAAAAGATTATATGGGAAACAGCGCATTATAACCGAATTGATGAAACGTGGATTTGAACGCGAAGATATAAGAATTGCTGTTGATGAGCTGGAAGTAAATCAAGAAGAATATAACGAAAACATTGTATTATTGATAAAGAAAAAGTTCAAAGAACAAAAAATAGACCGTGAAAATAAACAAAAAGTGTATCTTTATCTTAGAAATAAAGGTTATTCATCGAGCGATATAAGCAGTGCAATAAACCGGATAGTCGATGAAGATGATATACAGAATTAAAATAGTTAATAAATAATAATTTTATTATTACATAAATATTTCAATACGACAAGTGTCGGGAAATGGATTTAAAATGGCGATTAAAGTATCCTTTGTATCACTTGGATGTCCGAAAAATCTTATTGATACAGAAACAATGTTGTATAAATTAAATGAAGCCGGCATGGAACTTGTTGCTGATGATATAAATGCTGATGTAATAGTTGTCAACACCTGTGCTTTTATACAACAAGCAAAAGAGGAAGCAATTGAAACTATCCTCGATGTAGCATGGCTTAAAAAAAATAAATCCCTCAAAGGAATTGTAGTGGCAGGATGTTTATCCGAGCGATATCGCGAACAATTATTTGAGGAGCTTCCTGAAGTTGATGCTGTAATTGGAACAGGATCATATTCCGATGTAATTGAAGCTGTCAATGCAGCATATAAAGGTGAAAAGTATATTTCTTTAAAAAGTCCTGATAACTCCTTTATTGATAATGAAAGAGTTATCACCACACCGGATTATTTTGCATATATAAAAATATCTGAAGGCTGTGATAATAACTGTACTTATTGCGTAATACCTAAACTCAGAGGAAAATTCAGAAGCAGACAAATGTCAGATATTGTTGCTGAAGTAAAGCAATTATCTGAAATAGGAGTTAAAGAAATTTGTCTGGTTGGACAGGATACAACAAGATACGGTGAAGATATCTATGGTGTATACGCTTTTGATAGTTTATTAAATGAAATATCAAAAGTTGACGGAATTGATTGGATACGCATTTTATACTGTTATCCGGATAAAATTACTGATTCGTTAATTGAAGAAATTGCCACAAATGAAAAAGTAATAAAATACATTGATATGCCTATTCAACATATATCTGATAATGTACTTAGACGAATGAACAGAAGAGGAAATTCTGCTGAGATTAAAGCAGTTATTGAAAAGTTAAAATCAAAAATACCGGATATAGTCTTAAGAACAACTCTTATTGTCGGTTTCCCAGGGGAGACGAAGGAAGACTTCGATTTACTGCATGAGTTTGTTAAGGAGGGTCATTTCGAAAGATTAGGTGTATTCAGCTATTCCCGTGAAGAAGACACACCTGCTTATAATTTCAGCAATCAGGTGAATGAAAAAACAAAAGAACGTCGTAAGGATATTTTGATGCGTGAACAGCTCCGAATACATAACAGATTTAATCTAGGGTTTGTAGGAAAGGCCTTAAAGGTGATATGTGAAGGATATGATAAGGTATCTGAAAGCTATTTCGGTAGATGCTATGCAGATGCACCTGATATTGACGGTAAGATATTTTTTTCATCAACAAAAAAAATCAAGGATGGAACCTTCGTTGATGTTGAAATTACAGAGATATTTGATTATGATTTATTAGGGAAAGCAATTATAATATAAAACTTGCACTTGAAAGGTCGATATATATGAAACTTAATTTACCGAACAAATTAACTGTAGCAAGAATAATTTTGGTGCCATTTTTTATGATTTTTATTTTATACAGTCCTTTTGGACAAACTTGGTCGAAAATCATTGCTGCAGCAATATTTATACTGACAGCGTTAACTGACCTTTTTGATGGTAAGATTGCACGGAGCAGAGGATTAATAACGGATTTTGGGAAGTTTCTTGATCCGCTTGCTGACAAAATGATGATAATCGGGGCATTTCTTTGTTTTTGTATGTCAATAGATGATAAAATTTTAGCAGGTGTAATGGTCTGGGCAACTATAATTGTCATTTTCAGAGAATTTGCTGTTACTTCATTAAGATTACTTGCTTCAAAAGACAGCGGTATTGTTATTGCCGCTAACTTTCTTGGAAAATTGAAAACAATGATCCAATGTATTACTGTTGTTGTTATATTGCTCGAACCGATAATTTTCGGTTCTGACCTTGACATTTTTGTTAAGTATCACTTGCTAAGTTATATATTCATAATTGCATCTACAATTTTAACAGTTTTCAGCGGATTGAATTATATAAAAGCGTATTGGCATTTATTAGATCCATCAAAATAAAAATAGAAGGTATTCATTCACAATGAAATTATATAACTCATTGACTAGATCAAAAGATGAATTTACAATCAAAGATAACTCAATTAGAATGTATGCTTGCGGTCCCACTGTTTATAATTATTTTCATGTTGGTAATGCAAGATGCTTTGTCGTTTTTGATATGCTCAGAAGATATCTTGAATATCGTGGGTATAAAGTAATATTTGTTCAGAATTTTACCGATGTCGATGATAAAATGATAAAAAAAGCACAAGCGGAAAATACTACTGTTGGGGAAATAGCAGATAAATATATACAAGAATATTTCACTGATGCCAAAGGATTAGGCATAAAACCGGCAACTTATCACCCAAAAGCTACAGAAAATATTGATCAAATCATAGAAATTATAGAAGCTCTTATTAAAAAAGGTCATGCATATGTAGTTGACAGTGATGTATACTTCAATACAAAGTCATTTAATGAATATGGTAAGTTGTCTCATATGCCGATAGAAGATCTTGAAGCTGGAGCTAGAATCGACATAAACGAAGTAAAAAACAGCCCAATAGATTTTGCTTTATGGAAAGCAAAAAAAGAAGGTGAAATAAGCTGGTCATCACCATGGGGTGAAGGAAGACCGGGATGGCATATTGAATGCTCCGCTATGGTTAAGAAATTTCTCGGTACAGAAATTGATATTCATTGCGGTGGTCAAGACCTTATCTTTCCTCATCATGAAAATGAAATAGCACAGTCAGAATGCGCAACAGATCATATATTGGCGAAATTCTGGCTGCATAATGGTTATATTAATGTTGATAATAAGAAGATGTCAAAATCCGATGGAAACTTCTTTATGGTGCGTGATGCGGCTAAACAGTATGGTTATCAGACAATTAGGTACTTCTTATTATCATCTCATTACAGAAGCCCGATCAACTTTTCAGCAGAAATACTTGAACAGTCGAAAGCATCGTTAGCAAGATTTCAAAATTGTGCAGCAAATATTAAATTTATATCATCAAAACTTTATAATGCTGAATTGTCTGAACCAGAAAAATTATCTTTGTTAATTATTAACGACAAAAAGAAACAATTCATTGATGCTATGGATGATGATTTTAATACTGCAGATGCTATTTCCGCACTCTTTGAAATTACAAGAGAAATCAATTCTAACATATCAAACGAAACATGCAGCATAGAATACTTGAATACTTCATCGGGAGTCTTCTTTGAATTTTTAAATTTATTGGGACTTGAGAAATCTACAGAAAATAATGATGATACAGAAGAAATCGAGAATTTAATCAACCAAAGGATCGAAGCAAAGAAAAATAAAAATTATATATTGGCTGATCAAATCCGTAGTATACTAAAAGAAAAGGGAATTATATTAGAGGATACACCGCAAGGAGTAAAATGGAAGAGGGTATAAATATAGAACAGTTTAGCATCGCAAATTACAACCCTTTGGTTTTAGCCTATATGGGTGATGCTGTTATGGAGCTTTTTGTAAGAGAATATATTATCGGGGATGGCAACACGACTCCAAATAAGCTTAACGAAATGGCAAAAGAATTTGTAACAGCTCAAAATCAAAGCGCTGCAGTAGAGCTTGTAATGCCTTATTTTAATGAATATGAAATAATGATATATAAGCTCGGTCGCAATTCTAAATCAGCTCACACGCCAAAGAGTGCTTCTACAGTTGCATATCGTCGAGCAACCGGTCTTGAATGTGTATTTGGATTTTTGTATCTTTCCGGAAACATTCAGAGAGCACGAGATTTATTTTTAATAATAAAAAATAAAAATTTATAAATACATTAATTGATATATGAGATGAGAGGAGGAAATACTGCTATAAATTTTGCAGTATAAATTTAAAATGAGAGAGTTATCGAATCTTGAAGAGAGCATTTACAGATATATTCAGGAAAATATCGAAAGGGAGGGATTTGCTCCTTCGATAAGAGATATTTGCGCTGCTGTTGGAATAAAATCGACTTCAACCGTTCATTCTTATATCGATAAACTTGTAACAAAAGGGTATTTAAGTAAAGCAGACGGGAAGAGCAGAGCAATTAAATTAGAGAATGAACAGAACGTTAAGCACGAGCGAATGCTTCGCGTTCCAATATTGGGACAAGTCAGAGCAGGCAGTCCGATACTTGCTGTAGAAAACTATGAAGGATATATTGATTTCCCGGCAGCAATGTCACATACTTCAGAAGGGCTGTTTGCTTTACGAGTCATTGGTGTTAGCATGATTGAAGCTGGAATCCTTGAAGGTGACATCGTTGTTGTGCAGAGCAGACAATATGCCGAAAATGGTGAAATAGTAGTTGCATTGATAGAAGATGAAGCAACAGTAAAATACTTCTACAGAGAAAATGGTACGTTCAGACTGCAACCTGCAAATTCAACTATGAAACCAATATACGCATCGAAAGTCACTGTACTCGGGAAAGTTATTGCAAATTTTCGTTTTTACTAAATATTGAAGAAACAATTTAAAAATGTTTTGTGTTCAAGTTAAATAAAAAAAATTAAAAAAGTCTTGACAAGAATTAAAATTTGTGGTATTCTATGCCTTGCGTTGACGCGGCAAAGGCATTTGACCTATTAGCTCAGAAGGCATTTGACCTATTAGCTCAGTTGGTAGAGCACATGACTTTTAATCATGGTGTCCGGAGTTCGACTCTCCGATGGGTCACCAAACTGAGCCTTGTTTTCAAGGCTCAGTTTATTTAAATTTATATATGCGCCGTTAGCTCAGCTGGATAGAGTATTTGGCTACGAACCAAAGGGTCAGGGGTTCGAATCCCTTACGGCGTGCCAATAAAAAACCGGAGATATCGATTAAATCGTATCTCCGGTTTTTTATTTTTGTATTCTTTTTTTAAGTTGAACAACTAAGATTATTGATAAGACTAAAATAACTATTGTTGATGCTAATATGACACCACCCCAAATATCTGGCTTATCAAAGTAGCTTGAAAGTTTAATATACCCAAATTGTCCGATGGGAATTATAGCAAGAACAAAAATAGCTACAACCATAACAGCGTAAGACATGAATTTCATCAACTTATAACCTGTGACTAAAGATTTAATATTTTTTGACTGGACATCAATTATTGCATTCTGCTTTTCTATTATTTTTGAAGTTTCGCTGAAAGATAAATCTGCAACACGTTTTATTTCATCATCAAGCACCTGTTTTAAAGAAATTTGCCATACATCAAACAACTCCGTTTTGATTCTTTGTGCTTCTTCTTTGATAGTATTCTGAGCGATTTCATTATAGTCTTTTATGTCTTTAGTAAATTTATAAATCTCGGTAACTATGGTTTCTTGCTTTTTTAGAGATTCGTTTTCTTCTTCTTTTAATTGGTTATACATTTCACGTTGATTCATAAGATGTTTTTCGAGAAGAGTGATTTTTAGATCACCTTTTTGCTTTTCCGCCATTAATTCAATACTTTCTGCGGGGGTTAGTCCTATATTATCATTTATCATGGTTTGCCTCCTTTTTGTTGTAAATTATTTGGAAAGGGTATCTATATTAAACTAACAAATGAATTGTGATTTTATTAATTTAAAAAAAGCCAAAAAGTATAGGTTTTTTAAATTGCTAAGGTAATTCATTTATTAGTTTTATATATTATAAATAAGTTTATCATAATATTGGATGGAAAGTCAATACAAATATTAAATTAATAAATGTATTTATATTTAATCATTCGAAAAATCAGAGATGATGTTTTCATTTAAAAAATTTATATAAAAAATAATATAGTCTACACATTTAAAATTATTATGCAAAATTACAACCTATTAAATACATTAAATGCAAAATTATCATCTTATTTAACTTATGCAAAAAAATATATTTCATATTTCTCTATATATGCGTATATTATAAACAGGACAATACAACATGATGTATGGTTGCATTTGGTATACATAATATAGTTAACATAATACATTGTCATAATTGACAATTCTGAAAAATATTAAAAATAGGGGTTGTTTTTTTTCGTAAAATGTATTATCATAATGTTTACATTGATTTATTCTCAAGATTGGAGAGAAAACAGATTATATGGAAATAAATAATAAAATAAAAAAGTATTCATTTATCGGTGCTGGAAATATGGCGTCAGCTATTATAAGGTCCTTTATATCTAATAAAGTAGTGAATCCAGAAAGTATAATTGTTTATGATATCGATAAATCAAAATATAATTTTTTTAAATCAATAAAAGTGAATTGTGCTAATTCGGTTGACGAAGCAATTTCTTTTTCAGATTACATAATTCTTGCTGTTAAACCTCAATTTATGATTGAAGCCTTATTCCCAGTTAAAAAATGTATTGAATACGGCAATAAGATATATATTTCTATTGCCGCTGGAATTACTACTAATTTTATTAATAATTTTTTAGAGTGTAACTGTCCTGTTATTCGAACAATGCCTAATACTCCTTTTTTGGTTGGTATGGGTGCAATTGCTATTTCAAAAAATAAATTTGTTGATAGACGAATTTTCGAAACTATAATTGATGATTTCAAAAAAGTTGCAACTGTAGCAATATTTGACGAGAGTAAAATGAATTCTGTTGTTTCTGTAAATGGATCTTCACCAGCATATATCTTTAAATTCATAAGAGCGATGATTGACGGTGCTGTACAACAAGGTTTTTCTGAATCTGAAGTTAAAGAATTAGTATTGAAAAGCATTGAAGGATCAATTGAACTTGTTCGTCAAAATAATGTTCCGATTCAAAATTTAATTGATATGGTTACATCTAAAAAAGGTACTACAGAAAAAGCCATCATTTCTTTAGATAATGATGACTTTGAGAATTCTATTATCCGTGCAATGTTTGCTTGCACTAAAAGAGCTGAGGAGCTTGCAGAAAATAAGTAATATTTGAAAAATATAAGCATATCATATATCAAAGGATGTGAATGGTATGCTGGATACTAAAAATTCAAATGCTCTTATTACATTGAATATCAAAGATTCTGAATTGAATTCAAATAAAAAAGACTTTATTCTGGATAAAAATATTAGAATGAAAAAATATATTCCGGTAAAAGATTTTGGTAGACTTTCCGTTATTTTTAGAGATAGGCGAAAATTTTACTTTTTATATTTTTTTGAATTTATCATTACATCAATAATTATTACAACCATTTTATATAAATTTACTTCTTTAGGGATGGACGAGCTACACAGTATATTGTTAAATTATTATAATTATGTAAGTACGGTTCAAAAGAGCTTACTATCAACCCTTATTATTATATCACCTGTTTTATTATCTTCGCTATTTATCTATTTCTGCGGTTATACAATTTTCTCAAAAGTAGCCACATCAATATGGATATTTTTTTTAGGATGTACATGGAGTGTTTTTTCTATAAGTTTTATACAGAATATTTATGCATTTAAATCGATATTGTTTTATCTTCTGTCTGCGGTTTTAATTTTTATTTGTATTGTTTTTGCATCAGAAACAAATAAGTATTCTGAATTAATTATTTTAGGTAAAGCTGAAATAATGAAGTTAAAAAATGTTTGGCAATATACGACAATTTATTTATTATACTGTTTGACATTAATAGTAATATCTTATATAAGCATTAAATTAATACTATAATTGTCGGAAGGATTTTATGATGAACATTCAAGAAGTAAAAAATGAATATGATATGGTACTATTGACCGGCAAATTCATCACTTATTTATCTGATGTGAAGAATTCTTCTAATAATACTATCGATGCATATAAAAGAGATTTAGGCAATTTTCTTTCCTTCTCAGAAAAAACAAATATAACTGACTTCAGGAATATAACTTCTGATATTATCAATGAATATAAAATGTATCTTACCAAGAAAGGGTTATCGCCATCATCGACAAGTCGTTCATTATCTGCGTTACGCAGTTTATATCAATACTTAATATCTCAATCTATTACCGAACAAAATCCAGCTAGAGAAATTCCCAATGATAAATGTGAAAAAAAGGGACCGCAAGTATTGACTAATAAAGAAATAGAAATCCTTCTTTCGCAGCCTTCTACTGATGACATAAAAGGAATACGAGACAAAGCAATGCTCGAGGTATTATATGCAACTGGTATAAAAGTATCCGAATTAATATCTTTGAATGTAGATGATGTTAACCTTTCAATGTCTTTTCTCAGATGTTTAAAAAATGATCACGAAAGATTTATACCCATGTATCCGATCGCAGCTAAGTCATTGGCACATTATCTTGAAATAGCTCGTAAGCTATTGATTTTACATAAGGACGAAAAAGCTCTATTTGTCAACATTTCCGGTGAAAGGATGACAAGACAAGGATTTTGGAAGATACTTAACATCTATGCCAAACAAGCAAAGATATTTAAGCCAATTACTCCTCATACATTGAGACATTCTTTTGCGGCACATCTTCTTGAAAATGGTGCTGATATTCATGATATTCAAGAGATACTTGGTCATTCAGATATATCATCTACACAAAGATATGCCCAATTTTTAAAAGACAGAATGAAGAACAGTTATATGAAGTTTCACCCAAGAGCATAAGTTGCATAAGGAAAGGATTATTAATGGGAAAGATATTCAATATATTTACCGGTCATAGAGATAAAGATGGTAAAGGTATTACAAAAGAAGAAGCGGGGAATTTAGAAAAATTAAGTTTTATAAACTTTTTTAAAATGTTTAGTATTAAATTTAATAATATAGTTAAATCAAACGCATTGTTTTTCTTGTGCAATATACCAATTATATTTGCATTATATGCACTTGCAGGTTTTCAAAATATAATTACAAGAGCACCAACCGATCTTTTATATCCAAATATATACGGAGTTATTAAGTACGAAGGAATTAATACTGTAACGGCAGCATTAAATAGTCACTTTGGTATATTTGCTGAGCTCTCAGTTCCAAGCAAAGCAACAATGGTTTTATATGCAATATCTTTAATTTGTATTTTTACGTTTGGACTTGCTAATGTTGGAATGACATATTTACTAAGAGATTCAGTACGAAATAAATCAATATTTATATGGCATGATTTTTTGGGTGCAATAAAAAAGAACTGGAAGCAGGGATTAATTATTGGAATTTTTGATATTACAATCATTTATATACTATATTACGATTTAATATCTTTTTACTACAATTCCAGCTCTTTTATAAATGCAATGGGCTTTTATGCAATTGTCTTTATTGCTCTTTTATATATAATAATACGTAACTATTTATATCTGCTATCAATAACCTTTTCCCTGAAAATTTCGAAAATTATAAATTATTCTTTCAGACTTGCACTTTTGGGAATAAAAAGAAATATATTGGCATTAATGGGGATAGCTATAGTTATCTATATTAATATAGTACTTTATTTCTTAATACAACCGCTCGGCGTATTTTTGCCTTTCATTTTCACAATTGGAATTTGTGGATTTATGGGTGTTTATGCTTCCTGGCCGGTTGTCGAGAAATATCTTGTTAAATCTACAAAAAATGATAACGAAAAAATAAAACCTTTATATGAATACGAATCAGATGATGAGTCAGAAGAATCAAAAAGTTAGCTTTATAAAAATATAATATTGATAAGTATAACAAATTAATATATTTAATATTTTTTGTTTCAGATTTAACAAAATTTTCACAAATAAACCACGAAGAAGTAGTATTATACGGATGTTATATTTGATTATTTAATAGAAGCAGGAGAATTTACAATGATAAGCAAAGCTTTATTAGCATTAGCAACAGATATTGGATTCAATATTGCTGATGATTGCGTATTTGGTGAATATCAAGGTTATATGATTTCTCTATATGAAAAAGGGAACAGAAAGATCGCATTTATAAATTACTATTTGATGGATAACGAAGGTGATGCTTTAAAAAAATTTAGATTATCTGAAAGTGTTAAAGCAGATATATTAAGTTTTGGTATTAAAGAATTTGAAATTGAAGATAATGGTGTAACGATAGAAATAGTTGATACAGTTACAAAACTTTTAGAATATATTAATGCTATGATTGAAAAATTAACTTCTGAAGAAATAGCCGGTGTAAAGGTATGTTCTGAATGCGGGAAACCACTCGAAGATAAATATAAAAAGGTATCAATCAATCTAAACAGATATGCTCTATGTGATTCATGTACTCTTGATTTGATCCAAAATTCAAAGAAAGAAAACAATGAAAAACATAAAGAAATCATAAGCGGTAAAATTGGACTTGGAATTTTAGGCGGTATTATCGGTCTTTTACTTGGTATTTTCGTTTGGAATCTTATTGCATACTTGGGTATTGTATCAATGTGGGCAGGGTTCCTATTAGCAATGTTTATATATTTTGGGTACGTATTATTTAAAGGCAGAAAAGGGAAATTACGCCTGATAATCACCAGTATATTATCGATTTTTGGTGTAATTATTTGTTCTTTTACATCACAAATAATCATGTATTTGGTTACAAATAATCAAATCGCATATTTTATGAATGCTCCTTCATCTTTTATTGAAATAGCGATTGAAAACTCCGATTTCACAATGCCAATAATAATAGGATTATTATGTGCAGCATTTTCAATATTGATATTTGCATCCGACATATTAAAAGAAAAAGCTAAAACCGATATAATAAAAATCGATTAAGAAACAAAACCGCCGTATGGCGGTTTTTTCATCTTATTTGTTAGTCACAACATAATGAAAATAACAAACATAATAAAAATGCGATTAAAGAAATTAACAGCAGTGCGAAAAAGAAAAATAGCAATGCAACGATAATTATTGATGCTATAAGTTCTGGTACAAGAATAATCGAAAGACCGACAATAGATAATATTAATGTTCCAAAAGCAGAAATGATAAGACATAATATATTTCTGCATAAGCATCTTATTAGAGGGGATGATTGTTCTCTTGCGGCAATAACTGCAACATAATATAATATAATCAAGGCTAAAACACTAAGCCCAAAGGTTATCCAGATAATTACTTCTAAAAACTGAATTAAATCGAATGCAAAAAGTATAGCAACAATTGCACCGATAATAATGCTTAAGACTATAGACAAACAACTGCATGAGCAAACTCTTCTTCTATTACATTCAGACATTTTTTCATCTCCTAAATTGAGATTGAGAAGCCTAATATGCAACTCATTATATTATATGCTTGTTGATAAAACATTGCTATTGGAAAAACAATGAAAAGATAAATATGGAAATATCATAATTTTAATATTGACTTTAATAATAGAAAGTAGTAAAATAACTTATCTGAGCAATAAAAATTTATGGGGGTTAATTAAATGAATTTAAGAAAAATAATTAGTTTTTCTTTAGCAACTCTGTTTATCCTGACCATGATATCCGGATGTCAGGATACATCCTTCAAAGGCGGAAAAGAAGCATTCCTTTCTGATGAGTATGATCCAACAATAACATTGGGCGATTTATTTTCAGGAGAAAAATTTGAGAAAATAAGTAATTTGGTTCAAGCATCATATACTACAGACAAAGTTGAAAAAACTGAAGCAGAAGTAACAATAAATAATTTACAGATTTCTGATGGCGTATCACTCAATAATTCCAATAGTGTTAAGTTGACCTCATATCTTAAAGATAAACAAATGGAAGGATCATTGTATTTATCTCTTTTAGACCAAACAATGTCAGGCAAGTATTATATTAATGATGAAAATGTAATAGTTGAATTTCCTGATATGCTTGAAAAGTATATAGTGATTCCAAATGAATTGTCCGGATTAAATCTTTTTAATTATTTACCGAATACCAGCGCTGCTGTAAGCACAGCAGCAAGTATGATTGATCTTCCATCATTTATACAAAGTGAAGAAATTGTAGTATTACTTAATGATCTCGTAATAAAATTAAAGGATTTACTTATTGAGAAGCTTCCGGAAGAAAATTTTATTGACACCAAAGAAACGATTGACTATAATGGTGAACAAGTTGAAGTTGATGTTATTACATTAAATCTTGACGAAGATACGGTAATATCTATTTTCGTAGATTACATGGAGTATATTAGAGATAATGAAAAAATTTCTAGTATGATTGAAGAATATTATGACTTCATTAAACAATCTTCTCTAGGAACTGATTTACCTGATACTGCTGATGAAGTAATTGAAGAATTTAAATCATCAATAGATGACCTTATAGAACAAACCAATTCAGAATCTGAAGAGTCAGAAAATGAAGAAGACAGTTTAAAAATAGTTGTTAAATATTTAAATAAGACTATAATTGGAATGAATTTAAAAGCTTTTACTGATGCGAATGAAGTGTTTAATCTTGATTTTTCTTACATTAGCAAAGAAAATACAAATGAATTCACATTTAGCTTTAAAGATGCTGATGATACTGAAGGGAAAATTGTCTATACTGAGAATACAACAGATAATGAGTACACTATAGCAATTGATTCAAATGAAAACGGTGAGCTTGCTGAGGTGTTAAAATTAGTTATAAAAAAGATTGATGAAGATACTTATAAATTTGACATTAAAGTATCGCAGCTTTATTCATATGAAAACGATGATAACAACGATACCTTTGAAATGACAATTACACTAAAGTTTATTGAAGCAACTGATAATTCTATGAAAATTTCAATGAACTTTAAAGCTGAAAATTTTGATTTTGATGTTCTTTACATTTACGAACTCCTTGACAGTTATGAATTCAATATACCCGAGATTACAACTGAGAATTCATATGATGTAAGTGATGAAGATTCTATGATGGAATTATCAGAAGCATTTTCGGAGAACTTTTCGGGATTTACAGATATTATTAATTCATTGATTGGTAATGATGAGCCAATTATTAATACTGATCTTACGATAGTATTCGATGAAACAGAGACAGTTTCAACAGAAGGCGAATTATCTGCAGATGTCTTTGCAAATGTTTTTGACGGTAATGGCAGTTTCTCTATAACTTCATCAACAATATCGATATCGAGTGAATTTATGGATTCAAAAATCAACTATTCCACATTTGATATGAGCTTATATGAATACTTAGTATATTATTTTGATGGTGAGAAATGGTACTCAGTTGATCAAATGAACTCTTTGTTAATAGAATCTTCTGTAGATGAAATTTCTACTCTTCCTATATATGATTTTTCTGATCCGAGCTTTGTTAAATCAGGGAAAGTATATGTCAACGATGAATATCTGTCATATGAGGAATTTCTTATTGGCGCAAACGATTTAAATGTTTGCTTCATTTATGATAATTCCGGCAGTTTATTATATTTCTATTGCAATGACGAAGCATTTTCTGTTTACACTGCTGACGATGCCGATGAAACATATTTTGATTTTACAGGATATAGTTTTCAATAAAAACATATACACTATATAAGTTAATAAGAAGCCATCATTTGATGGCTTCTTTAATTTTTATGTATAATTTTTGATAAATAATGATATTTCTTTATATAAATATCTTTAAACAGAATATTCTTCGCATAGATAATCCTCAATGATGTCTTTGAGTGTAACAGGAGTTACTAACCCCGACGATATTTTATTGAATAAACTTTTTACTTTTTCGATATCTGATGTAATATCTTCGACTTCAGACGTGCCTGTAATACCATTGGATAAATCCTTCATTAAGATTAGAATATTATAATAAATTCGATCACCCCCCTCAACATTCAGCAAGTAGCTCAACTCATAATTAACCTCTCCGATTTTCAAAACATTTGATAATTTAGAAATTGTCATAACTTAATTTTGCCTCCTCACCATATATTGTAGTCTACTGTATATAATTATACTGTATATAGCTATGAAAGTAAATAAATTATAGTAGACAATTTTACCACATGCTTAACGATTATTTTATTTAGATTTAATAATAAACTTGTAAAACAGATAAATATTATGAAATGAATACAAAATAAATAAAATTGTATAAATATTAAGTTAATTATATGTTAACTTCAGACATTTAACAGTAAAAATAATAAGTCTATAAACCTTATATGGTCTATAGACTTATTTCATAAACTATTTCAAACTTTTAAATCAACTTTTACATCATTAAAATTGAATTTATTAATTAATGGATTCACATATTCACTAATGAATTCCTGCGTCTGACTTATACTTCTCCCGATATATAAATCCGGAATCATTTCTTTTAAAATTTCAGTTTTTGTCAAGTTAAAGATTGGGTCATTTGCAATTCGATCAATTAAATCATTTTCTCCACCTTCAAGTCTGACTTTTGCTGCTGTTGCATGAGAGTGAGTTCTGAGGCTTTCATGCAGCTCTTGACGGTTTGCACCTTTATTAACTGCTTGCATCATTACATTTTCGGTTGCCATATAAGGGAGTTTTTCCATAACACGTTTTTCGACTATTTTTGGATATACAACAAGACCATCACTAACATTTATATAGATATTTAAAATTGCATCAACTGCAAGAAATGCTTCGGAAACTGAAAGTCGTTTATTTGCAGAGTCATCCAAGGTTCTCTCAAACCATTGTGTAGCAGCCGTAAATGAAGGATTCAATGAATCTATGATAACATACCTAGCAAGAGCTGAAATTCGCTCACAGCGCATGGGGTTGCGTTTATAGGGCATAGCAGATGAACCTATCTGCTTATTCTCAAACGGTTCTTCCATTTCTTCAAATGATTGCAGAATACGAAGATCATTTGAAAATTTATATGCACTTTGAGCTATACCCGATAGAGCTGACAGAATATATGCATCGACTTTTCTTGAATATGTCTGCCCGGATACCGGTACGCATTCATCGAATCCGATTGATTCAGCAATATATTTATCGAGTAGCTTAACTTTTTCTTCATCACCTTGGAATAATTTCATAAAGCTTGCCTGAGTTCCTGTCGTACCTTTTGAACCAAGAGGTTTTAATAAAGCAATTCTGTGTTCAAGTTCCTCGGCATCCTGTAATAATTCATATATCCAGAGTGTTGCTCTTTTACCGACAGTGGTGAGCTGAGCAGGTTGAAGATGAGTGTATGCAAGGCAGGGAAGTGATTTGTATTTATCGGCAAATTCCGATAGATTTTTGATAACGACTACAAGCTTTTTGAGAACCAGCTGAGCAGCATCTCGTAAAATAATTATATCCGTATTATCGCCGACATAGCATGAGGTTGCTCCTAAATGAATTATACCTGCTGCTTTTAGGCATTGCTGACCGTATGCATAGACATGAGACATAACATCGTGTCTTACTATTTTTTCCTGAGCTTCTGCAATATCGAAATTAATATTATCTGCATTAGCTTCGAGTTCAGCAACTTGTTCATCAGAAATATTCAGTCCAAGTTTCTTTTCTGCTTTTGCAAGTGCAATCCATAATTGACGCCATGTCTTGAATTTATATTCTTCTGAGAATAAATATTGCATCTCATCACTTGAATAACGTGTTGATAAAGGTGAAATATATTTGGTTTTTTCAGAATTGCTCATCATTTTCTCCTCTAAATAAAATATTTTACTGCTGACAGAAAAATTCTGCTGTCGTTTGCTCCATCAACATTCTTATATAAATTATCTCCGTATCTTTCTGAATGACCCATTTTACCAAAAATTCTACCATCCGGAGATGTAATACCTTCAACAGCAAGCATTGAGCCATTTGGATTATAATTGATATCCATTGTAGGATTTCCGTTCAGGTCTACATATTGTGTTGCAATCTGACCGTTTAAAGCCAGTTGTTTTGCCAAAACTTCTGGGCAGATAAATCTGCCCTCGCCATGTGAAACAGGCATTGTATATATTTCACCCACCTTGTACATAGAGAACCAAGGTGATTTATTAGAAGCAACTCTGGTACGAACAAGCCGTGACATATGTCTTCCGATAGTGTTGAAGGTCAATGTTGGACTTTTGGAATCTATGTCAACGATATGACCATACGGAACTAACCCTAATTTAATAAGAGCTTGGAACCCGTTACAAATACCACCAATCAAACCATCATTTTTATCTAGTAACAATTCTACATTTTCTTTAATCTTTGGATTTCTGAAAAATGCTGTAATGAATTTACCGGAACCGTCAGGTTCATCGCCGCCTGAAAAACCGCCCGGAATGAAAATAATTTGCGTATCTTTTATTTTTTCTGCAAAGTAGTTTATCGATTCCATAATATCAAGTGCTGTTTTATTTCTGATAACAATAATTTCTGCATTTGCTCCAGCTTTAATGAATGCTCGTGCAGTATCATATTCACAGTTTGTTCCCGGGAATACTGGAATAATAACCTTTGGCTTTGTTATTGCTTTTGCTTTGAAGGAATAGCGATCAATTGTCTGAGATGATATCTTAGCAACAATTTCTGTATTGTAATTTATCGGTTTGGTTGGGAATACAGGTTCAAGCTTTGATTCGTATACAAACTGCACTTTATCCATAAATATTATGTCATTATTGTACTTTAAAATATATTCTGCTGTGGTATAACCCAGAAGCTCTCCGATTTCAACTTCATCGGTAACTTCAAGAATAAAGCTACTATAATTTAAATTAAAAATCCTATTTAAATCAAATTTATTATTAAATTCGAAGCCTATTTTGTTACCGAGACACATTTTAATAATCGCAGCAGCAATACCCCCGAAAGCAGGAGTATATGCTGACAACACTTTTTTTTGTGAAATAAGTTGAGTGATTTTAGTATATATTTTCAATAAATCAGTACTATCAAACAACATTCCGTTTTTCATAGCTTCTACAAATACAACTTTATTTCCTGAATTCTTAAATGCAGGTGTTATAATATTATCAGAATTACATGTGGATATTGCAAAAGAAACCAGAGTAGGCGGCACATCAATATTTTCAAAGCTGCCACTCATTGAATCCTTACCGCCGATTGCGGCGATACCGAGATCAATCTGGGCTCTCAATGCGCCAAGCAGCGCGGAGAAGGGTCTTCCCCATCTTGAAGGGTTCTTACCAAGCCTCTCAAAATACTCCTGGAAGGTTAAATAACAGTCTTTGGTGTATGCTCCGGCAGCAACGAGCTTCGAAACAGATTCAACAACAGCTGTATACGCTCCAAGATATTGGTCTGCTTCTGTAAGGAATGGATTATAACCGTATGCCATTACAGAACAAGTTTTTGTTTCACCGTATAATACAGGAATCTTTGCAGCCATACATTGCGTTGGAGTCATCTGATATTTCCCGTCAAAAGGCATGAGAACACTACCAGCACCGATTGTGGAGTCAAAACGCTCAGACAATCCTTTTTTTGAGCATACATTCAAATCAGATGCGATATCAAATATTCCTTGATTAAAATCATCATATTGTTTTTGATTCAGTTCATTACCTTTTGATACAACTACCTCAATATGCTTTTCGACACCGTTGGAGTTGAGAAATTCACGCGAAATATTGACGATTATTTTTCCATTCCAGCTCATTTTCAAAAAAGGTTCTTCGGTAACAGTTGCGACAACTGTTGCTTCAAGATTCTCCGAATCAGCGAGTGTTATAAATTCATCAACATCGGATTCGGCTACGACAACTGCCATTCTTTCCTGTGATTCACTTATTGCAAGTTCTGTGCCATCAAGACCATCGTATTTTTTAGGAACAGTATCAAGGTTTATGAAAAGCCCGTCGGCTAATTCACCTATAGCAACAGAAACACCTCCGGCTCCGAAATCGTTACAGCGCTTTATCATTTTCGCAGCTTCAATATTCCTGAACAATCTTTGAAGTTTTCTTTCTTCGGGTGCATTACCTTTTTGAACTTCAGCACCACATTTGGCAAGAGATTCTGTTGTATGCGATTTGGATGAACCGGTTGCACCGCCGCATCCGTCACGGCCTGTTCTGCCGCCGATAAGCAACACAACATCACCAGGTTGAGGTATTTCCCTGACTACATTCTTACTCGGCACAGCACCAACTACAGCGCCAATCTCCATGCGTTTGGCTGTATAGCCATCATGGTATATCTCATCAACCAATCCGGTTGCGAGACCTATCTGGTTGCCGTATGACGAATAACCGGCAGCAGCAGTGGTAACGATTTTTTTTTGTGACAGTTTTCCTTTTATTGCTACAGATACCGGTGTCAAAGGATTACCTGCACCCGTAACACGCATTGCCTGGTAAACATAACTTCTTCCCGAAAGTGGATCACGGATTGCACCGCCAATACATGTTGCAGCTCCACCAAAGGGTTCTATTTCGGTGGGATGATTATGTGTTTCGTTTTTGAATAAAAGTAACCATTCCTCTGTATTTTCGTCGACATCAACATCAATTTTAACTGTGCAGGCATTTATTTCTTCTGATTCATCGATTCTGGGTAGTTTATCTATGGATTTAAGATACCTTGCGCCGATTGTAGCAATATCCATCAGATTTATTGGTTTATTTCGATTCAGTTCTTTTCTGATTTTTATATAATTTTCATATTCAGACATTACAATATCATTTTCGATCTGAACACTGTTTATTGTTGTCGTAAACGTGGTATGCCTGCAATGATCAGACCAATATGTGTCAATCATACGCATTTCGGTAACAGTTGGGTTACGCTTGACTGATATGAAGTATTTCTGACAAAACTTAATGTCGTCAAGGTCCATTGCGAACCCAAATTCCAAGAGCATTTGTTTAAGTTCTGATTCATTGAAATTTATAAATCGATTGATTTTTGCAACTTCGGTTGGTATATCGTATTCCACATCAAGAGTTTTATAAGTTTCAAGTGAAGCTTCACAACTCTCAACAGGGTTAATTACATAGTTTTTTATTTTTTCAATTTGCTTGTCAGAAAGTATACCGTTAAGAAGATACACTTTCGTACTTTTAACAGCAGGTCGTTTACTTTGTGAAATGATTTGAATGCACTGTGATGCTGAATCTGCTCTCTGATCATACTGACCAGGCAGATATTCAACTGCGAAGACATGATCATAACCATCAGGCAGTTCTCTTGAAGCAATATCAACCTGCGGTTCAGAAAAAACTTTATCTATGCAATAGTCAAATAATTTTTCCTCAATATGTTCTACATCATATCTATTGATAAGCCTTAGGTTATTCAGATTATCAATTTCAAGTGATGAATTGATATCATTTAGTAAAGCTTGTGCTTCTTGTGCAAACTCCTTTTTCTTTTCAACATATATACGATATACCATTATAATGTCCTTTCTTGCTGTATGAGATATCTGTTTGGGATAAAGTTATTTTCTTTTATTTAATGCCTTAGTTCCGATATCTTTTCTATAATAACAATCAGTAAAGGTTATCTTTGGAATCTCCAAATATACAGTTTTTATTGCTTCGAAAAGAGTATTTCCAATAGCAACGACACCAATAACTCGTCCACCGGTGGTCACTAATTTACCATCTAATAGCTTTGTTCCGGCATGATATAGTTGAATATTTTTATCAATATCATCAATTGTAATTTCGTAACCTTTCTTGTATAAAACGGGATATCCTCCTGATGCAAGAATAACACAGCAGGCAGCTTCATCATCAAACTCTATCTTGACATTATCAAGCTTTTGCATGGAAACAGCAATCATAATATCGAGTAAATCTGTCTTAAGTAATGGCAGTACAACCTGAGTTTCAGGATCACCAAATCTACAATTGTATTCAATTACTTTCGGTCCGTTCGTAGTTAATATAAGGCCAAAATATAAACAACCCTTAAATGATCTGGCTTCAGCATTCATTGCATTTATAGTTGGAACGAATATCTGTTTCATGCACAGGTTTGCTATTTCATCCGTATAATATGGGTTTGGAGCAATAGTACCCATTCCACCTGTATTTAATCCCTGATCATCATCAAAAGCCTTTTTATGATCCATTGAAGAAACCATCGGTACAATTGTTATCCCATCGGTAAATGAAAGAACAGAAACTTCAGGACCTGTAAGAAATTCTTCTATAACTATTTGATTACCGCTATTACCGAAAACTTTATCTGACATAATTGATATTATTGCTTCAATTGCTGGCTTTTCATCTTCTGCAATAATAACCCCTTTGCCTAATGCAAGACCATCAGCTTTAATAACAATAGGATATGTGTTGTTATCTTTTATAAAAGCTATTGCATCATCAGAATTATAAAAAACATTATAATCAGCTGTGGGTATATTATATTTTTTCATAAGGTTCTTAGAAAAAACCTTACTGCCTTCGATTTCAGCTGCTGCTTTATTAGGCCCGAAGCAAGGAATACCGTTTTCTTCGAGAAGATCAACTGCACCAAGTACAAGTGGATCATCGGGAGCAACAACAGCGAAATCGATTTCATTTTCAACTGCAAAATCTTTGATTTTCTCAATTTCATTTGTATTGATTTCAATACATTCGGCATCAGTAGCTATGCCACCATTACCGGGTAGTGCATAGATTTTTGTAACTTTTTTATTTTCTTTTATTTTCTTTATAATTGCATGTTCTCGACCGCCGCCGCCAACCACTAAAATATTCATTAAAAATTCCTTTCAAGTTATAATCAATGGTGGAACAATCTCATTCCGGTAAATGCCATAACAATATTGTATTTATTGCAGCTTTCGATTACAAGATCATCTCTTATGGATCCGCCTGGTTGAGCTATGTATGAAACCCCGCTCTTGTATGCTCGATCAATATTATCTCCAAACGGGAAGAACGCATCGCTACCGAGAGAAACTCCTGATTGATTTTTTAAAAACTCTTTTTTCTCTCTAGAAGATAGTGGTTCAGGTTTTATAGTAAAGTTTTCCTGCCATATATCATCGCCAAGAACATCGTTGTAATCATCAGAAATATAAACATCTATTGCATTATCACGGTTTGGTCTTGCTATATCAGCGCGGAAGGGAAGTGCAAGCACCTGCGGATGCTGACGGAGAAACCATAAATCAGCTTTATTTCCTGCAAGCCTTGTGCAGTGTATACGCGACTGCTGACCGGCACCGACACCAATCGTCTGGCCGTTATATGCATAGCAAACTGAATTTGACTGAGTATATTTAAGAGCAATGAGTGATAAAATTAAATCTCTTTTTGCTTCTTCAGTTAAAGCTTTGTTTTGGGTAACAACTTTATCAAGTAAACTGTCATCTATTTTAAAATTATTTCTGCCTTGCTCAAAAGTAATACCGAATACCTGCTTGCGTTCTGTTTCTTTGGGTATGTAATCCGGATTTATTTTAACAATATTATATCCACCTTTGCGTTTTGATTTAAGTATTTCAAGTGCTTCGGGAGTGTAATCGGGAGCGATTATACCGTCTGAAACTTCTTTTTGTATTAATTTAGCTGCTGGTACATCACAGCAATCGCTAAGTGCAATCCAGTCGCCAAAGGAAGACATACGATCTGAACCTCTTGCACGGGCATAAGCACAAGCAAGAGGAGAAAGCTCCTCATCAGGGTTTATAAAATATATTTTTTTAAGAACATCGGAAAGAGGAAGCCCTATAGCAGCTCCTGCAGGACTGACATGTTTAAAAGAAGCAGCAGAAGGTAATCCAAGAGCGTGTTTTAATTCTTTTACAAGCTGCCAGCTGTTTAAAGCGTCAAGAAAATTAATATAACCTGGTTTCCCGTTAAGAACCTCGATTGGGAGCTCTCCGTTCTCAATAAAAATTCTTGAAGGCTTTTGATTGGGGTTACACCCATATTTCAATTCGAGTTCATTTAACATTTTATATTCAAACCTTTCTTAATTTTAATAAGCAAAATTGAATATCACTCTTTTGTGTTCTTGTTTATAATAATTGAACTGTATCCGGAACCATCCAATGAAATATATCTGACAAAGAGCGAAACTTTATTATCAATATTCAATGAATCCCATAACTTTTCCGAAAACTCATAAATATCGCCTTGAATTGAAACCTTTTTCGGCTCGCCTTCGAATGATGGGATAGGATTTCCGTCTGTTTTATATGTATGAATAAAATGACCGCATCCGGATACCGGCGTTTCGTATTCAAAAAAGTATCTGATACAGGCATTTTTATTACCTTCATCACTTTTTAGAATATTGAGCTTATATGAGAAATTGCTATCTTTCAGGTTTACAATTCCGCTGATTCTGGGAGTAAAATTCGGTTCATCAGGCTCAAAGAAGCGTGTTCTGAGTGCATCCTCAAAGCTTTTCCCTGTAACAATATAATCGTATACAGTATCTGTCTGATCACCGTTGGTAACGATTGTTGAATTATCCAATACTCTTACCGGTGAATAAATGATAAGGGACGGATTAACAACTTTTGACGAATCAAATGCTTCAGTTTTGATTCCATTAACATCTTCAACAAATATTCGGTTTCTGCTGTTTGAACTTCTACCCATGATAAAATAAGCAATTACAGCACTTTTGCCATCTTCCGATTTACCAATCAGAATGCCTCTTCCGAGGTATGAATTGTTCTTAAGATCAGAAAATATATCAATCATTTTATATTATTCCTACTTTCAATAATTTGTTGAGCAACCAATTCACATGCTTGTGGCAGTATAACCCATTCTGCTTCACACATAACTCGTTGCTGCAAGGATACAGGTGTATCATTATCATGAACTTCAATCGCTTTTTGAAGAATGATTTTCCCTCCATCGGTTATGCTGTTTACATAATGTACAGTAGCACCAGTTATTTTAACACCGTAATCAAGTACAGCTTTATGTACTTTTAATCCATAAAAACCATCTCCACAAAACGAAGGGATCAATGCAGGGTGAACATTTATAATTCTGTTTTCATACTCAGAAACAAATTCGGCACTTAAAATATACATAAAGCCTGCAAAAACTATTATGTCGATATTGTATTCATGCAGCTTTTTCAAAACTTCGTTTTCAAAGTCTTTTCTGTCTTGAAAGTCTTTTATATTAATTTCAACAAATGGAATATTATTTTCTTTTGCTCTGACTGTTGCATATGCACCGGGTTTGCTTGACACAACAAGAGAAAGCTCACAATGTTGGAGTTCGCCGCGTTTTTCAGAATCAATAATTGCTTGAAGATTAGTGCCGCCACCGCTGACAAAAACAGCAATTTTAGCCTTCAGCATATCTCAACACCTCCGTCGCCCTTTACGATTTTACCACAAATATAAGCATTTTCGCCACTTTTACGAAGTGTTTTTATAGCAAAATCAGCATTTTCAGCATCAACTACGATACTCATTCCAACACCCATATTAAATGTGTTGAACATGTCATGTTCGTCGATATTTCCTATCTTTTGTATAAGGTTGAATATTGGGAGAATTTTAAGAGCGGATTTTTCTATTTTTACATTGTAGTTCTCAGGAATACTTCTTGGTATGTTTTCATGAAATCCGCCACCTGTTATATGAGAGACAGCTTTGACATTAATTTTTTCCGCAAGATCAAGAAGTGGTTTTACATAAATTTTTGTCGGAGTTATCAATGATTCACCAAGTGTTGTGTCAAGCTCATCATAATACCTTTTTACTGTATCAGAATTGATGTTAAAAACTTTTCTGACCAAAGAAAAGCCGTTTGAATGAACACCAGAAGAGGGAAGAGCAATAACAGCATCTCCGGATTTTATTGTTTTATTATCGAACACCTTTGATTTATCGACAACACCGACTGAAAAGCCGGCAAGGTCATATTCATCAACAGGATAAAAATCGGGCATTTCAGCAGTTTCACCACCAATAAGTGCACATCCCGCCTGTACACATCCGTTTGCAACACCTTCAACTATTGAAGCAACCTTTTCAGGTATGTTTTTTCCAAGTGCAATATAATCAAGGAAAAATAAAGGCTTTGCACCGCAGCATATAATATCGTTTACGCACATTGCAACACAATCAATACCGACAGTATTGTGCTTGTCCATAAGAAAAGCTATTTTTAATTTTGTTCCAACACCGTCAGTGCCGCTGACAAGGACTGGTTTTGATATACCTGTCAGGTCAAGTTCAAAAAGACCACCAAAACCACCAATATCAGATAATGCACCTGCAGTCATTGTTTTTGCAATGTGTTTACGCATCAATTTTACAGCAGTGTATCCCGCAGTAATATCAACTCCTGCATTTTTATAGCTTTCACTGTAACTTTTCATGATTATAAATCCTTTCGAATGAATTACTCATTATCCGTTGAACGGTTGCTTATTTTCTGTTCAAATTTATTCTTTTTAACATCCGTTGGAATTTCAGTGGGATATTTACCGGAGAAACATGCTGTACAAAAACCTGAATTTCCGTTGTCACATATTTTTGTTAAGTTGTCCAAACTTAAATATCCTAATGAATCTACATCAATAATATCTCTTATCTCATCAAGTGTATGCTGACAGGCAATCAGATGCTCCTGAGAATCTATATCAGTCCCAAAATAACATGGAAATCTGAAAGGCGGAGAAGATATACGCATATGGACTTCATTGGCACCTGCATCTCTTATCATCTTTACTATTCTTGCACTGGTCGTTCCACGTACAATTGAATCGTCTATCATAATAACTCTTTTGCCTTTTAAGGTTGAAGCAATAGGGTTAAGTTTTATACGGACACTTGTTTCACGCTGTAGCTGAGTAGGTTGAATGAAGGATCTACCGATATATCTATTTTTGATAAATCCAAGCCCATACGGTATACCGGATTGCTTTGCATAACCGATTGCAGCATCAATCCCTGAATCGGGAACACCGATGACAACATCAGCTTGTACGGGATGTTCAAGTGAAAGAAATGCACCCGCACGCTGACGTGCTGTATGAACAGAGCTACCATCTATAACTGAATCGGGACGTGCAAAATAAATATATTCAAAGATACAAAGAGCTTTTTTTGATTTATTGCAATGCTCCGTGATAGATTTAACACCATTTTCGTCAACAACAACAATCTCACCAGGCTGGATGTCTCGGATATAAGTTGCGCCAATGCTGTCTAATGCACAGGTCTCTGAGGCAAATATAATACTTTCACCGATTTTACCCATACACAATGGTCTAAATCCAAGCGGATCACGTACAGCAATAAGTTTGGTAGGTGACATAAGAACAATAGAAAAAGCGCCTTTAAGTTTCGGCATTGCTTTACATACTGCTTCCTCAATCGAGGATGAATTTATTCTTTCTTTTGTTATTACATATGATATTACTTCGGTATCGCTTGTTGTGTGGAATATAGAACCATTACTCTCAAGTTCTTCTCTGAGAGTAAAAGCATTTGTAAGATTGCCATTATGTGCAATTGCCATTGAGCCTTTTATATGATTAACTACAATCGGCTGTGCGTTCAAGCGTGGGCGTGTACCGGTTGTACCATATCTGACATGACCAATAGCAATCTGCCCTTGTCCAAGCTGAGCAAGAGTGTCTTTTGTGAATACGTGTTCGACAAGTCCAACATCCTTATGGCTTGTCATAACACCGTCATCGTTAACAACAATACCGCAACTTTCCTGCCCACGGTGTTGAAGAGCAAATAATGCATAATAAGTATTTGATGCTACATCAATATTTATATCTTTTGAGTATATCCCGAAAACACCGCATTCTTCATGTAACTCATTTAACATTAGTTTTTTCCTTTCAGAAATAAGTATCGAGCGTTATTCAGTAAGTAATCTTTTCATAATTTCCTTATAGGCATCCTCAACATCACCAAGGTCATGGCGAAAACGGTCTTTATCAAGCTTTTTACCTGTTTTTGAATCCCAGAAACGGCAGGTATCAGGTGATATTTCATCAGCAAGAACTATTGTACCATCGGTTGTTTTGCCGAATTCAAGTTTGAAGTCAACAAGTTCAATACCTAAGTCTGCAAGATATTCCGATAAAATCTGATTAATTTTAAGCGAATAATCTACTATAAGCTTAAGTTCAGCTTCAGTTGCATATTCCATAGCATATATATGATATTCATTTACCATCGGATCGCCGAGCGTGTCATCTTTATAACAGTATTCCAGTACAGTTCTCTTCATCTTGGTGCCTTCTTCGAGACCAAGTCTTTTGGCCAATGATCCGGCAGCGATATTTCTGACAATAACTTCAAGAGGAACTATTGTAACCTTTTTTACCAGAGTTTCACGTTCCGATAATTCCTTAATAAAATGAGTTGGTATACCTTTTGATTCGAGAAGCTTCATAAGGTGGTTTGTAACTCGATTATTAATAACACCCTTACCGGAAATAGTACCTTTTTTCAAACCGTTGAACGCAGTAGCATCATCTTTATAATCTACAATGAAAAGATTTGGATCGTCTGTTTTGAATACCTTTTTCGCTTTACCTTCGTATAATTGTTCAAGCTTTTTCATAATTCCATACTCCTTAAGCGTTATATATTTTATTGATTTCTATTAAATTCTTTGTCTTTTTTAAGAACAGTTATTTTCATATTTTCTTTGAATTCTACAAGCTTCATAGTCAGTTTCTTATCTTCGATAGCAATAATTTGTGCGGCAAGTATTGCTGCATTGACAGCTCCGTCAATTGCAACAGTGGCAACAGGAAGACCTGCTGGCATCTGAACAGTCGATAAAAGAGCATCAAGTCCGTCAAGCGTTGAGGATTTGATTGGAATCCCGATAACCGGCAGAGTTGTTTGAGCTGCAATTGCACCTGCAAGATGTGCTGCCTTGCCTGCAGCAGCAATAATTACAGCAAAACCATTAGCATAAGCATTTTTTGAAAACTCAGCTACTGCTTCAGGAGTACGGTGCGCTGACATTATTCTCGTTTCATAAGGAATATCGAAATCGTCTAATTGTTTAATAGCAGCATCAACTACCTTGAGATCACTGTCGCTGCCCATAATAACAGCTACTTTTTTCATTCTTCAAACTACTCCTGTTTTAAAATATTTATAAAAAATACCAATAAAAAATTAAAGACAAACCGATTGAAGCCTGTCTTAAGTTAAGTATATTTCAATTAGTCGTGAAGGGATGATTTGCGCAGATGTTTTAGAGCAGCATGTAATTGCGCTTTTAGGTACAACACAAAAGCTACCTGTAAGGTTGCGATATGAAAGCTTATAAACTAACATAGCAATCATTCCTTTTCTAAAACTCAATATTATTTTATCATCTTTTATATTATAAAGCAATGATAGTTTTTAATATATTTTGCGACATAATAATTCATATGATACAACATATTGCATAATATACATAAATAAAATTTTATATCGATGAAGAATTTCCACTCCATCGATATTATTTACAATTTACAAATTGAAGAAGTTTTTATAATCAGTATATAACTTTGTTGTGTTAGGATCACCGATAAAAGCAGAAGTCCCGGGTTTGTTGAATGTGCATTCATAAGTATAGACAAGAATTTTCTCAACATAAGGTGATACGGATTCAAGCTGTGCTTTCAGTCGCTCAAATTCCGGAGCAACTAATGCACTGTGATAAACCTTGCCTTCAAATTTGAAGGTTTCAACATCGGCCCAAAGTGCAGCTCTGCCTGCTTTATCATGAGCAAACTTAAGATTCTCAAAATATTTCTTTGTTTGTTCAGCAGTTGACTTTTCAACACCAATTTCATCCTGATATGCAATATAATCGCAATCAATACTTTCAAGTCTTTTAACAAATTTGTCATCGACAACACAATCCTTTGCTCCGTAAGGAGCAATCAGCATTTTATAATTTTTTGATAATCTATGCATTTCTGCGCTGTATTTATTTATAAACTCAATAAATAACGGATCGAAATACTTATTTATCCATGCTTCATCGGGAAGATACCAGCCGTGAAAGCTCTTATATTTACCGTATTTCTCACATAATTGGTTCATTGCTTTAAAAGCACGCTTTGTTACTTCAGGATCAATAAAATTATCGTAAGGTCTTGTCCACTCACCGTAGAATCCCGCAGATACAAAGACTTTCATACCAAGCTTTTCTGTCTCACCAAACATAACTTCCATCGGATTGTGGCAGATAAGATCAGCCATTGGATAAATATCAGTTTCAAAATAAGCTTCATCGTTTAAAGCAGATGCCATTAGAACAAGGTATTCCATACCGAACTCATTCATTTCATGTATTTTATCACGCCACTGAGCTTCCGTCATCTTACGGCAGATATCGTTCCAGTACTTACCTTCGAGGATATTATGATGTTGAAATTCAAACCATGAGCCATTAATAGGGTTTATCATAATTTTCTCTCCTGTCGATCATTTTCTGATATCAAATTGCGGATTCTGACGGTGAGCTTCATTTATAACGGCTATCTGTTGCCTTACCTGATCAAGTGTTATTATCAAAGGTTTATTCTCGACCAGATGATCATAAACCATATTATAATATTTTCTGACTGCGAATATGAAGGGGCTGTTCGGATCACCATTCCAGCTTTCTTCGTACCAGTTAAGCTTTTCACCACAATAAGCAGGTAGCATCTCAGTTCCGGAAGTCAATGTTGTTTTAATAAGTTTTTGGAATGGAGCTTCTTCAGGTTTGAAGTATTTCCATTCGATTTTTGACATATTTCCTTTTAATGTGCCTTTTGTTCCTTGAACTTTATATGTAAATGAAGGATAAGCATCACATGACGATATTTCTAAATCTATTAATGGTTTGTTAGGAGCGGTTAGTATTAGCTTGACATAATCCTCAGCATCACCAAATGAATTGCAGGAATCCATTTTACAATAAATATTCGGCATTCCATCATACATATCCATAATATTTAATGCTTGGTCAAGTGGGTGTGGTCCGGTGTTTGCGAGGTTACCGCCATTATACTCAAGACAGCATTGCCAGTCCCAGCGTCTTGCATATCCGTTAAATTGAATATTTACTTGAACAATTCGACCTAAATTATCGCTTGCAATTATTTCTTTGACTTTTTCAAAATATCCAGCAAATCTGGATTGCTGGAACACCATAAGTTTACAATTGTTTTCCTTTGCTGTAGCAACCAGATCATCTAGCTCAGCAACAGTAGGAGTGAATGGTTTCTCACAAAGTACATTAAATTTGTGCTGTAATAAATCCTTTGTAATAGAATAGTGAAGATAGCTTGGTGTTGCATTTACAACTAAATCGATATCATTACGATTAAATAGTTCTCTGTAATCGTTGTAAATATCGCATCCATATTCAACCGCTGCTCGTTCTCTTCTTGCATTAAAAGGCTCGACAACAGCAACAACCTTGAATCTCTCGGTGTCGCTTTTTAAGTGAAGGCCATGAATGTCACGGCCGCTTCTGCCTTGACCTAAAATTGCTAATCTTACTTGTTTCATTTTTTCACTCCATTTGTTTTGATAAATAATCATCTTATTTTAATATACCAATTATACTCATATAAAATATAAAAGTAAAGGTTTTTTATAAATTCTTTTCATGTTTTTATAAAGTGCAGTCCGATTTCCTTATCACCGAATGTACCAAAAGGTATTATGTATACTGATGGCATTATATTTGCTGACAATATTCCTGCGTTATAATAGAATCCATATCCGTTTTCACACAGAAATAAATTTTTAACTTTAAAATTCTTTTTTATAAGATCCTGATAATTGTTGTATAATGAATCAGAAGTAAAAGTATTAATTGAATTTTCAAGTATATAATTTATAATCAATCTTTTTACTTCAGACCTAAAGAAGTCAGTGAAATTCAATAAACCAAACTTTGTTTTAAGAAAAATGTTAGATATCCTTTCTGTTTCAGAACGAATTGAATTATAATATACAAAAACATCGGTAACTATTGAAATTAATGCCGTATTTTCGAATGTAGGTATGTATTTCATTACTACACTATATGGTGAATTTAAATTACTAATATTCTTTATAGCTTCTTCTTTTAGTTTTTTACGAGCAAAATCAGCAAATCCCATAGCCATTCTTTTATAGTAATCAGACATTTTTACAGCAGTTTTTGGCTCGAAATCAGCTTTTATCATTTCCGGATAATTAATGTTAATTTCAACCAATCTTTTTTCGTCTTGCTTTATTGATTCTTTAATTTGCTTTTGTTGTACAGAATATTTTGAAAAATCACTCTGATAGTCGAACGACTTATAAATCATAACCTGTGTACCTCCATTTTGATTCATTATTAAATTCTATGTGGGTGTAGTTAAATATATAATTGCAACTGTCGCTAAAAATAAAATAAGAATATGCAAATTTTTATATTTATATTTTTTTAATAAAGTTTGTGCTCCTATTAGATATGCCGCGATTTTTATTATACCGGCAAAAGTAATGGTGCCTAATAAAATTACTTCAAGAGGCAATCCTGACTGTTTTGCACAGACGAGTAACGGATGCTGATTCTTAATAATCGTTGAGCCGAAAATGGAAGTTATCACACCCTGCAATAACACTGTAACTAAACCAATTGAAATTCCAGCTAGAAAGTGATTTCTTGTACCTTTGCTTTCTCTTATCAATACCATGAGTAAAATCATAGGTAGAATAAATTTAAAAATATTGTTCAATCCCGTGAAAAAGTAATCGTTATCATTCGAAAATTCAATTTTATAGCCATTTAGTGCAAAAATAAAAAGTAAAAATAATAAAGGAATAGACCATATCAATATCTGCGCAAGATAAGTCATTGATTTTATACCGGCATATAATAAAAATATGCATATTGATATCGAAGTGATTAATATTGTAACCGTGTTATCCGCAAGAAAGCTTTTTGTTGTTGTTGAATATATGATCAATTCATTGGCAGACATTAAAATAAAAATAACCGAAAAATGTTTTAAAGGAATTTTAAGATTATAAACTGACCATAAAAACAGAGCGAAAATAAAACCAATACTACACGCAACAGCGGCTTCCTGCCATGAAGCTATCGGAAAAATAATTGAGTTCGCATATAAACATATAGTGCAAATTGATACTGCCGAGAATTTATTCATTTAATTATATATTCCTTATTTAATCAGTCTGTTTTTGTATATTGAACTGTCCGTTTTGATAACAAATCAGGGGGATTTCTTTACCTTTGGCGTAATCAATTAAAGTAACTTTTCGTTTCTGATTTTCAATTAATTTTGGTATGAATAAAGCGCCAGAGATTCCGGATCCAATATCTTTTTCGAGAATTAATTTGTTTGGATCATTAGTCATTACAACAGTTATATCGGTAGGGAATGAATGCATCTCAAATATTGTATTCAACATATCATCAATTTCTGTTTTGTTAATATCTCGACATATATATATGCCCTTAACGGTCGGATAAAATAATAGGATATCACTTTCCTTCAGGCTTTGTAACGCGTAAGAAAATTTACCGTTTTGTTTTATTAAAGTAACTTCAATTGAAGCACCTTCCTCTTCAAGTTTCGCAATAATAAATCCATAAATTATTTCATTATTCTCTTTTTGCACAGTCAAGCCAATGCAATATGCTGTTATAGGATTGCGTGTTTCAAAAAAAGATACAGATATAGCGATTATAATAATTGCACTAATAACAAGCATTCTTTTTTTCATAAAATTATTTATCCTTTGTTACTCCTTTTTCGGCTCTGCCAAGCACTTTTTTCGGAACAACAGTTATAAAATCTGATAATCCCTCTTTATCTAAAGGCGAAATTGGCATCATATACGGTGTACCAAAGCTGTCTTTGCTGCATAAACGAGTCAAGATTATTAGTGTTAAAGCAAATATACCAAAGAATGAAAGAAAATATGCTGCAAATAAAAATCCGAATCTTAATATTACAGTTGAGTCGACATATGGCGGTAATACAAAGTTTGAAATCGCTGTAAGTGCAACAACAATTATAACTGTTGTACTGGCAATACCTGCTTTTACAGCTGCATCGCCAAGAATAATCGAACCTACAATACCGACAGCATTACCTACCGATTTAGGCATTCTGATACCGACTTCACGAATAATTTCAAATATTATCAGCATCAAAAGTATTTCGCCGAATAAACTGTAGGCTATATTTCGACGTGCTGTACTGATTGATAAAAGCAATTCAAGAGGCAAAAGTTTGATATCATCCGAAACCGCTGCTATAAATACTGAGGGTAAGTAAACAGATATCAGAATAGCAATAAATCTGATAGTTCTGATAAATGTTGAATATATAGGAGATTTTAAATAATCTTCGGTAGATTGAAGATTTTCTACAAAAATATATGGTACAGTTAAAACAAAGGGACTGCCATCAACAACAATTGCAACTCTGCCGGATATCAATTTCGAACAAGCTTTATCAGGTTTCTCGGTTGAGCCTGCTGTTCTGAAGAGGGAAGGACTTTTTTCAAATGCAATTTCTATATATGCGGAATCCATAACCGATGTTATGTCCGCATCAAAAATTCTTCGCTTGACCTCATCAATAACCTGCTTTTTTGCTCTACCTTCTATATAACATATCGCAATTCGTGTGTTCGAAAGCTTACCAATAATAAATTGTTCGATTTTAAGTTTATCTGTCCTTAATATTTGCCGCATCATTGCAATATTTTTCCTTATGTCTTCAACAAAAGCAGAATAGGATCCTCTTAATGCTCCTTCTGTGTTTGGATTGCTGACAGATCGCCCGATTACATCATCAGCTTTGCAGAGCGAAAGATAACATCTTTCTTTGATCTGAATACAAACAAGCGTATAACCATCAAGAATTTTAATAACAGAATCATCTATAGAAATAAAATCAGAAAAAATATTTACAGGAATTAAAGCTTCGAATTTACCGTTAAATTCTTTAATTTTATCTTTTTTATCTATAATTGATTTTATAATCCTGTCTGTCATAAAAATGCGTTCGGTTATATAGCTAAAAAAATATATACCGACAACAGCTTCATCGCAGTTGATTCTGTTGTTATTAAAATCACAACAATTAATAAATCTTTTTTGTAGTTCATTTTCAATAATTTCTATGTTATTATCTTGAAAAGGCATAGATTGTTCCTTTCGAGGAAATATATTTTTATTATGCTCATTATAGATAACATTATTTTATAATTTAATTTTTTTACATTTACTTTCACGACAACGATTGACATAATATTTATGATGATGTATAATTATACTCAATTGAGATTATCACCGAATGGCAGGGTATATTACATGAAATTTAAGGTTCTTACACTAATTATTGGCTTTGCGGTGCTTATTGCAGTATTAATATCCTGTGTAACAATACCGTTGCCAAATGAAAACTCCAATAATGATTCACAGATTAATTCAAAGGCTCCGGTTGTATCTACAATTTCTGACAATTCAGAAAATTCAAGTACAGAAGTATCATCAGACAATTCAAAAAACGAAAGTCCCGATAATTCAACTCTCGAATCAAGCACTGATCAAAGTAATCCAAGCGTAGTTACAGAACAAAGCACAGACTGGAGCAGATATACTGCGAAGGAATGTGATGAGTACTTCAAAGAGTCGGTTTTTGTCGGCGATTCCGTAATGCTTGGTTATAAATCCTATATTGACAGAAAACGTTTGACGAACTCAGAATTTATGAGTAGTGTAAAATTTCATGTTGCAGGCAGCTATGGTGCGGAAAGTGCATTATGGCCAATATCAGATAAATCAGTTCATCCTATGTATCAAGGCGAACAAACTAAAATTGAAGACGCTGTTGCATTAATGGGAGTAAAAAAAGTATTTATACTTTTTGGACTCAACGATGTTGGTAAATATAATAATGGGACAGGACCCGAAGAAACACTTAAAAATTATAAAACATTGTTCTCACGCATAAAAGAAAAATCTCCGGATGTTGAAATAATAATAATAAGTGCGACATATTTATATGAAGACTGGGAAAAGTCACTTACTAATTTAACCTCAAAGAATCTTCGTAAACTAAATCAACTGATGCTTGAGTATTGCAATGAAAACAGTATGGATTATATTGATGTTGCAACCGCTCTGGCAACTGATAACGGGTATTTGAAGCCTGATTATTGCAGCGATAATGAATGTCATCTATATGATCCCGCATATGATATATGGACGAATATATTCAGAGCATATGCTGCTTCAAAATTAGATAGTAATTATAAAAATGTTTCTTCGATGACAATGCAATTTGAATAGTTGAAATGAAAGGAATTTGAAATATGAAAAAAAGCATTAAATACATATCTTTATTTTTAGCATATATAATAATGACAGTTACTTTTCTAAATGCATGTGAATTTAATAAAGATGAAAGCAAGCCGGAAGATTCAAATTCAACTATTTCAAACAATGAATCTATAACATCAAATACAATATCTACAATGGAATCAAACACAAGTATTGATAATTCACAGGATACCAGCAGTGAAACTACATCCGAAGAAGAATCTACTGTATCTGAAGTTAGTGAACCTTCGGAGCCTCCGATAGTTCAGGATACTGATTTGCACGGATTGACAATACAAGAATGTAATGAGTATTTTAATAATTCTGCGTTTATTGGTGATTCTATAGCAGTCGGATTAAAAGCAAGAGTTCAAGCAAAATTGCTTTCAGATTCAAATTATTTTGCTAATCCATTATTTTTATGTTCTGAAAGTTATGGCTTTTATAATGCTTTGAAAGAAAATTCTTCATTACATCCAACATACAACGGTGAGCAGATGCCGGTATGGGACGCAATTGCAGAAGCAAAAGTTTCAAAAGTATTTATTATGCTTGGATTAAATGATTTTGCGGGTTCATATGCAACAACTGGAATCAGTAATGCAGAAAAATTAATAAATAAGATACTCGAAAAATCACCTGATGTCGAAATTATAATAACAAGCACATCTTACTATGTTAGGGAAGGCGAAAAGCCAGATTTAGGCAGAACAAACGAAGTAACGCGGGAATGTAATGAATTGATGCTCCAGTTTTGTAATGATAATGGATATGATTATATTGATATTTCCACTTGCCTTACTGATGATGAAGGTTATTTAATATCTGAATATAGCCCAGATCATTATGTTCATTTGTATTATCAATACTATGATAGATGGATTGAAATTTTCAGAGGTTATGCAGCGGATAAAATATTAGGTCAATATCAAAATATAAAAACTATGCTTTTAGGATCTGATAAGTAGGAGAATGTTTATGAGAAAAATTTTATCAATAATTTTTATATTTATCATTATTGTAAATATTTCAGCATGTAAATCTGTGGAAGTACCACCAATTCAGGATATTGTTGATGAAATAACAAGCAACGTAACGTTTACAGAATTATATCCAGCAAGCGATGACACTATATTGCAAGATATGGGCATAAAAACTGATATGTTTACCGAAAAAGTTAGTTTATTACCAAGCGATGCTTTACAAGCGAATAGAATTTTTATATTCAAAGCAACTGATGACAATAATTCTCAAATTATTTATGATAAATTAGATAAATATTTAGGTGTACAAAAAACACGTTCACAAGATTATTCTCCTGCTATGTATGCAATTTTCAATAAAACTGGAGTTGTAAGGAAAGGCTTATTTGTATATCTGATTGTAAATGATGACATAAGTACAGCAACAAATATAATTAAAAAATATATCAAATAAAATTGAATTTTCGAAAGGGGAGTAGAAATTGAATAACGGCAAAAAAACATTGAATATTGCAATTTCATTAATACTGTGTCTGCCCGTAATATTTATTATTTACCTGATTATTGTGTATTCATCACATAATATAGCTGCTAAGGATATAAACCAGGTTAATATAACTCTTCCATCGGATGAGATAATTCTATATACAGATAAGACTAATGTTGATTTTTATTTAAATGCAATGCTTGATGCACATAAAATATCAAAAGCTCCGAGAGATATCAATAACGAAAGCGAAAGTGCTGTTGTCATAGGATATCAAAGACCGGATAAGCAAGTTGATTATTTATTGTTTCCTTCGCTTGATGCAAAAGAATGTTTTATGTTGTCTCCGGATGGTGAATATTTGCTTTTAGATGAGGAGACTTCAGAAAAATTATTATTACGTGATGAATTAGTATATTTATATGATAATGCAAAACTACCAGAGTTGACTATTACAGCTAGCGGAATACAATCAAAAGTACTACCTGTTGAGTATACTTGGAATTATAGGAAGAGTGATAATACATATTATAAAGACACACAAACTGAACTGCAAAGCGATGATGTATCTGAATATGAGCTGTTTTCAGACATGGTAAATGTACTTCAATTTGTAGAAGCACCGGATGTTGTTTCTATTGATGTTTATGATTATGTAGGGAATCGTATTTATCAGTCAGACTCCTTGAATATATCTCAATTATCCTTTGGTACCGATATGTCACTTGTTATTTATGTTCATGCAAAGTGGAATCAGACCGAAACAAATACTACATACGGTATTGCCGAATATAAAATTAATGCCAGATATGATATACCCGCCAAATTTACCATTTCAAGTGAACAATTATCGCAAGGTGATATTTTAACAATTAATGCAAGTTTCCTGGATTCTTCTGAAGTTATCGTTATAGAAACAAATCTTAAAACTTCAGATTTGAAATTTTTTAATTGTGATCCCAAGTATATAGCTTTATTACCGATTAGCAATAAGAATTCTCCGGGTATCTATTCAATGAAGCTTAAAGCAGGCGGAAGAGAAACAAATTTTGATATAACGGTAAATCAGGTTGATAACACAATTTATCACATAACTCCTACAAAAACTTTATCATCATCTGCGTATACCGAATTCAATGAACTGTTATTAAACTCATATATTAGAAGCGAGAATCTTTTATACATAGAAGATGGTATAACTTTCTTAGATCCTATTTCAGGAGAAGCAAAATATTATTATAGTGATGAATTATTCTATGATCCCGATCCGGCATCCGTATCCTGCCCCGGTAATGTTTTTAACGTAACTCAAGGAACATCCGTGAAATCCTCGGAAGCTGGGAAAGTAATATTTGCCGGTGAGACAGAATTAACAGGCAAAACAATAATTATTGACCATGGCATGGGTATACAAACTATTTATTGTCATCTGAAATCAATTAGTGTATCAGAGAATGTAAATGTTAAAAAAGGTGTAACAATAGGTTTAAGCGGTAATACTGGGTATGTTACAGGAAATGAATTTATGTTTGCAGCATCGGTTAACGGTATACTTGTAAATCCTGATATTTTACTTGAGGAAGGTATAAAATTAAGTTAATTAAAAATCAAAATTAAAAGCAACAGGGAATTGACATCACCTGCTGCTTTTTTATTTTTATTTTTGTGTCATTAAATTGTTTAACTCATCCATGAAATCAGTTATGTCCTTAAACTGCCTGTAAACAGAAGCAAATCTGATGTAAGCAACCTCATCTAAAGCTTTGAGTTTATTCATAACAAGCTCACCGATATATGAAGAAGGCACTTCGTTTTGAAGTGAATTCTGAACTTGAAGTTCAATTTCGTTGACGATTCTTTCCATATCATTTCGTGAAACCTGACGTTTATTACATGCTCTGATAATGCTCATGAGAATTTTATTCCGATCAAAGCTTTCACGAGACTTATCCTTTTTAATTACCATAATAGGAATTGTCTCAATTGTTTCATATGTAGTGAACCGTTTTTGGCAATTCAAGCATTCGCGTCTGCGGCGTATTGAATCGCCTTCAGTTGAAGGCCTGGAGTCAATAACTTTACTTTCGAGATGAGAACATGTTGGACACTTCATAATTTTCTCCCATATAATTCTTATTTAGTATATAACCTGATAAATGAATTACACCATTCAATTGTTAGCTTAATATATTTACATATTAGTATTTATTCAATTATAACATAAAATTAAACAAATGTAAAGAAAGGAAAAGCTTAAAATTAAGCTAAAGGTAAATAAAAATGAATAGAAACAAAAAGAAATTAAGCATACTATATACTATTATGCCAATATCAAGAAATATAATATTATGGGGTATTATATTCAGCACAATTTTATGTGCGGTTGGATTTATTATAATAGGGAAGGGGATTGATAGTAGTTGGTTGCAGTTGAAAATGGCTGTGTATACACAAAGAATTATTGTTGAATATTATCTATTGTGTATAACAGAAAGCCTGATATTTGGCTTTGCAGCTAATTACATATTACTATAGTAAATTGAAAGATAATAATGCTTGACTTTTCGATATAATTATGTTAAAATTCATATGTTCGCAAAAAATGTTGCGATAAAATGCGGATGTGGCGGAAATGGTAGACGCGTCGGTCTTAGAAGCCGATTCTCAATGAGTGCAGGTTCAATTCCTGTCATCCGCACCAAAAAGAAAAATCTGTCGAATAAAGCAGTAATTGCTTTATCGGCAGGTTTTTGATATAATAGGAGCCTAGAAAATTTATATTAGGCGAGGTGTTATTTTGAAAAACATAATCATTGCAGGTCCGTCAAGAGCCGGTAAATCAACATTAGCAAGAAAAATAAACGAAGAGCTAAATTACTTTGTCATCAGTGTCGACAAACTTGTCGCCACATTTCAAGGGGCATATCCACAATTAAATATTAAGCTTAATTGGAATAGAAGGAAGACCACAGACAATTTAGCGCCGTTCCTTGGTCATTTTCTTGGTGCATTTTCTTCCAGTCACGGCGTTGCATATGAGCTAAACCTGCGGGCGCACGCTGTAAAAGGAAATAGGTTTGTGTTGGAAGGAGGGTATTTTAATTTTGAGAAGATATTACCTATTCTGAAAATGTATGAGATAGAAGAATTGAAAGACAATTTTTTGCTTATAGGGTTGGTGCAAAACAAAAAAACGGCTGATGAATTTTTCAACGATTTTAGGAAATACGATACGGAAGACGATTGGACATATAGTTTAGATGATGATGATCTAAGAGAAGTTAGTCAAGAAGCCATTCCATTCAGTCGATCTATGACTGATCATTTAGTGAAATACGGTTTTACGATTTATGATACGTCTACGGAACGGGAGCAGGTTTTTGATAAAATCGTAGAAGATATTAAATCGAAATTGGTATAATGCAACATGACTGTGAGTCAAGCCCGCAAAGACAGGGGACACCGCCTAATAAACATTTTCCACGTTAAACTCCCCGCATCTTTTTTGTCAGTGGATCACATAATATTTTGTCGAAACAAGTCGAATGCTGTAAAGTGTTTGACTTGTTTTATTTTCGATGGTAAAATTATATTAATAACATTGTGGTACAGCAAATTTATATTAGGAGTGACATGGACACTCGATTTCTTTTTGCATTCTTTTGCTTTCTTCGTATGTGTGGAAGGTACCGGCAAGAGCCGTATCCAAAAGCTTGTGATTCATTATCGTTTTGTTGGCTATATTGAAATTCCAGAATCGGCTTTCACAAGCAATTACAAAGCAGATATCCGACAGGGCGTTGCAGTGGAGTATACATAGAGAATCAGAAAAAATTAATTGTAAATTGCACAAAACGAGCATTTTGGAAGTGCAACGGTAGTACGAAAAAAGAATAACTGCTAAACTCTGATAACTTAACCGTACTATACAAAATGCAAATTTTGTATAGTACGGTAGGGGTATATACGAAGATAATATGTATAAATATGAATTTAAAGAGATTATAAAGAGATCAGACTGAGTATTCACAAAATGGTAAGATACCACCATAATCATATAATACCTCATTACCTAATAAAATAGATTCGATATGTATGTTGTCTAAAAAGCTTTTTAAACTTTTATAATCTTTCATTCGTGTTAAGTTGCCCGTAAACGCAATTTTATCCGCTGCAATCATTCCACTGCATCCTCCAATAAACCCGCAGGAAAAGCCGTTTAGTCGAATGTCAGAACCGTTAATTAATAAAGCATTATATTTTAATTCAATCAGTATTTTATATAATCCTTTATCAGATGTAACAATACTATTTTTACCGCATATTGCAGCTGAACATTTGGTATATCCTTGTTTAACTTTAATTATATTTAATTCATTTTCTTCAGCATATTTTAATATATGCGGTGATGTAAATCCAGAGCAGAACAAATGTTCATTAATGGTGAAGCAATTATACATTACTTCGTGAGGATATTTGTCTTTTAATTCTGAACCAACAATAATTTGTACTACATCACTTCCCTGCCAAAATGTGTCTAAATCATTAACAACTCTGAATGCGTTTTCAGGTTCAAAAAACCAAATGCCTTTTTTTACATTGCAGCAAAGTATATCTGTATGATATCTGACTTCGCTTAAAATGTTTTTACAAGACTTAAGTCGAATAGTTTGTATGTTAAAATTATGAAGCTTTTCTTCCATATATAATGGAAAATTATCTGATATAAATACTCCAGCGACATAATTTGATGGTATATTAGGTTCATTTGGTTTAATATTTTGTATATTCATTTAAATACCAATTAATTTCAGTAAATCAAAAACGCTTCTAATCGGATTTATTGTCACTTCGGGATATGTTTTTTTTAAAAGTTTCATCGATCTATGCGGAATCGCAATATTTGTAAATCCTAATCTGACAGCTTCATTAATTCGCATTTCAATGCCTGATACTGATCTGCATTCACCGGCAAGACCTATTTCCCCGAATGCAATAACATCATCAGGGATTGCAATATCTTTATATGAAGAAATTAAAGCAAGAGCAGTAGCTATGTCACTTGAAGGCTCGTCAATTTTTAATCCACCGGCGACATTCAAATATACATCCTGAGTTGAAAAACGATATCCAAGACGCTTTTCAAGAACAGCTAAAATCAATGATGTTCTGTTGTAATCTAGACCGGTTGACATTCTTTTCGCACTCGGGAAAAAGGTTGGAGTAACAAGAGCTTGTATTTCTGCAATAATTGGTCTACTACCATCAACAACACAAACTGCGCAGCTTCCTGATACACCGCGTGGCCTTTGAGATAATAATACTGCTGAAGGATTCTCAATTTCTGCAAGTCCGTTTTCAACCATCTCAAATATACCAATTTCATTTGTTGAACCGAAACGATTTTTTGCTGCTCGTATTATACGGTAAGCGTGCTGCTTTTCACCTTCAAAATATAAAACTGCATCAACTATATGCTCAAGAACCTTAGGACCTGCAATAGCACCATCTTTATTTACATGACCAACTATTAGAATAGCCATATCGTTGGATTTTGCTTTGCTCATTAAAAGTGATGCACTCTGCTTAACCTGAGTTACACTGCCGGGATATGAACTTAGATTATCATCGTACATCGTTTGTATTGAATCTATTATTACAACAGCGGGTTTTACAGCATCAAGCTCCAATAATATCTTATTTATATTCGTTTCACATAAAACTAATAAATTTGATGTGTCAACACCAATCCTAGTAGCTCGTAATTTTATCTGTGAAGCAGATTCTTCACCTGAAACATATAATATCTTGCCATATGAACCTATGCATTCACATATTTGTAAAAGAAGAGTAGACTTCCCTATTCCAGGTTCACCTGACAATAAAACTGCTGAACCCTTAACAATACCCCCACCAAGTACTCTGTCAAATTCGCCCATCCCGGTTTTTATTCTTATATGGTTTGGATAATCAATACTTGATATTGGCATTGCTATACTTGTATGATATATTTCTGTCATTTTATCCGATGCTTTTGAAGTCTTTAGTGTTTTTCTAATTATTCTTTCTTCAAATGTATTCCATTCATTGCATTCTGGACATCTACCATACCATTTTATTGAATTGTAACCGCAATTTGAGCATACAAAAATATTTTTTTCGTCTGTCTTCATAAAGTTACCTTTCTGAAATTTCAGTTTTATTCATAAATTTTGTTATTCCGCAGAACAGGATAAAAGCAAGTTTGTTCTGATATTGTTCATCAACAAGAAGTCTCGATTCTTCATAATTTGAAATAAATCCGCATTCGACCAGAACTGCGGGTTTTGTTATTTTCTCAAGGATATAGATAGTATTATTGTCATGTTTTATTTTTCGTGTATTAGTTGGATCAAGCAATTTTGATTCATTCTGTATCATTTCAGCAAGCACCTGGCTTGATTCATCATTATCGGAATAGAAAACCTGAAGTCCATGTGAGCTTTGTAGCGGAAATTTGTTCATGTGGATGCTAATGAAAATACAGTTTTCATACTTCTCAGCGATCTCGAGCCGATTTCTTAGATCGTAAAATTTCTTGCGGTCTTCCTGACCTTCTTTATACAATAAAACATCATCGGTTCTTGTCATTATAACCGTGTAACCGGATAATATGAAAAATTGATTCAATTTCATAGCGACAGCAAGGTTCAGATCCTTTTCTGCAAGTCCGTTTGCTATAGCACCTCTATCTTCACCGCCGTGACCGGGATCAATTATAATTAAGGTATTATTTATATTATCTCCGCTTGTATTTATACTTTGAAAATAAGTAGCGTTCATCGCTTCACGGTATCCATATGAAATAAAAATTGTTGCAATGAAATAGAATAAAATAATAGTAATAATAAAAGCAATAAATATTATAAGAACCTTTTTAGGAGAATTAAAATAATTTTCATTGTAAAATTCAGAATTTATGTTTTCACTATTTTCGTTCATTAATACCAGGCCTCCTGTCCTCATTTATGAAGTATATGCCTGTGTCAATATTTATATTCGATTATTTTGTTTTTGTCTTGAAATCAACATTGCCAAGTCCTACTAATGAGTGTAATTTTGTCTCTTTGGTTCCCATATAATATGATATCGCTGGGATTATTATGGTTATAGCAGTAAAGATCAGCATATAATATGGTTGATTACTGAAATAAAGATTGAAAATTCCAAAATACATTCCGCTGAAAATAAAATTCAAAATAAAAATCAAAACCGAATTAACATTACCAGCCCATTCCGATGATGAATTGACATTTATCAAAAACATAATAACAGAAATTAAAGTAATAATAATTGTTGGCGAATAGGCAACCAGAGCAGTCTTAAGCCCATGTTTTCTGTCAATTCTACTCCCTTTTCCTTTTTGTTTTATTGCATTTTTTGCGCCTGCTTGCCAGAATAAATCATGCATTATGAAAATAAACAAAAAGGCAGCAACTATGCTTGCAATTAAAACAGGAGTATTGCCAAGTGAGTTCTTTTTGGCGAAAACCGACATAGGTATTGTGAGAAACAATCCAAATAAAGACATGGTAAATTGATTGATCCAAAACTTTCTGATTATTCGAAAGTTTTCTTTAATAAATATCGATAATTTTGACATTTACTTTTCTCCTGACAGATTATTATATTTTATATATACATTCTATCTTTTTTAACAGTATAAATCAATAGTAAAAAGCAAAAAAACTATTGAAATTATATTTTATATATGATATAATACACTTCGTTGAACATTTGCAGGCATGGGGAATAACGTCTCGAGAATCAGGATGTTGCAGACTGCGTAAAATTCAATAATTTAATATGCGGGTATGGCGGAATTGGCAGACGCGTAAGATTCAGGTTCTTATGTTCGCAAGGATGTGCAGGTTCAAGTCCTGTTACCCGCACCATATCGAGTGTTCATAACGGATTTGAGTATTCCGTGTGAGCACTCGATTTCTTTTTGCTTCAAAAT